>NZ_CP103851.1:0-314460 GCF_024925465.1 Ralstonia pseudosolanacearum | reverse complement strand
GGGCTTCGGCGCGGTCCATGCCGGGCAGGCTGATCGCCAGGTCCACCTCGATGCCGAAGCCGTTCGGAATCGCGCCGATGCCCACCGAGCCCTGCACGCTCACGTCGGCGGGGATGCGCAGCTTGTCGCGCGCGGCGACGAACTTCATCGCGCCCAGGAAGCAGGCGCTGTAGCCGGCCGCGAACAGCTGCTCGGGGTTGGTGCCTTCGCCGCCGGCGCCGCCCAGTTCGCGGGGCGTGGCGAGGCGGACATCCAGCCGGCCGTCATCGGTGGCGGCGCGGCCGTCGCGGCCGCCGGTGGCATTGGCGTGGGCACGATAGAGGATGGTTTCGATCGACATGGCGGTTCTCCTATAGAGCGGTGGGATGCCTGCGCACGGATGTCTTGGGCCGGGCGCCGGCGTTGAAACATTGTTCGCTATTAAATAGCGCGCAATATATTTGGGTTAAAAAATGCGGGTGCTTGCGGCACTCGCCCGTTCCGGCATCAGGCCGCGTTCTTGAAGAGCCGCGCCCTCATGCCGGTCAACTGCGTACGCAAGGCTTCGAGCTCGGCCGGCACGCATTCCATGGCGGCGGCCACACAGCCGGGCACGTCCTTGGCGCGATGCTTCAGGCGCTGGCCTTCAGCCGTCAGCGAGACGATCACCTGCCGCTCATCGGCGTCCGAGCGCTGGCGTCCGATCAGGCCCGCCGCTTCCAGCCGCTTGAGCATCGGCGTGAGTGTGGGCGAATCGAGAAACAGCCGCTCGCCGATCTCCGACACCGTCAGCGCGTCGCGCTCCCACAGCACCAGCATCACCAGGTATTGCGGGTACGTGAGGCCCAGCGGCTTGAGCAGGCCGCGATACACCTTGTTCAGGCCGATCATGGTCGAGTACAGCGCAAAGCACAGCTGCTGGTCCAGCGCCAGGTTCGGGTACTGAGAGGCGGTCTTGCGTGTGTTCATGGCCCGGATATTAGATCGTGTGCTATCTAATAGCAAGCTATTTTTCGGCGATGGGTCTCCGGGGCTAGTGGGCCGGTGCGCCGCGCAGATCGGCCAGAAAGCGTTCGCGCCATACCGTGAGATCGGCCGCGCGCAGCCGGTCCATCATGTGGGCGTGGCGCGCCTTGCGCTCTTCGATCGGCATCGTCAGCGCGCGGTTGAGCGCCTCGGCCATGCCGCGCGTGTCGTACGGATTGACGATCAGCGCGGCATCGAGCTCGCGCGCCGCACCCGCGAAGCGCGACAGCACCAGCACGCCCGGCGCCTCCGGGTCCTGCGCCGCCACGTATTCCTTGGCCACCAGGTTCATGCCGTCGCGCAGCGGCGTGACGTAGCCGATGTGCGAGGCGCGGAACAGCGCCATCAGCATGCGCCGGTCGTACTGCTTGTTGATGTAGCGGATCGGTGTCCAGTCCAGCTCCGAATGCTTGCCGTTGATGCGGCCCGATTCGGCCTCCAGCCGCTGGCGGATCTGCTGGTAGCTCTGCACGTCCTGCCGCGAGGTCGGCGCGATCTGGATGAAGGTCACGTGCCGCCGGTGGTCGGGAAAATCGTCCAGCAGTTGCTCGAACGCGCGGAAGCGCTCGGGCAGGCCCTTGGAGTAGTCCAGCCGGTCCACGCTCATGATGAGCTTGAGCGGGTGGCCGCCGCTCGCATCGGCCTCGCGCGCGAACGGATTGCGCCGCGCCAGCGACGACACCGCCTGCCGCGCGATCTCGTCCGGATGCACGCCGATCGGGTAGACCTCGGCGCGCAGCGTGTTGCCGTAAGCATGCACCGGACCGTTGTGCTCCTTGTTCTCGATGTAGCCGCGCGCCTCGCGTTCGATGTAGTCGTAGAAGGCGACGCGATCGGTCTCGGTCTGGAAGCCGAGCAGGTCGTAGGCGCACAGCGCGCGCATCAGCTCTTCGTGTGGCGGGATCGTCGTCAGGATCTCCGGCGACGGAAACGGAATGTGCAGGAAGAAACCGATGCGGTTGCGCAGCCCCAGCGCCCGGCATTCGGCCGCGAACGGGATCAGGTGATAGTCGTGCACCCACAGGATGTCGTCGGGCTGCACCAGCGCCTTGAGCTGATGCGCGAACTGCGTATTGACGCGCCGGTAGCCGTGGTACTCCTGGCGCTCGTAGCGCGCCAGATCGACGCGGTAGTGGAACACCGGCCACAGCGTGGCATTGGCGAAGCCGCGGTAGTACTGGTCGTAGTCGCGGCGGCTCAGGCCCACGGTGGCGAAGGTGATGGTGCCCTTGGTGGCGATGGACGGCTCGCCCGACGCGCTCGGCGCGATCTCGCCGCTCCAGCCGAACCACACGCCGCCGGTATCGCGCAGTGCGTCGTACACGCCGACCGCCAGCCCGCCGGCGCTCGCCTGGCCTTCAACGATGGGCGCCACGCGGTTGGAGACCACGATCAGCCGGCTCATGCCGCACGCCCTCCCGCGCGCCGGGCCAGCGCCGCGAGCCAGTCGCGCAATGCGGCCGGATCGGACACGCGCCAATGCGCCTGGCTGGGCCCCATGCCGACCTTGATCGACCAGCCGCCCAGGGTGTTGACCGCCTCGAAGGCGCTCTCGTCGGTCAGGTCGTCGCCGGCGAAGAGCGCGATGCGGCCGGCAAACGGCGCGGCGCTCATCAGGTGGCCGACCACCGCGCCCTTGCTGGCCCCGCGCGGCTTGAGCTCGACCACCATCTTGCCGGCCTGCAGCCGCACGTGGTCGGCATACCGGTCGGCCAGGCGCCGGGCGAGCGCGCACACGGCGTCGGCCGCCTGCGGCAGATGGCGGTAGTGCAGGGCAAAGGCGATGCCCTTGGATTCGAGCACCACGCCCGGCACGCTGGGCAGTTGCGCGCGCAGTTCGCGTTCGAGCGCGGCCAGCGCCTCGCTGTCGGTCTGCAGGCGATGGAAGCTGCCGTCGGCATGCCGGCGCTCGGCGCCATGCACGCCGGCGATCACCAGGCCGGGCAGGTCAAGCCGTGTTTCGATATCGGCCACCGTGCGGCCGCTGATGACCGCCAGCGCGCCGCCGCTTGCGCGTTGCAGAACGGCGAGGGTGGCGCGCAGGTCCGGCGCGACGTGCACGGCTTCCGGCTGCGGCGCGATGTCAACGAGCGTGCCGTCGAAGTCGAGCAGGAAGGCCGTGCGCGCCGGGTCGATGGGCGGCAGCGGCGCCGCGCGGGCAGAGGAGACGGGGGATGCGATCCGAGACAAGGCGATCCATGAATGTGTGCGTGATACGCCGGTTCACGCAAGAAGCGGGCCGCTGCGCGCAAGCGTGATCGACTCGCCATCCACGAACGATTTGTCGCCGCCGCCCGTATGTAAAAGCGGCGGCTGGGTTGCAAATCCTCCACATTCGCGGTGGCGTGCGGGTTCAGGCGGTCAGTGCCGGAGTGCGCCGTTGGCGGCAGCGCGTATCGTCCTTGCCCGCTGAGGGCGTGGTCGCCAGTCGCAGTTCGCGGATCAGGATGCGGGGAGGGCGCAGTCGATCGCTCAACGCGCCGCGCGTGTCGTTCGTGCGCGCTTGTGCTTGTGGATCGGGCTGCTGCTGGTGGGCTGGATGTCGAGCCGTCGGGCTTCAGGCAATGGAAGCGGCCGCCGTTTCTGTGCCCGGTGTGCGTGGATGAAACCGGGGGCGGGCAGGGGCGAGGAGGGGAGGTGATGACCGGCGCGCGCGGATGGATCGCCGCGCCGGACCGCCCGGACCCCCGGCAACTGTTGGCACAGCGCAGCCGGGTTCCGGTCGGGGCGGGCTCAGCGCTTGTCGTCCGGCGCCGGCTTGTCGAGCAGCGCCGTCAGCAGCTTGCTGCGCGGGACGGCCTTGCCGGCGTCCGGCTGGCCCCCCTTGCCTGTACGCTGTTCCTGGCGCTTGCGTTCGTTGTTCAACTTGAGGCCCTTGAGTTTTTCGAGATCGGTTTTTTTCACGGTGGAATCCTGTCGACGGCGTGATACGCTCGCGAGGATACGCGAAACGCCCGCGCCTGCCTGTTTTTTGCCGCATGTCCGTCGATCCGGCCGCGCCCGCCCCCGATCTCTTCCAACCGAATCTGCAGGACTGGACCGACCAGCCCGCCCAGGCCTTCGAGCACTGGCTGGCTGCGCGCGGCTACCGTGCCTCGTCGGCCACGGTGTACCGCGCGATGTGGCGCAAGTGGCTGCGCTGGACTGAAGCCCACCGCCGCGCGCTGGCCGATTGGAGCGCCGCCGACATCGCCGCCTTCCTCGATGAAGCGGGCCTGACCAAGCTGCACCGCTACCGCTATGCGCGCCTGATCGAGCGCGTCTTCCATCAGCTCGCGCTGCTGCGCGAGGGCACGCACAACCCGGCCAGCATCGCCGTGCGGCAGAAGCTGGCCGAGGGCGAGAACGACCCCACAGCATTTCTCTCACGGGCCGAGCGCATCGCCATCGATGCATCGCTGGCCGTGACGGCAGCGGCGGGCGAGGCAGCCAATGCCAGCGCCTTCAAGCTCGCCCGCGACCGCGCCATCGTGGCCGTGTGCCATGGCGCGGGGCTCAAGGTGGCGCAGGTCCAGTCGCTGCGTTTGCGCCAGGTGGCGGCGGACCTGGCCACCATCAGCGTCGAGCCGGCCCGCGGCAAGCCGTACGATGCCCCGCTGCTGGAAACGGCGCGCCCGGCGCTGTCGGCGTGGCTGGCGGTGCGCGCCCAGGCCGAGGTGCCAGGCGAACGCATCTTCGTTGCCGATGCCGGCGGGCGCGCGATGCATGCCGCGTCCATCTACCGGCGCGTCGAGTCCTGGCTGGGCGAGCTGCCGGCCCTGGTCCACCGCAATGAGCGCCTGTCGCCGCAGACCCTGCGCAACGGCTATGCCGCAGCGCTGTTCGATGTCGGTGCCGATCCTACCGAAGTCGGCCACGCGCTGGGCCTGCGCGATCCGGCTTCCGCCTGGCGCCTGCGCGCGGCCTACACTGACTGGCTTGCCGCAGACCATCCGGACACCGCCGCGTAGCGCGGTGGTTTCGCCGGCTTGCCCGCAATCCGTTGCAAGGCTTTGCTATGATCGCGCTGTCCTGCGGGCTGGCGCGCGCTGTTCCGCAGGCGCTCGATGCCGTGCGCAGGCCTGACACAAGCGCGGCACGAACCTTCTCCTCCTCGAACCCTTCACCCGATGAACGAAACCATCCTGCTGACCGGCGCCACCGGCTATATCGCCTCGCACACCTGGGTTGAACTGCTGGACGCCGGCTACCAGGTGATCGGCCTGGACAATCTGTGCAACAGCAGCGCCGCCGTGTTGGCCCGCATCGAGCAGATCACCGCCAAGACGCCGAAGTTCGTGCAGGGCGATGTCCGCGACCGCCGGCTGCTCGATGATCTGTTCGCCAGCTCGCGCATCTCGGCCGTCATCCACTTTGCCGCGCTGAAGTCGGTGGGGGAATCGGTCCAGAAGCCGCTGGCCTACTACGACAACAACATGGGCGGGCTGGTCACGCTGTGCGCGGCCATGGCGCATGCCAACGTGCGGCAACTGGTGTTCAGCTCGTCGGCCACGGTGTACGGCAATCCGCATACCGTGCCCATCACCGAGTCGTTCCCGCTGTCGGCCACCAACCCCTACGGCCAGACCAAGCTGATGGGCGAGCAGGTGCTGCGCGACCTGGAAGTCTCCAACAGCGCCTGGCGGATCGCCTACCTGCGCTATTTCAACCCGGTGGGCGCGCACCACAGCGGCCTGATCGGCGAAGACCCGCGCGGCATCCCCAACAACCTGATGCCCTACGTCGCCCAGGTGGCGGCGAGCCGGCGCGAGCAGCTGTCCGTCTTCGGCGGCGACTGGCCGACGCCGGACGGCACCGGTGTGCGCGACTACCTCCACGTGGTGGACCTGGCGCGCGGCCACCTGAGCGCCCTGGACGCGCTGCGCCGCGACGGAAGTGGCTTTACCGTCAACCTCGGCACCGGCCGCGGCTATTCGGTGCTGGAAGTCGTTGCGGCTTACCAACGCGCCAGCGGTCGTCCGATCCCCTACGAGATCGTCGCGCGCCGCCCCGGCGACATCGCCGCCTGCTACGCCGATCCGTCTCTGGCCGCATCGCAGCTGGGTTGGCGGGCCCAGTACGGCATCGAACGCATGTGCGAGGACTCGTGGCGCTGGCAAAGCATGAATCCGGACGGCTTTCAGACCCGGGGCTGATCCATTACCCTCTCTGTTTTGCGTAGTCCGGGAAGAGGGGAGACTTTGCGGTGGATGACGCGCTTGTCCAGTTGATCGGGCAGTTCGCGAGCGCGGTGACGCCCGCGCTGCTGCCGTTCGTCACGGCGTGCGGCACGGGTTGCCTGTTGCTGCGCTTGCTCGATGACCAGCACCGGCAGCCGGCCGGTCCCGCGCGCCTGCCGCTGCTGCTGACGGCGCTGGCCGCCGCCATCAGCCTGTGGGCGGCTTCGCTGCTGCCCCTGCTGGCGCATTGGCCATCGCACGAAGCGGCGTTGGGTGCGCACGGCATGGTGCTCACGCTGGCGGCGTTCGGCTGGAGCCTGGCGGTCACCGCGCTGTGGTGCATGCTGGGTGCGCGGCCGCGCGTCGGACTGGTCCGCACGCTGCTGATGGGCCTGCTGCTGGGCGCCTGCGGTCCGATGATGCAGCTGATCCAGGCCGGCGCGCAGAACGTGGAGACGGTCGCGCTGTCGGATGCGGGCGTGCTCGCCGTCGTGGTGGTCCTGTCGGCCACGGCCTGCGCGGTCGTGCTGCAGTTTGCGCTGCTGCCTGCCCAAACGGGGCGGCGTCCGGCCATGAGCGTGTTCGTCTGCCTGCTGCTGGGCTTCGGGCTGACGCTGGGCGCGGTGCTTGCCGGGCCGATTCTCGGCACGCAGCAAGTGTCGGCCGCTGCCGCGGCGCCGGAGGGGACACGTCTGCTCCTGGTGGTCGGTCCGGTCGTCGCCGTGCTCGGGGTGCTCCTGCTCGGCTTTCGCGACCGGGCAGCCGGCGATCGGTCGGCTGCGGTGGTCGCGCGCGAGATCCGCCGCCGCAAGGAAACCACGCAGGCACTGAACGACCTGGAGCAGAGCTACCGCCAGCGCGAAGCCGAACTCAGCGCGCGGCACCAGCTGCTGCTGGACGGTGCCCACGTCGGACTGTGGGAGTTCGACCTCATCACGCGCGGCGCGCATTTCTCCGAGCGGTTTGCCGCCATGCTCGGCTATACGCTCAAGGAAATCGGCCCGAGCACCAGCGAATATCTGCGGCTGGTCCATCCGGACGACCTGCCGCTGGTGCTCAACCGCATCCAGGTCCATGTCGACGGCGATGCGCCGTCCTACGCGGCCGAATTCCGCATGCGCCACAAGGACGGCGGCTACCGTCGCATCCAGGCGAGCGGCGTCGCGTTGCGCGATGCCGGCGGCCGGGCCACGCGCATGGCGGGCTCGCATGCCGACATCACGCAGCAGCAGGCCACTGCCGTGGCCGCGGCGCAGCCGCCGTCCTACTACGCCCCCGCCGAGGCCGCGCCGGAGGTGCCGCTCCGGCGCCAGGGCCTGTGGGATTCGTGGTCGCCGCTCGACAACACGCCTGCCGCGGCAAGCGCCGAGCCCGCCAAGCCTGCCCAGGCATCGGCACCCACCCCCGCCCCGGTGCCCGCCACCGACGGCCTGTTCCCCTCGATCGATCCCACCGCATTGCACTGAGCCGGGCGGGCGCAACGTCCCGCCGGCATCTGCTCAAGTTTCATTGCCTCCGTCCCGATAGTCCCCGGAGAGCGCGTGGAATCGCGCCGGGGAGCGCCGCATCGCGTGGCATACGAGACACCTTGGAGGAAAGCATGAACCGACTCACGCTTCGGCAGAAGCTGTGGCTTCCGCTCGTCCTGAGCTGGCTGGGGTTGCTGGCAATCACGCTATGGTGCGCCTGGAGCGCACGCACGCTGCGCATGGAAGAGCGGCAGCGCGACCTGCAGAATGTGAGCGCCACGGCATTCAGCGTCATCAAGGAGTACGGCCAGCTCGCGCAGGAAGGCAAGATGACGGTGGAAGAGGCCAAGGCGCAGACGATGGCCCGCCTGAAAACCATGCGCTACGGTACCGACGGTTATTTCTCGCTGTCGACCACCGATGCGGTCTCGGTCATGCATCCGATCAAGCCCGAAATGGTCGGCAAGAACATGTCCGCCGTCACCGATCCGGCCGGCAATCACCTGTTTGCCGATATCGCCCGCACCGCCAAGGCCGGCGGCGGGTTCGTGCGCTATCTGTGGCCGAAGCCCGGCAGCAGCAGCCCGGAGCCCAAGCTGACCTACGTCGCGTACTACCCGCCCTGGGACTGGTCCATGACGACCGGCCTGTATATCGACGACGTCGACGCGGCGTTCCGCGCCTCGCTGCTGCAGTCGTGCGGGCTGCTGCTGGGCGTCGGCCTGCTGATGACGCTCGTGGTGGCGACGCTCGCGCGGGGCCTGCAGCGCCAGTTGGGCGGGGACCCCGCCTATGCCGCCGACATCGCGGCGCGGATTGCCGCGGGCGATCTGGCCATGCGCGTCGAAACCCGTCCGGGGGATCGCGACAGCGTCCTGTTCGCCATGGCACAGATGCAGCGGGAGCTGACGGGCACCATCAGCCACATCAAGCATTCGGCGGAGTCGATCGCCAGCGCCACCCAGCAGATTGCCGCCGGCAACGCCGACTTGTCGCAGCGCACCGAGCAGCAGGCTTCGTCGCTGGAGGAAACCGCGTCCAGCATGGAGGAGCTGACCTCGATCGTGAAGCAGAACGCGGACAACGCGCGGCAGGCGAGCACGCTGGCGGTCAATGCCTCGGAGGTCGCGGTCAAGGGCGGCGAAGTGGTGGGCCGCGTGGTCGAGACCATGGCCGGCATCAACGACAGCAGCAAGAAGATCGCCGACATCATCGGCGTGATCGAGGGCATTGCATTCCAGACCAACATCCTGGCGCTGAACGCGGCGGTGGAAGCGGCCCGGGCCGGAGAGCAGGGGCGCGGCTTCGCGGTGGTGGCGGGCGAGGTGCGCAGCCTGGCGCAGCGCTCGGCGGGTGCGGCCAAGGAGATCAAGGCGTTGATCGGCGACTCGGTCGGTCGTGTCCGGAACGGTACGGCGCTGGTGGAGGAGGCCGGGGCCGTGATCGATGAAGTCGTCGTGGCCGTCAAGCGCGTGACGGACATCATGGGCGAGATCAGCGCCGCATCGGCCGAGCAAAGCTCGGGGATCGAGCAGGTCAACCAGGCCGTGAACCAGATGGATCAGGCGACGCAGCAGAACGCGGCCCTGGTGGAGCAGGCCGCCGCCGCCGCACTGTCGCTGGAAGAGCAGGCGCAGTTGCTGCGTACGGCAGTGGGCCGCTTCCAGATGTAAGGCTGCGGGTGACGGAAAAAGAACAAGGCCGGCAAATATCGCCGGCCTTGTTCATGTGGTTTTCCGGAAGATTTCTGGGTCTTCTCGGAAGATGCGGTTCAAACGTCAGGCAACCAGAAAATCTTCCACCTTCTTGCCGGCCGACAGTTCCTTGACCAGCCAGCCCGGGCGCTTGCCGCGGCCGGTCCAGGTGTTGCCCTGGCTGTCGCGATAACGCACCGGCACCTTGCGGCCGGCTTTTTTGGACGCCGGACCACCCTTGGCGCCAAAACCGAGATCGTCGGCACTCAGGCCGTAATCAGCGATCTTCTGCTTGATTTCGGCGATCACCGTGGCTTGTTCGCTTGCACGGAGTTCATCGGCCTGGCGCTGCAGTTCAGAGATCTTCTGAACGATTTCCTTGTATGTCGACATTATGGATTCCTCAACTTTTGCAATTGAAACATGGGCACGCTCCCCGTGCGCCCAAGGCATTATAACGGCTTTGTTTGAAACGCTCCGATATTCGTAAAGAAATCATGTTCGGCATGGGGGTGTTGTCGTGCATTAGCTGTTACAAATCGGTGTCATGCCGATTTAGCCCAGGCTCGACATCGTGAACATGTGAATGAGTTGGTTAGCCGCGCCGGTATTGGCTTTGCGGCAAGCGGCAGCACGTTCGCACCGAAATGGCGCTTTTATGTGACCATTTCATTGCTTTGGCAATCACCGATTCCGACATCTGCGGAATTGCGTTTAAGGAGTTGAAAGCTGGATGAAAGAAATTCTCAAATGCAAAGAAGAATTGCATTCGTAACGGCTTTCAAGCCACCTGCTTGTGGTCGATCAGTGTTTGGAAATCCCGGGCGGGAAGCGGACGGCCCAGCAGATAGCCCTGGACCTGATCGCAGCGCAGATTCACCAGGGCCTGCATTTGCGTCCCGGTTTCCACGCCTTCGGCCACCACCGTCATCTCGAGCGAATGCGCCATCGCGCAAATCGCGCGGATGATGGCGTAGGCGTCCGACGGGTTGTCATCGAGCGCGTCGATGAAGGCGCGGTCGATCTTGATCTGCTGGGCGCGAAAACGCTGCAGATAACTGAGGCTGGAATACCCGGTGCCGAAATCGTCGATGGCCACTTCAAAACCGAGCGACTGGATCTGCCGGATCGCGGTAATGCTTTGCCCGGCATCGCGCATGGCAGCCGTTTCCGTGATCTCGAACATCAGCCGGTCCGGCGCCACCTGATAGCGATGCAGGATCTGTGACAGCCGCTGCACCAGGTCGGGCTGCAGGAACTGGCGCGGCGACAGGTTGATGGCGATCTTCAGGGGCGCCATGCCGACCGCGTCCCAGTGCATGATCTGCCGGCACACCTCTTCGATCACCCAATCGCCCAGTTCGACGATCGTGCCGGTGCGTTCGGCCAGGGGCAGGAATTCGGCCGGCGAGACGGGGCCGAGCTCCGGGTGATTCCAGCGCAGCAGCGCTTCGGCCCCCGTCATGGATTGCGTGTGGGCGTCGAACTTGGGCTGGTAGTACAGAAAGAGCTGTCCGTTGAGCGCAGCGTGCGATAGCGCCCGCTGAATCTGCAGCACGCGGTGGGCGGTGGTGTTCAGGCGAGGCTCGTAGAAGCGGTAGGCGTTGCCTCCGGCCTGTTTGCACTCGAACATGGCCGCGTCGGCATGCGCGAGCAGCGCGTCGGCGGTTGCGCCGTTATAGGGATGGATCGCCACGCCGATGCTGGCGGCCACGCGCAGGCGGCGCCCGTCGACTTCGACCGCTTCGCGCAGGCGGAACAGCAGCTTGTCGCCGATGGGGGCGGCGGCTTCCGGTAGCGGCAGGCTCTCGACGAGGAGACCGAATTCGTCGCTGCCCAGCCGTGCCACCGTGTCTTCGTCGCGCATGGTCTGGCGCAGGCGCTCGGCGATGATCTCCAGCACGCGGTCGCCGGTGGCCCGGCCGTACTGCTCGTTGATCCGCCCCAGGCCGTCCAGATCGAGATAGAAGAGGGCGAAGGGGCGCCCGCGCCGTGACGACGACAGGATCGCACTGTCGAGCGCCTGCAGCAGCTGCAGGCGGGTCGGCAGGCCGGTCAGGGGGTCGTGGGGCTCGGGGGCCGCCGATTGGCGCGTCACGCGCTCCAGCGAGGCTGCGAGGTGCGCCTGCGCGGAATCGATGCGCGCCTCGAACATCATCAAGGCCGCATGCAGGCCCAGCGCAAGCAGCATGCCCCCCGCGCTCAGCACAATGATGGGGATGGCGTGCAGCAGCGTGTCGTCGGCTCCCTGGGTGCCTGCGCTCGGCCACACGACCAGCGACAGCACGGCGGAGGTGGCCAGCGCCCCCGCGGCACGCGCCCGTACGCCGACCGCAGCGCGGCGCTGGCTGGTCGGCGGGCAGAACGCCATGCAGATCGCCAGGCTGGCACCCGCCAGCAGGATCAGCGTGCCGGCGCCGCAGCCGGTCACCGTCTGCAGGAGCGGTTGGGGCGCGTACAGCCAGGGGCGCGTCAGTATCCATTCGAGCGCGACGAGCCCGATGCCGAGCGCGGCTGCAGCCAGCGCAATGCGCCGGCGTCCAGGCGGCTGGGCGGCGGCCGCAAACGATGCCCGGGGCAGGACGGCGACGAAGACGATCAGCGAGGCGGCCAGCATCACCGCCAGGGACGCGGTGAGCGGTCCTGTGGCCGATACGGTCGGCAGCCGGTGCAGGCCCGCCTCAGCGAGCCATAGCCCCGACCAGAGCCCGGCGCCGAGTATGACGCCGCAGGCGAGACGCCAGATCCGGCGTTTCGCAATGGACGCCCCCCCTGGCAGGCGTGTAGCGGCATCCAACGCCGCAAACGTGGTCAGCCCGACACTGGTCCACGCAAACAGCAGTAGCGCAATATGGAAATTGTTATGCATGCAAGCGCATTCGGCGTGGCCCCGATTCCACGCCTGACTGTATTTTTGCGGCGAGGATAGCGCAAAAGGCAGTCGCTTCAGGCAAAGAAAAGACGCATTTGTTGCGTGCCGCTCACAAAGTGCGTCGGTTTGTCTGTCGTTGTTGCGCTATGTCATTCCGCGGCGCTCGTTTCGCGCGCCCCTTTTGGGAATCGGCGAAACGGCGCTGAACTTGCTGCGGGTATACGCGGATGGCGAGGCTAGGCGAGCAGGCGGGACCGCTTGCGCGGGGCCGGGGTGGCCGCGCCGGCACGCTCGAGATCGACGCTGGGCAGCAGATGGAGCAGCCGTACCAGCTCCGACTGGCGATGCGTACCCGTCTTGCGCAGGATATCGCGGATGTGCACGCGCACCGTGTGCAGCGACAGGAACTCGCGGTCGGCGATTTCCTGCAGCGTTTCGCCGGCCGCCAGCCGCGCGGCGACGATGCACTCCTTGTTGGTCAGCCCGAACAGCGAGGCGAGCACGCCCGCGTCCATCACCGAGCGGGTTTCCGAGTTGCCGACCAGCACCAGGGCCAGCGGCGATTTCCAGACCGGCCGCACGGCATCGGAAGGGGTCAGCGGGGTGGCGATGAACGGCACGGGCCGCCCGTCGCGCGCCAGGTACATCCACGAGCCGGCCGCGCCCTGCACGCCGATGGAGCCGGATGCCTGGTCGATCAGGTTCTGCAGGGCCGCATCGTGGCTGTGGTCGGCGGAGCGGAGGATGCTGCCGTCGAGCGACAGGCGGTCATCTTCGGTGACCATGGCGCGCACCCAGGCATTCGCATACTTCACGCGCATGCCGCGCTCGATGACCATCACGCCGAAGTCCAGCGTATCGAGTCCGGCCATGCCCAGCGCGGCCAGTTCATTGAGTTCCTGGTTCCGCTGCTGCATGCGTGCGGCGCGCTGCAGGTGCGGCAGCACGCGCTCCAGCCGCTGCTTGCGCTCCAGTGCGCTCACTTCGGAGCTGTCGTCGCGCGTGCGCAGTCGCATGGTGACGCACAGGTCGGGGGTGTCCATCAGGGTCATGCCGGCGATCGGTTGCGTGCCGTCGGCGCCCATGTCGACGGGCGTGCCGGTACAGCAGCTGGCCGCATCGCTGTGCAACAGCAGTTGCGGGTCTCGGCAGAATTCGTGGCAGTGGCCGGCATGCGGGCAGTTGTGGCACCAGCCGGACGACGCCCCGTTGCGCGGCGCGTCGGTGTGTTTGTCCCAGACGAAGTAGTGTGCGCTTTCTGCGCCGGCGTAGACCGACAACAGGGCGAGCGCGATCGGCATTTGTGCTGGATCCAGTACCGATTCGTAGATGGTGTCCACGAGTCGGTGGAACTCTGCGTCATCCGACAGACGTTGCAGCATGATGGCCCCCGGTGCGTACTGTTGCGACGGTTGCGGTTGCGCAGCCGCTCCATCGCTTATGTGCGGCGCGATGCCGCTGTCGCTATGCTTTTGTGTTTTTTCTTGCGCGACTTCCGTAGTGATCGGCAATTCTTTGGAAAAACTTAACATTGCTCGGTCGATGCTCCCAAATTCCCTCAGCGCTGTATCCCCCTCTTTGGAGGGGTGTGTGGTCAACTTTCAGCGCTGAAATCAAAAATTCATAAATTTCAAATCTGTGCCGGTCGCCCGTCACGGAAACTGATACGTATACGCCGCACTGAAACGCAGGTTGCGGGCGTTGGCGTTGATGGGCTTGTCGCCCACCGGGCGGGCCAGCGCCAGATCCAGCGTGTAGTACTTGCGGTCGGAGAAGCGGATACCCAGCGCGATGGACCCCAGTTGGTCGTGCATGATCGGAGCGAAGTTCGAGTACACCTTTGCAGTGTCGAACAGCACGTAGGGCTGCACGGTCTTGAGGTAGGTCATCGAGGCCTGGAACAGTCGGTTGATCTCGAACGACATGCCCCAGCCGCGGTCGCCCGCCACTTCGCCGGCAGGATACGCTAATCCGAAGAAACGTCCGCCGAAACTGATCTGCTCCGACGTAGGCAGCACGGCGCCACTGTACTGTGCCGCGCCCGAGATCGCCATGCCGAAGCCGAACGGCAGGTCATGCGCTTCGCTCGCGGTGATGCGCGTGCGCAGGAAGCCGAGGTCGATATTGTTGGTGAACGATTTGCTCGCGCCCACGCCATCGATGCCCTGATAGATTCCGAGCGATGCCCTTCGGGTCTCGCCCGGACGCACTTCCGTATAAAGCGCTTCGGCGCCGACCACGCGCACCTTGGAGGCGATATCGACGGGCGCGATGGCCAGGTTCTGCGGGCTGTAGCGCTGCATGTCCTCGTTGGCGTAGAAGGTGCCGGTGAGGGTGAGGCTGCGCGTGTTCGACAACAGCACCGGATAGCTCAGCGACAGGCCGAGGCGCTGCGCATCGGTGAGGTAGCGCGACTGGTAGCCGAGCTGTTCGAGCGGCAGGTTTTCCGGCCTGCCGCGATAGTGCGACCACGTGAGCTTGGCGAGCAGGCCATCGGTGCCGATCGGCTGTGCCCACGTGGCGGCGTAGTACTTCTCGTCATCGCGGCCGCGCGGCTGCAGCGTCGAGACGCTGAGCTGCTCGCCCAGCGGCGTCAGGCCATTGAGGGTGCCGGTGACGACGGCGCGCACGCCCGGCGAGCGATACTCGATGCCGGTGCCGATGGTGTAGGGCTGGCGCTTGACATCGAGCACCAGTTCGCTGGCGCCGTCGGTCGTGGTGGGCGGCTGCACGGTCGCCGTGATCTGCACGCCGGGCTGCAATGCCAGCACGCCGGTCACGCGCTCGAAGGTCTCGCGGCGCAGCGGGCGCTCATCCATCATGTGCTTCGAGATGGCGCGCAGCCGCTCTTCCAGTGGACCGGGCTTGCCCTCGATGCGCATGCGCGCCACATAGCCTTCGACCACGGTGACGCGTACCACGCCGCCCTCGAAGGTTTGCGCGGGCACGAAGGCGAACGACAGCGGATAGCCGCGGTCGGCATACAGCTTGGTGACCTCGTTGGCGGCCTGCAGCAGTTGCGCGACCGTGACGTCGTGGCCGGCCATCGGCGCGAAGTGGGCGGCGATCTCCGGAAACGGCAGGGCCTTGACGCCTTCGATCTGGAACTTGGTCGGCGTGAGGTGTGTGGCCAGCAGGTTCTCGAGCGTGGGGTTGGGTCGCTGGACTTGCACGTGGATCTTCTGTTCGGGCGGGCGCGAGGTGTCGACGCGCGGCAGCGTGTCGATCGGGTTGCCCTGTGCGGGACTGCTCTGTGCCCAGCTCGATAAGGGGCCGGCCAGTGCGACGCCTGTGGCCAGGGCCAACCGCATGGTGGTGGTCCGCAAACCTGTCTCCTTCTCGCTATACGTTCGGCAGCCGGGCCGTGCCGGAAGGCAAGCGGCGAGCGGGGCGACCTGGTGCCGGCCGCCGCAGCGCCGGATGGAACGATAACCGCGAGACATGGTGCTTTACAACACAACAATGTTAAAGGAGCGTCCACCTAGCGCAACGCAACGCGGTGCATGCCGATGACTTCAGGTGGCCGCGAACCGCAGGCGCATCGGAGCCGCGCATGAAGCGGCTCCGATGCGTTTCAAACAGGGCGGTGTGCGTTGACGGTGGCCGCACGGGTGGCGCCTCGGTCAATGGTGCGTGCCGCCCAGGATGCCGCCGACCGTCCCCAGCAGGCCGCCCGCCGTGCCGGTCACCGGTGCCAGCGGGGTTGTGGCGCCTGTCGAGGTCAGGGTGCTGCCCACGGTCGCGACGACGGTTCCGACGGGCGCGGTGATGGACGTGACCGGTGCGAGCGTGCCGCCGCCTGTTGTCCCGCCGACACTGCCCAGCGTATTGGTGACAGCCGCCAGGGGGCTGCCGCTGCCGGCCGCGCCGCCGAGGCTGCCCAGCGTGCTGGTGACCGCGGCGAGCGGACTGCTGCCGCCCGTTGCCCCGCCGACGCTGCTCAGCACGCTGGTGACCGGCGCCAGCGGACTGCCGCTCCCGCTCGAGCTGCCCAGGCCGCCCAGCACGCTCGTCACGGCGCCCAGCGGGTTGCCGCCACCAAGTACGCCGGTGACGGGCGCGAGCGGATTGGCCGCCGATGCGCTCGGCGAGTAAGCGACGCCGCCCAGCGAGGCCACCGTGTTCCCCACCGCGCCGACTACGCTGCCCACGTTGCTGACCACGGGCACGTTGGCGTTCGTAAGCGTGCTGCCGCCGATGGCGATGGCGCCGCCGAGCGTGCCCAGCAGCGAGTTGGCCGGCGTGCCCGTGCCGGTGGTGGCGCCGACGGTCTGGGTGCCGCCAATGACCTGCGATGTGAGCGGCACGATGGCCGTGCTCAATTGCTGCGTGAGCTGTTCCACCGGCCCGGTCGACAGGGTCGTCCCCAGCGTCGTGCCCGCGTTGGCGACGGTCTGGCCGACCTGGGTGAGGGCACCTGCCAGCGGCGTGGTGACGGGCGCGAGCGGCGACAACTGGCCCGTGCCCAGGCCGCCCACGAGCGAGCCGGCGCTGGTCACCGTGTTGCCGACACCGGTCACCACGTTGCCGGTGCTGGCGACGGTGGTGCCGATCGGGTTGGGATTGCTGCCGATGCTGCCCAGGCCGTTCTGCACGCCCGTGCCCAATGCCGAGACCGTCGCACCGAGGTTTTCCACCACGCCGCCCAGGCCGCTCTGCGCGCTGCTGGGCACGAGGGGCAGGTTGGCATTCTTGAGGCCGGTGCCGATGCCGGAGACGGCGGACCCCGCGGTCGTGACCACGCCGCCGGAGTTGTTGAGGACCGTACCGGCGGTCGTCAGGGCAGGTGTCGTGCCGGTGCTGCCGTCCGTTCCGCTGCTGCCGTTCGAGCTGGTGCCGGCGCTGGTGCCGCCGGAGCCGGAGCTGCCGCTGGCCCCGCTCCCGCTTCCGCTTGCACCGTTGCCGGAGGAACCCGAACTGCCAAGCGTGCCGCTCGTCTCGCCGGAGCCCGAGCTGGCGCAGCCGCCTAGGATCAGCAGGCCGGCCACTGCGGTGGAAATCATCGTCAGGCGCTTGATGGTCTTCATGATCTTCTCCCGTTGCAAAAAAATCCGCTGTTGCCAGCCGGAAAATGGTCCCAATGTCGTTTTGGGTGAGCGGATATCTGCAAGCGCTATGCCATGTCCTGATTTTTGCGCGATGCGTAATTGATTATGTTGTTTCCCTGGTTTTGGCAGATCGGGTGATTTTTTTATCGTGAAATTAATGTGTTTTAGGTACGGGTTTTCACGCTGAGTCGTGGGTGTTATATCGTTTGCGTACGGGATAACCCGTAGCGGCGAATGTTCCGTGTCACGTTACGCCGTAACGCCAGAAACGCGGATTTTTGGCCGTAACGCACGCCCAGCCTGAAGGCATCGTCTTATACACAAGTCCCCAGCATGAGAAATCAGCTTGAGACCCTCCAAGGCTTGTAACCCCGAGCCGGCTCGCGTTTACTCTCACTTTTTGCGTGAACGCCTTGGCCCTGAACAAGATCCACTGGACGGAAGTCGAATTCGCCCACCTCGACCTTGGCGACACGCGCCTGAACAAGCGAGCGAGGATATTGATGCAACGATTGGCAGCCAAGCCGACGGCCGGTGTGCCGCAAGCCTGCCGGGGCTGGGGCGAAACGATGGCGGCATACCGCTTCTTCAACAACGAAGAGGTCGATTGGCGCGACATCCTTGCCCCACACTGGCAGCAGACCGAGCAGCGCATGGCCGCCCACCCGGTGGTGCTGTGCCTGCAGGACACCACGGAACTGGATTTCAACGGGCGCGGCGCGGCCGGGCTCGGAGCCTTGTCCTACGAGGCGCAGCGCGGCATGTATCTGCACCCGACCTACGCGGTGACGCCGCAGCGTGAGCCGCTGGGCGTGCTCGATGCGTGGATGTGGGCGCGCCAGCCCAAGGATGCACAAGGCAAGCGCGGCGACCAGAAGGAGAGTCTGCGCTGGATCGAGGGCTACGAGCGCGTGGCCGATCTGGCAGCGAGTCTGCCCGGCACGCGGCTGGTGTACGTGGCCGACCGGGAAGCGGACATGATGGCGCTGATGCAGCGCGCGCAGGAACTGGGCACGCCGGCGGACTGGCTGATCCGCGCCGCCCACGACCGCGCGCTGCCCGAAGGCGTCAAGCTGTGGGCGGCCACGACCGAGGGCGAGGCGCTGGGCGAGATCGCCTTCACGATGGGCTCGCGCCATGGCGTGCGCGCACGCGAAGTGCGTCAGCACGTGTGGCTCAGGCGCGTCGAGTTGCCGGCCGATCGAGGCCAGCGTGTCACGGCTACGTGCCTGGTGGCGCGCGAGTTCGGCGCGCCGGCCGGCACCAAGCCGATCGAGTGGCGCCTGCTGACCAACCGCGCGGCCACGACGTTGCAGGAGGCGATCGAGTTGATCGACTGGTATCGGGCGCGCTGGGAAATCGAGATGCTGTTCAACGTGCTCAAGAACGGTTGCCGGGTGGAGGCACTGCAACTGGGGGCGATCGAGCGGCTGGAGCGGGCGCTGGCGCTGTATCTGGTGGTGGCTTGGCGCATCGTCCATCTGATGCGCATGGGGCGCACCTGCCCGGATCTGGATGCCGAATTGTTCTTCGACCCTGACGAGATTCGCGGCGCCTATCTGCTGAGCCGCGCCAGGCAGCCGGCCCGGCCCAAGCTGAATGAAGTGCTGCGCCTGATCGCCAGTCTGGGCGGCTTCCTCGGCCGCAAGGGCGATGGCGAGCCCGGCGCCAAAGCCATCTGGCTCGGACTCAAGGACGTTCATGTCGCGGCCAAAACCCTGCAAGCGCTACGCGCGGTGGGCGACTCCGCTAGTTGTGTATAAGACGATGGCCTGAAGGGGGGGATACCGCCCGCGAGCGTCAAATCTCGCAGCGGCGCCAATCGCGGAAAATCGAAAATCCGACCTGATTTCTCTGGCATAGCAATTGCAGAATCCGGCACGCAGTACGGACTCCAGAAACACACAAAGATGAGGAGACAGGTCATGCAACCGGTTCAGTCATCCATCCGCGTCGCGCCGCTGGCGTGCGCCATTACCGCCGCCGCCGTGCTGGCGGCCTGTTCATCGGGCGGTTCGGGTTCCGGGAGCAGCGCTCCGCTCAACCCGAACGGTCAGAGCGGCGTGACGCCGGTCGGCAAGGTCGCCGGCGGCACGGGCAACGTCGTGACGGCCACGGGCAATGCGGTCAGTGGCCTCGGCACGACCGTGCAGAACGCGAATATTCCGGGCGTATCCGACCAGACCAAGACGGGGCTGGCCGGGACGATCACCAGCACCGGCGGCGCGATCAGCGCGCTGGGGGACGGCGTCAGCGCCGGCCTGGGCCGGACGGGCCAGAACGCGAATCCGATCGGCACCACGGCGGCCAGCAGCGGCAACGTCGTCACCCAGCTCGGCCAGGCCACGGTCAATGCCGGCTCGGCCGTGCAGGGGCAGGGGCAGGGGTCTGGCGCACCGCTGGCACCCGTCACCACGCCGGTCGGCGGGGCGGTTTCGCAGGTGGGGCAGGCGGTGATCGGCGGCGGAACGCTGCTGGGCAGTGCGCTGTCGTCCGGGGCGGCGCAGCAGGCCACGCAGCAGGCCAGTTCCACCGTCGTGCCGGTAACCACGCAAGCCACCGGCGGCACCCAGATGACCGGCGATGCCACCGGCCTGGGCGGTCCGTTTAGCACCTTGCTCGGCACGGTCGGCAACGGCATTGCTGGCGTGGGCGCCACCATCACGAATACCGGCGTGCCGGTGGTGTCCAGCGTCGGGCCGGTGGTGACGGCGGCCGGCACGACCGTGGCCGCGCTGGGCGGCGTGGGAACGGCGGGCAGCAGCAGCTCAGGCGGCAATCCGCTTGGCGGTCTGCTGGGTGGCGTCGGCGGCGTTTCGGGCAGCGGCAATCCGCTGGCACCCGTCACCGGCCTGCTAGGCGGTGTCTCGGGCGGGAGCACGGCGTTGGCGCCGGTTACGGGCGTGCTGGGTGGGGCCGGCAGTTCCGGCAGTCCCCTGTCGTCCATCACCAATCTGCTGGGCGGCGTGAGCAGCCTGGCGCACTGAGCAGTACCTGTCTGTGCTCTTGAAGGTGCGCGGGCGCGTTCCCGTCGTCCGCGCATCCTTTTTCAGCCAGGCGGAGAGGGGGAGCGTTTTTGCGTTTAGGGAATCATGGAAAACCCGCGTACATAATCTGGGGGGCGATTTTCGCGTGGAATTTACATTGTTTTTCAATGCGTTATATCGACCTTGTTTGGTTTGAATTGAGAATTTACTCTAAGTGTTCTGTGTAAACGGATTAGAAGTTGAGGCGTTGAGCATGCAGGCAATCCGATGAGGTCTGCATACCGATGCGATGCGTGGTCGAGTTGAGCGAAGTGGAGAAGCTGACGTTGGAGCAATTGAGCCTGAATCACCGGCACCGCGACATCCGCACGCGCGCAGCGGGGATGGTCATGCTCGGCGACGGTTTGTCGGCCCCCAAGGTCGCGGGCCGGTTGGGCGTTAGCGTGCAGTCGCCCTACAACTGGGTGCGTGCCTGGAACGAATACGGCGTGTGCGGCTTGTTGAGCGGTCACGGCGGCGGCCGCCCCAGGTCGCTGCCCGAGAACATGGTCGCCACGGCGGTCGACGCTGCGCGCGCCGAATCTCTGACACTGGCGCAGATCGCGCAGCGCGTGCAGGAAGTTCATGGGCAACCGCTGCCATGTCAGATCGAGACACTGGGCGCGGCGCTCAAGCGCGAAGGCTTCTCTTTCAAGCGCAACCGCTACTCGCTCAAAAAAAACGGTGCGAAGAGGAGTTCGCTGTGAAAGCAGACGTGCTCGGCAAGCTCCAGCAGGCCGCGCGCGACCAGGCCATCCGGCTCCTCTATCTCGATGAGGCTGGCTTTGCAGCTTCGCCCGTTGTGCAGCGCGCATGGTCACCACGAGGGCTGCCCCATTGTGTTGAACCGCACAGCCACTGCCGACGTTCTGTGCTCGGTGCGTTCGACTACGGGCAGAACAGCCTGATTCACGCCGCGCATGCGCACAGCATCAAAGGCCCCGATGTCGAGCAGTTTCTCGATGCGCTGATTCGGCAAGACGACAGCCGACCCACCATCATCGTCCTCGACAACGCAGCCATTCATCACAGCATCAGCGAGGAAACCCGCGACCGCTGGTTCAGGGAACACAAAGCGCTCCTGTTCTTTCTGCCGCCCTACAGCCCCGAACTGAACATGATCGAGATCGTCTGGAAGCACTTCAAATATCACTGGCGTCGCTTCGTCAACTGGACACGCGACACCATCGACGCTGAACTAGCCGAACTCCTATCCGGCTACGGCTCCAAATTTCAAATCAATTTTTCGTGAACACTTAATTCAGCGTAAGTACCTTGTTTGAGTTATTTCGTTTGCGCTGCGGCACGCCTATAAAACCGTTACGGTGCGTTACGTGACAAGCGTGACATGCCGGTAACGACTGGTAGTCAATGTAGTAACGGTGGGGGTGTCGCAGGCCATTCGTGATTATTTTCATCAGTGACGAAAACGATTGCGAATATCGGTTTCAGTTTTCGATGTCACGGAAACGGGTTACCGATCAGTCTGGCTGCCAGCGGTCGAATTCACCCCGCCTCGGTTTTTGCGATTCCACAACTGAACCGGCCACGATGGAGCGTCATAGGCCGGTCACGACCAACGACATCCGCAGGGCGAGTGCACGCACAGGAGAGACAGCATGAAAAACGCCATTCTTCAGTTCCTTCGCGACGAACAAGGCGCAACGGCCATCGAGTATGGCCTGCTCGCCGGCCTGATTGCCGCGGCGATCGCCGCCACCGTCACCACTCTGGGCACGGAAATCAAGACTGCGTTCGGGAACGTCTGTACCGCGATCAAGGGCAGCGCCTGCTAGCCAGCCGCCTTGTATAGCTATGCGGACATCGCAGGCTGGGCAAGCGTAGTCGTTCTCGCGGTTCTCGTCATTACGTCGGATCTCCGGTCACGGCGCGTGCCGAATGGGCTCGTCGCCGTCGGGCTGGTGCTGTCCATCGTGCTCGTCAAGTTCGGGTCGGTGATGGCGCTCGCTTACGACTGGCGCGACGTGTGGCTGGGCGGTGCGATTGCACTTGCCAGTTTCCTGCCGCTCTACGCACTGGGCTGGATGGGGGCGGGCGACGTCAAGTTCTTCGCGGTTGCGGGGTTACTGGCCGGCTGGCATGGTCTGGTGGCGATCTGGCTGGTCTCCAGCGTGCTCGCCGGGGTGCACGCGCTGGCGATCCTGCTGCTGCGCAGAGCCGATGCTTCAGCGCCGTCCGGCTGGATGCTGATGCGTGTCTGCCCGGCGCTGGCGCGCTGGGACGCGGAACAGGCCGGTCGGCGCGGCATTCCGTACGCCGCCTACATGGCGATCGGGCTGCTGAGCCTGCCGTGGTTGCCCGACGTGATGCGGGTGCCGTGGCTGCCGGGCATGTAGACGCATAGCACAGACCACAGACAGTCTTGAACGAGAGCCGCTCGAGCGGACCAGCACGCCTAGAAAAGGAGTCGGCCATGCCGACATTGCAACGGGAATGGGTCAGGGCGTATCGGGGGCGGGTGGGATGGCGCGTGGCGGCGCGGCGCGGCTGCCGGGGCGTGGCCGCCGTCGAGTTTGCCGTGGTGGTGCCGGTGCTGCTGCTGTTGATGCTCGGCATCGTCTACTACGGCGTGATCTTCGCCATGCAGCAGGCGTTGACGCTGGCCGCGGAAGAAGGCGCGCGTGCGGCGCTCCGGTATCAGTCCACCAATGCTCTGCGCGTGGCTGCGGCGTATGCCGCGGTCTCTTCCGTGCTGCCGACCGTTCTCAACGGGAGGGTCCAGACCAATCAGGGCAGCACGCCGATGGTCGCTTGCCAGAACGTGGCCGGGATGCAATGCCTGAGCGTGGTCCTGACCATGCCGCTGACCACCGGCAACAATCCGCTGCTGCCCGCCATTCCGCTCTTGCCGGTGCCGTCCACGCTGACGGGCTCGGCCGTCGTGCAGTTGGTCTCCGGATCGTAATGCGCGTGGCCGGCTGACACCTCTTTCACGACTGCCCCCTACGGGTCGCCCAGATGACCAGCAAATATCTCCAGATCATCGCCGCCGCGTTGCTGCTGATCGCCGTCGTCCTCGGCGTGGTGGCGTGGAAGAACGCGCATCGCCCGCCGGCGCCCGTCGCGGCGCAGCAGAACGAGAACGGCAAGACGCTGTACCCGGTGGTGGTGACCGTCAAGCCGCTGGAGGCGGGCAAGCCCATCACGGCGGACCAGGTCGGCGTCGAGTCGTTGCCGATCAACCCGGCCGATGGCTTCTCCGAGGTGAACAAGGTGGTGGGCCGCGAGCCCATCGTGCCGATCGGCATCGGCGTGCCGCTGATCGGCTCGCAACTGTCGTCGGGGCTGGCGTTGCAGGTTGCGCCCGGGCAGCGCGCGGTGGCGATCACCGTCGATGAGGTGGTCGGCGTGGGCAACCGCGTGATGCCGGGCGACTACGTCGATGTGTTCCTGGTGCTGCGCAAGGACGGCCAGGAGATCGACGACAGCAAGGCGCGCCTGCTGCTGCCGCATCTGCGCGTGCTGGCGTTCGGTCCGCTGGCGGTCAACGAGGGGGAGCAGAAGCCGGCCGATGCCGGCACGGCGACGCGTCGGGTTGACCAGGCCAGGACGGCGGTGCTGGCGGTGCCGGTGGAATCCGTCAGCCAGCTGGCGATCTCGCAGCAGTCGGGCCGGCTGTTGCTGGCGCTGCGCAATCCGTCCGACGAGGCCGAGCCGACCGTGCGGCCGCAGGATGCGCAGACGCTCGCGGTGGCCAACCGTAACCCGCTCGATGCGGCGCAGGCGGGCGTGTCGCTCGTCAGCGTGACGGGCGGGGCGCGCCGCCCGGCGGCCCCATCGTCCGTGGCGCTGCCAGCCGTGGCGGCTGGGCAGACCGTCGTGCGCAGCGCGGCGGCGGCGACCGGGGTCGAGATCATCCGTGCAGGCAAACGAGAGGAGCAACATGACTGAAGCCGCCGTCGTTCGCGGTTGGATGGGCGCGCTCGCGTTGGGCTGGGCCGCCCTGGCGCCGGCGGCGCATGCGCAGGGCATGCCGGCCGGCCAGGCGCTGCATCTGCTGAGCGGCAGCCAGCGCGAGATCCGCCTCGGCAAGCCGCTGGAGCGCATCGCCATCGGCAATCCGGAGGTGGCCGATGCGCTGCTGCTCAAGGGGCACGGCGCGGCCGGCAGTCTGCTGATCATTGCCAAGAAGCCCGGCGCGGCCAACATCATGGTCTGGACGCAGGGCGGCACGGCCCTCACCTACAACGTGCAGGTGGATGCCGAGCCGCGCGGCGCCGGCAGTCCCGACCTGGCGGTGCAGGGCAGCACGGCCGTGCTGACCGGCCAGGTCAAGGATGTCTACTCGCTGGCGCGGGCCCGCAAGTCGGCGGCGGTCGCGGGCGGCGCGGAGCCGCCCAAGGGCGGCAACATGATCGACAACACCACCCTGGCCGTGCCGGGCACGGTGCAGGTGGATGTGCGCGTGGTGGAGTTCAGCAAGACGGTGCTCAAGGAGGCCGGCTTCCTCTTCACGCGCACGCGCGGCGGCTTCACCTTCGGCAGCTTCTCGCCCTCGACGCTGACGCAGTACACGGCAACCTCCGGCAGCCTGACGACGCAATCCACCACGCCGATCGGCACCGCGTTCAACCTGCTGATCTCGTCGGCGAGCAAGGGCATCTTTGCCGACCTGAGCCTGATCGAATCGAACGGCCTGGCGCGCGTGCTGGCCGAACCCAGCCTGGTGGCGCTGTCCGGCCAGAGCGCCAATTTCCTGGCCGGGGGCGAGATCCCGATTCCGGTGCCGCAGGCGCTGGGCACCACCACCATCGAGTACAAGCCGTTCGGCATCGGGCTGACGGTCTCGCCGACCATCCTGTCGGAGAACCGCATCGCGCTGAAGGTGGCGCCGGAGGCCAGCGATCTCGATTTCAGCCGCGGCGTCACGCTCAACGGCGCCACCGTGCCGGCCATCGTCACGCGCCGCGCCGACACCACGGTCGAGCTCGGCGACGGCGAGAGCTTCGTCATCGGCGGGCTGGTCAGCCGGACCACGCTGTCGAACGTCGACAAGGTGCCGCTTCTCGGCGACGTGCCGATCATCGGCACGTTCTTCAAGCGGCTCGACTACAACCAGGAGGAGCGCGAGCTCGTCATCATCGTGACGCCGCGCCTGGTGCGGCCGATGGCGCGCAACGCGCCGATCGACAAGATGCTGCCGGGCCAGACCGGCGGGCAGGACCGCGACAAGGCGGGACTGTCGGTGTGGCCGCCGTTCGTCTTTGGCGTGACGCGCTCGGCGGCCATGCCGGGGTTCTCGCGGTAAGGCCGGGGCGGGGCAGACATGGACTACTTTCTCTTGCACGGCGGCGGCAATGCCGACAGGCAATCGGCCAGCGTGCACCGCTGGCTGGCTGGCGCCATCCGCGAGCTGGGCATGCTGGTGGCCGAGACCAGCGGGCACGACGCCTTCCTCGAGCAGATCGGCGCCGTGCACCCGGAGGTGGTGTTCGTGCGCTTTGCGTCGTCGCCGACCCGGATCGACACGCCCGAGCATGACCAGAAGCTGGGCGAAGGCACGGATGCCATCGGCGAGGCGACGCAGCTGGTTGCCCAGTTGACGCGGCTGTTCCCGGGCTTGCCGCTGGTGGCGGTCGGCTCGGCGTCGGATGGCCGGGCGATGCTGGCGGCGCTGCGGGCGGGCGTGAAGGATTTCATCGACGTCGATGGCGCGCCGGCCGAGGCGGTGCGCGTGGTGCGCCGGCTGTTGGCCGAGCGGGCCTCCGCCGAGCCGACGCGCCGGGGCCGTGTGCTGGCCATCCTGGGGGCCCGGCCCGGCGTGGGCACCACCACGCTGGCGGCCAACCTGGCGACGCTGGTGCGGCGCACCTCGGGCGGCGACGTGATGCTGCTCGACCTTGGCCAGCCGTTGCGCGACGGTGCGCTGTACCTGAACGTTCCGGCCAATTTCCATTTCGTGGAGGCGGTGCGCAACCTGCGCCGCTTCGACCAGGTGTTCGTGCAGACCGCGCTGTCGCGCCACCCGAACGGGCTGGCCGTGCTGCCGCTGCCGGTGTCGCTGACGGAGATGCGCGACATCTCGTTCTCCGAGGCGCTGGGGCTGCTCAACCGCCTGCGCACCTTCTTCGACTTGCAGGTGGTCGACCTGGGCGGCTTCAACAACATCGACTTCATCGCGCAGCTGGTCAAGGCGGCCGACGACGTGATGCTGGTGACGGAGCAGAGCGTGGGCGCCATCGTCTCCGCCGCCGAGCTGATGCAGGAGCTGAAGAAGCGCGAGATCGATCGCGAGCGCCTGCATCTGGTTCTCTCCAAGTTCGATGCGCGCCTGTCGCTCGATGCCGAGCAGATCGGGGTGCGGCTGGAGATTCCCTCGGTGCTGACGGTGCCCAGCCGGCGCCGGGCGCTGGTCGTGGCCTCCAACCAAGGCGCGATGCTGGCGGAGACCCACCCGATCGATCCCTACGTCCGGGCGATCGCCGACATCGTGCAGACGCTGGGCTACACCCAGCCCGGCGAGCGCGCGCCCGGCGTGGCGGGCTGGATGGAGGGCATGCGCGCGCGGCTGGGCGCGCGTTTCAGGCGCAAACCGCCGGCGTCGGCTGAACTGGATCTGCGCACCACGGAACGGAACGCGACATGACACAACCCATCGAGTTCTCCAACCAGACCGACGCGGGCAACGGCGCGTTTGCCGTCTCGCAGGCCTTCCAGGACATCAAGGAAGCCGCGCACGAGCATCTGCTGACCCGCATCGAGGAGCTGGGCGCCGAGTTCGGCCGGTGGTCGCGCAGCGCCATCCAGCGCTTCGTCGACCTGGAGGTCGAGGGCTTCACTCGCATGCGCCGCATTCCCGTCAACGAGACGGAGGTGCGGGAGATTGCCGAGGCGCTGACCAAGGAGCTGGCCGGTTTCGGCCCGATCGAAGACCTGCTGGCCGACCCGGCGGTGGAAGACATCCTGGTCAACGGCCATCTGGACGTGTATGTGTCGCGGCATGGCGTGCTGGAGCGCATTCCGGTGCGCTTCGCCGACAACAACCACCTGCTGCGCATCGTGCGCCGCATCCTCGCGCCGATCGGGCGGCGGCTGGACGAGTCGAACCCGATGGTCGATGCCCGCCTGCCGGACGGCGGCCGCATCAACGTGGTGATTCCGCCGCTGGCGCTGGAAGGGCCGGTGGTGTCGATCCGCAAGTTCCGCAAGGACCCGCTCAAGCCCGAAGACCTGCTCGGCCTGGGCACCATGAACGAAGAGATCGGGGCGCTGCTGCACGCGGCGGTGCGGGCGCGCTGCAACATCCTCGTCAGCGGCGGGACCAGCTCGGGCAAGACCTCGCTGCTCAATGCGCTGGCGTATCACATCCCGAGCACCGAGCGGGTCATCACCATCGAAGACACGGCGGAGCTTTCGCTCAACCACCCGCACGTGGTGCGGCTGGAAAGCCGGCCCGGCGGCTTCGAGGGCACGGGCGTGGTCACCATCCGCGAGTTGCTGCGCAACAGCCTGCGGATGCGGCCCGACCGCATCATCGTGGGCGAAGTGCGCGGCGGCGAGGTGCTGGAGATGCTGCAGGCCATGAGCACCGGCCACGACGGGTCGATGGGCACGATCCACTCCAGCAGCCCGCGCGAGTGCCTGTACCGGCTGGAGATGCTGGCGGGCTTTGCCGGCTTCCAGGGCAGCGAGGTGAGCCTGCGGCGGCAGATCACCAATGCCATCGACTTCATCGTCCAGATCGGGCGGCTGTCCAACGGCAAGCGGCGCATCCTGTCGGTGACGGAGGTCACCGGGCTGGGCGACAACATTGTCTCCACGCAGGAGCTGTACCGCTACGAACCCTATATCGGCCCGGACGGCGAAGAGCTGGACCGCTGGACCTCGCTCGGCCTGCAGCCGCATTCGCCCAAGCTGGCGCGCATGCGCAACACGGCGACGGATGGCGGCGGCCTGGGCGCCGGCTTCGGCGGCGGAGGACGCTTCCATGTCTGAGGGCGCGCTCTGGGCCGGCTGCCTGGCGCTGCTGCTGGTGGGCGCCGCGCTGATGCTGTGGGCGGAGGCCGTGCGCCGGCGCGAGCGGGAGGCGTCGCGCAGTTTCGTGCGCGTGCAGACCGAGCAGATCAACGCGCGCTACCAGGCCAACACGGAGAGCGTGCCCGCCGGCGTGCCGGACAGCCTGCACCGGGCCTGGCACGACGCGCTGCGGCGCGCCGATCTCGAGCCGGGCCGGCGCCTGTACATCCTGTTGCTCGGCCCGCTCGTGGCGCTTGCGCTGCTGGCCTGGGTGATGTCGGGTCTGCTGTCGGCCGCGATGGCGGTGGCGCTGTACGCGCTCGTGGCCGCGTTCCTGTTCTGGAACCGCACCCGCCGCATGAACGAGCGCCTGATGCAGCAGTTGCCCGGCTTTCTCGACGGCGTGGTCCGGCTGATGAGCATCGGCAGTGCCGTGCCGGCGGCCTTTCAGGCGGCCAGCGCCAATACCGAGCCGCCCCTGCGCAGTTGCCTGACGTCGACCACGCAACTGCAGCGTGCCGGCAAGGACCTCGACGCCGCGGTGCTGGCCGTGGGGCAGCTGTATCGCGTCAACGAGCTGATCCTGCTGTCGTCGGTGCTGCGCCTGGCGCTGCGCTACGGCGGGCGGGCCGACATCGTGATGGAGCGCACGGCGGCCTTCATGCGCGACCGCGAGCAGGCCCAGAAGGAACTGCTGGCCCTGTCCGCCGAGACGCGCCTGTCGGCGTGGATTCTGGGCCTGCTGCCGGTGGTGGTGGGCGGCATCATCATCATGGTCAACGCGCCGTACGTCATGTCGATGTGGCGCGATCCGTCCGGGAAGATGCTGATGATGGCGGCGTGCGGGCTGGAGGTGATGGGCTCGCTGATACTCGCCCGGCTGGCCAAGGCCGTGTAGGAGACCGGAGACCGCGATGGACGACTCGCTCCTGACCCTGAGCCTGACGGCCGCGATGGCGGGGCTGCTGGTGTTCGGCGGCATCGCGGTGCATGCCGTGCTGATGCGCTATCGCAGTGTGCGCAAGCTCGATACGGCGCTGTCCGACGTGCGGGCGGCCGGCACGCAGGCCGTGGCGCCGGCGGGCGTGCCGGTGCCGGTGCCGGCGCCCAAGCCGCGGCCGCAGGCGCAGCAGCTTCAGCAGCAGGTCGCGAAGGTGGGCCAGCGCTGGATCGACACGGGCCTCGGGCACCGCATCGTCACCGAGGAAGACCGCAAGCTGCTGGAGGAGTGCGGCTACTACGGCGAGCAGGCACGGACGGTCTTCGGCGGCACGCGCATTCTGCTGCCGCCGTTCCTGTGCGTGGTGGGCGTGCTGTACGCGGCGTCGTTCCGGGAAGCGCTGCTGTTCGGGTTCAGCGGGTTCGCGCTCGGCTACCTGGCGCCCAAATGGCTGCTGGCACGGCGCAAGGCAAGCCGCCGGTATCGCCTCGACGACGAGCTGCCGGTGATGGTCGACATGCTGCGGTTGCTGCAGGGCGTGGGGCTGTCGATTGATCAGAGCCTGCAGGTCATCGCCAACGAGTTCCACGGCATGCTGCCCGTGCTGGCCGACGAGTTCGGCCGGGCCAACCAGCAGTTCGCGTCGGGCCGGCCGCGTGAGCAGACCTTGCTGCGTATCGCCCGGCTGTTCGACAGCGAAGACTTGAAGGGGTTGATCACGCTGCTGACCCAGGTCGACCGGTTCGGCGGCGCCGTGCAGGAGCCGCTGCGCCAGTTCGGCTTGCGCCTGCAGGAGAACCGCCGCTCCCGGCTCAAGGAGCGCGTGGGCAAGCTGACCGTCAAGATGACCGTCGTGATGGTGCTGACGCTGCTGCCGGCGCTGCTCATCATCACGGCCGGGCCCGGCTTCATGAGCGTGACGCGCAGCCTTCACCATTCCCAATCCAGCGGAGGACGTTGAACGTGCCGAAGTTTCCATTTGCGATGCGCGCCGGCGCGGCCGGCATGCTGGCCCTGGCCGCGCTGCTGGCGGGCTGCGGCTCGCTGGCGGGTTCCGGTTCCGAGATGAGCCGCCGCGCCGACGCGGACATCGAGGTGGCGCGCCAGCGTCAGGCCGGCGAGAAGGCCGAGCTCACCAGCCCCGGCACCTATCTGTCGCTGATCCGCCGCATGCAGGAGCAGGGTATGTACTACGCGTCGCTGGCGCATATCGACGCCTACGTGCAGCGCTTCGGCCGGACGCCGGACGTGCTGCTGCTGCGGGCCGACGCGCTGCGCGAGACCGACCAGCCGGCGGCGGCCGAAGCGGATTACCGTGCGGTGGTCGAGGCCACTTCGGCCCTGGGCGAGGGCACGCAGGGCGCGCTGCTCAACGCCAATGCGTGGCGCGGGCTGGGTATCACGGCCGGCCGCCAGGGGCAGTTTGCGGAAGCGGTGCGCCGCCTGCAACTGGCCGCCCAGGGCAACCCGACCGACGCCAGCACCGAGAGCGACCTCGGCTACGCGCTCATGCGTGCCGGCGAGGTCGAGCAGGCGCGCGTGCCGCTGATGCAGGCCGCGCAGCTGGACGCGGCCAACCCGAAGATTGCCGGCAACCTGGCGATCTGGCTGGACGTCAACGACCGCAAGGAGGCCGAGGCCGCGCTGACAGCGCACGCGCACCTGAGCGAGGCCGCGCGCAAGGCCATCGACGAGGATGCCGCCCGCGTGCGCAGCGCCTGGCGCGACCGCCGCGTGGCCCGCAACATCCGCGATGTGGCACCGCAGCCGGTGCCGCGCGCGGTGGCGGCCAACCCGGCCGCGACGCCGGCGGCCGCCGCGCCGCGGTCTTCGGCGCCGCTGGCGTTCCAGCGCGGACGCCTGCTCGACAACCTGGAGGCAGCCCAATGACATCCAAGATCGTGTACCTGCTGTGCGCCGCCGCGCTGGGGTGGAGCGGGCTGGCCGGCGCGCAGGGGTTTTCCGGCGCGACCGACGCCACGCAAGCGGCGCGGCAGGCCAGCCCCCGCGTCAACGATTCGATGCGCGTCCTGATGTCCGCCCAGCGCGACGGCGTCTACGCCGGCGAGGCCGTGCCGCTGCGCGGCGAACAGGCGGCGCTGGCCTACCAGCGCTATCTCGATACCTTCAGCCGGCCGATGCCCGGCCTGTCGCAGGGGAGCGCGGGCCAGCGCGGCGCCGCGCCCACCGGGTCGGCCGGCACAGCGTCGCGCTAGCCCGCTCCCGCACTCGACCACCGTGACACGTTCCACTGCCCCCTCGATGCCGACAGGCCGCCTGCGCCGGACAGCGCGGGGCGTGGTCAGCCTCCTCACCACGGTCTTCGTCGCGACCGTCGGCCTGACGCTGCTGGTGAGCGTCGATATCGGCAACGTGTTCTTCACGCAGCGCGCGCTGCAGCGCGCGGCCGACATGGCGGCGATGGCGGCGGCGCAGCGGCTGGACATCGCGACCCAGGCCGCCCAGCAGAGCGTGACGCAGAACGGCCTGAGCGTCACGCCCACCGTGGTGCTGGGTGTCTGGAACGCGACGAACACGGCGGCGGCGCCCACGTATTTCTGCGCCAGCGGCAGCACCGGCTGCACCGGCACCGGCACCGTCAACGCGGCGCAGGTCACGCTGTCGCAGAACGTGCCGTATTTCTTCTCGGTCGGCCAGCGCACCCTCACCGCCACGGCCATCGCCAAGAACACCGCGATCGTGTCGTTCTCGCTCGGGTCGGGGCTGGCCTCGACCAATACCGGGCTGCTCAACTCGGTGCTGGGCGCGCTGCTGGGCAACGGCAACAGCGCGCTCAACCTGGACCTGGTCTCCTACCAGGGGCTGGCGAACACGACGATCCGCGTGTCCGACCTGATGGCCGCGCTGAACGTGGGCACCATGCAGCAGTTGATCGCTTCGCAGGTCTCGCTCAGCCAGCTCGTCAGCGCGGTGGTGTCGGCGGGCGGGCAGAACGGGCTCACCGGCGTGTCGGTCGGCACCGTGCTGGCGCCGAACACGCTCGTGCTCGGGCCGCTGCTGAGCAATACGCTGATCAACGTCGGCAACAGCACCGGCACCCCCGGTGTGCTGCAGTTCCTGGCGCAGGCGGGCAACGACCAGTCTGTGTTGAATGCGCAGCTCAACGTGCTGGACCTGGTGACGACGGCGGCGCAGATCGCCAACAACCAGAACGCGGTGGCAATCTCCACCGGCCTGACGCTGCCCGGCCTGCTGGGGACGACCCTGAATCTCAAGATCATCCAGCCGCCAGTTATCGCCATCGGGCCGCCCGGCAAGGATACGTCGGGCAACTGGATGACGCAGGCCTCGGCCGGCCAGGTGCGGCTGGGCCTCAACGTCAGCGCCAGCGTGCTGGGTCTGGCGACCATCAACGTACCGATCGGCGTGGTGGTGGCCGGCGCCAACGCGCACGCCGTCGATGCCTATTGTCCGGTGCCCCGGGTGAACCTGTCGGCGGATATCGCGGGGACGATCTCGCCAGTCTCGGCGTGCATCGCGGCCGGGGCGGATTCGGTTGCGTCCGGCACCTTGAACTGCGGGTCGGCGAGCGCCGCGCCGCTGCTCAGCGTGCTGGGCATTCCCGTGGCGTCGATCTACAGCAATCCGCCGGCTTCGTCGAGCGTGTCCTTCGGCAGCGATACGCCCTACAGCGGCTTGCAGATCGCGGTGGGGCAGACCCAGCGCGTGACGGCGACCAGCGGCTTCTTCAGCTCGCTTCTGTCGAGCAACAGCAACCTGAAGGTGACGGTGCTCGGCCTGCTGCCGGTCAGCCTGTCAGCGATCGGCGCCGAGTTGTCGACGGTTGGGGGGATCCTGGACAGCTTGCTGACGCCGGTGCTGGAACTGCTCGGCGTGCAGCTCGGCTATGCCGACATCAAAGTGCTTTCGGTGAACTGCGATGCAGTCGAACTGGTGTTCTGACAGGGAAGCGACGCTATGAAAACCGATCGCTGGGCGTACGAGACGCTTGAAATCTTCGTCTGGGAAGGCCGCCAGGACATCGCGGATCGCGTCACGCGCTTCATGGCGCCGTTCGGGGCGGAGGTGATCCGCGCTGGGGGCATGGACTTCCAGCCGTCGGAGCCGCGCAGCAAGCCGAGCATCGCCGTGATCAGCGCGTCGGTGGTGGAAAGCGGCGGCTTTACCGTGCTCGACTGGCAGGCGGCGCAGGGCATGCCGGTGATCTGGGTGGCGGCGGACGCGCAGCACGATCCGTCGCGCTTCCCGCCGGAGTACACCCACGTGCTGGGGCCGGATTTCGGCGCGACCGAGCTGCGCACGCAGATCGGCAAGCTGCTGCCCGGGCTGGCGCCGGCGCAGGGCAAGGCGCCGGACCAGAGCGACCTGGTGGCCGCGTCGCCGGCGATGCAGTCGCTGCTCGAGCATGTCGATACCTTCGCCGACTGCGCCAGCAACGTCATGCTCTACGGCGAGACCGGCGCCGGCAAGGAGCGCATCGCGCGCCTGCTGCACGACCGCAACACCGTCTACGGACGCGGTCCGTTCGTGGCCGTCAACTGCGGGGCGATTCCCGACGGTCTGTTCGAATCGCAGTTCTTCGGCCATGCCAAGGGCGCGTTCACCGGCGCCATGTATGCGCACCGGGGCTACTTCGAGCAGGCCAACGGCGGCACGCTGTTCCTCGACGAGCTGGGCGATCTGCCGCTGTATCAGCAGGTGAAGCTGCTGCGCGTGCTGGAAGACAGCGAGTGCACGCGGCTGGGCTCGACGGTGCCGGTGAAGCTGGATTTCCGGCTGGTGGCGGCCACCAACAAGCACCTGCGCGAGATGGTGGCGACGGGCAAGTTTCGCGCCGACCTGTATTTCCGGCTGGCGGTGATCGAGCTGCGGATTCCCAGCCTGGAGCAGCGCGGCGCCGAAGACAAGGTGGCCCTGCTGCTGTCGTTCCTGCGCCATCTGCTGGGCGACAAGGGCTTCGACAGCATGCCGCCGGTGCCGGAATGGGTGCGGGCGTCGGTTGGGCGGGCGTATTTCACGGGCAACGTGCGCGAGCTGCGCAATCTGGCCGAGCGCATCGGCATCACGCTGCGCCAGTTCGGCCGCTGGGACGAGGCGCGCATCCTGCCGCTGTTCGCCGGCCTGCAGCGCGATGCCTTCGATCGCGAGGCCGGCAACGGCCATGGCCATGGCAACGGCGAGCGCGGCGCCGACAACGGCGAGGAGCGCCGCCGCATCCTCGCCGCGCTGGACGCCAACAACTGGCGCCGCCAGGACACCGCGGCCACGCTGGGCATCAGCCGCAAGGTGCTGTGGGAGAAGATGCGCAAATATCAGATCGCCGACGGCGAGGCCGAACTGCGCGAGCTGGAGTGACACGGAACAACACCCCACGCCATGTAGCGGGGGCCGGAGGTGCCAAGGCGGGCCTGGATCGCGTATAGTTTTCGGCTGCATCGAGCAGAACCACAGGGTCGACATGAGAACAACAACACAGCGCGGGATGGCAGTACATCGGGTGTTCAATCGGGGATTGGTGATCGCGGCCGCGGCGGCCGCAGTGGCGGGCGGTACGGCCTGCACATCGGCCGTGGCGCAGAGCCCGGCCACGCCGCCCACGGCCATCGATACGGTGGCGCTGGCCGCGCCGGTCCCGGCGCTGACGGCCACGGTCGGGCAGACCGGTTCCGCCCCGGCCGCCGCCGCGCCTGCCGCCCCCGACAGTGCCGCCCGCGCCGACACCCCGGCCGCCAACAGCGCCGTGCTGGAACTGCAGCGCCGCATGCAGGCGCGCGAGCTGGCCGAGCTGCGCACGACCTACAACGGCGCATACGGCGCCAGCCTGCTGTTTGCCCAGAGCGATCTGACGTATTACGTGACGCTGTTCCAGCAGAAAGATCTGTGGCGCGTCATCAAGACCACCAACGAAGCGCACGCCGAGCGGATCTACGCCGATTTCTCCCGCCAGACGCGTTCGCTGTCCGACCTGGACCTGCAGCGCATCCGCCTGGAGGCCCAGAAGGAGCGCGCCGAGCGGCAGATCGCCGAGCAGGAAGGCCGCCTGCGCGGCCTGCGCGCCGATCTCGACCTCCAGCGCCAGCAACAGGCCCAGGTGCAGGCACGCCAGAAGGTGGCCCGCACCGAGGCCGACACGCTCGACACCGAACGGCGTGCCGCCCGCGCCCGCCTGGACGAGCTGCAGCGCCAGATCCGTTCGCTGGAGGCGGAGGTCAACGCTCCGTTCGGCGGTACCCACGGTCATTGAGCGGGTCCCTCCTGGCGACACGAGACACGATCGGGCGGCCTGCGGGTCGCCCGATTTGCATTGAGGGGCGGCCGGGGACGTCGTCCGGGCGCGGCCGGCGGCAGGCCTGCAACCGGCGGCGTTGCATCGCTGCACCGCCAAGATTGCCGGGGCAGCGCGGGCAGGCCGCATGTTACGATGCCCCCCTTCGGAGCACCGCGCTCATGGCTTGGCGACGCACGGTCTGATGCGTCCGGCACGGTGGCCCCGCGAGGAGAAATGACAATGCGACGCCGAATCAAAGCGTCCTGGACCGCGATCCTGGTGTTTGTGCTGGTGGGCGCCGGGTATTTGTGGATGTACCGGTTCGAGCCCCTGCTATCCGGCGAAGCCGGCAGCGATGTGTTTGTCTGGGACCGCTGGCGCCACCGCGTGTGTGCGCTGACCGACCGCGGCGAGGCGACCGAGCTGCGCTGCGACAACGCCATGGAAACCGACGGCGGTAGCGTTGGCAATACCGGCGGCGGCTCCGACGTCTCCACGCGCGTGCGCATGCGGGACACCCTGTACCGCAAGCTGTGACCCCGCCGCGCGCGCCGGTCGGCACCGTGTGCCGGGCGCGCGCGCGCTTTCCCTAGTCTTCGCCCAGTTCGGCCGCCTGGATCAGATCCGGCGAGGCGACGGCCGGCAGCATCCTGGCCTGCGAGGTATCGATTCGCCCCCGACGCTGGAACGGCCCCAGGCTTTGCGGCTGGCCGGATTCCAGCGCGCGCTCGATGGCGGCCAGGATGCGCACGTCAGCCAGGCCTTCCTCGCCGCCGGGTTCCGGTTCCAGGTCGTTCAGGATGCAATCCGAGAAGTACTGCAGCGCGCCGCCGACCTGGTCGGTGGCCTCGAACGGCTGCTCGCGCGTGCGGCCGTCCAGGGTCAGCCGGTGCCGCAGCGCCGCGCCGAAGGTGAAGCCGGGCGACACTTCGAGATCGCCCCGGGTGCCGATCACGCGGTACTGGTCTACGCCGGCGCCGCTGTAGCTGACGGTGAACTGCGCGAGCCGGTGATCGGCAAAGCGCAGCGTCACGCCGACGGTGTCATCGAAGTGGAACGGCGAGGCCGGATCGCGCACGCCCACGGCCGACACTTCCACGGGCTCCGCGTCGAACAGGTGGCGTACCGTGTTGATCGGGTAGGGCCCCATGTCCGCCACGGGCCCGGCCCAGTAGCCGTGGTGCGCCCGGTGGCTGGACGGCGCCACGGGCTGGCTGAAGACGGCCGAGAACGCCCGCACGGGCCCCAGCCCGCCGGCGCGCACCAGTTCGATCGCGGCCAGCGTGGCGGGCTCGAAGTGCAGGCGGTAGGCGATCATCAGCTTGGCATGCCCCTGGCGGGCGGCGGCGATCATCGCTTCGCAATCCGCTTCGCTGGTCGCCATGGGCTTCTCCAGCAGCACGTGGATGCCGCGCTGCAGCGCGGGCAGCGCGTATTGCCGATGCATGTCGGTGGGCAGCGCCAGATAGATCGCGTCGATGTCGCCGGAGGTGAGCAGGCGCTCGTAGTCGGCATAGCCGCAGACGTGGCCGATGCGGTAGCGCTGCGCCAGCGCGCCGGCCTTGGCCGCATCGCCGGTCACCAGCGCGCTGACGACGGCGTTGCCGCTGTGCGCGATGCCCGGCAGGACAGCGGCCTGCGAGATCCAGCCGGCGCCGACGACGGCGTAGCGGACCGGGTGTTGCGCGGTGGGCGCCGGTGCCGCTTGCGGCGCGAGGTCGGCTTCGTGTGACGCGGTAGACATGACCATTCCTTTGCAATCCGCACGCGCGGACGCCGGCCGGAGGTGGCCGATCCATCGCTGCGCGCGGTGGTAGCAGGGAGGTAGCAAAGGCGGTGCCCGGCATCCCGCTGGCATCACTTCCTGCCTGGGCAAATGCACCGGCGTGCTAGGCGCGGTGCCGGCAGCGCGTTGTCTGGCGCTGGGCTGGCTGGCGCGGCAGAAGCATTCCCGGGCGCGGATGGAGGCGGAGGCGGGCTGCGGGCTCGGCGGGTATCCGGGTAGCGGGATCTTCATGTCTTTCAGATAAGACATGAGGGTTGCTGAAGTCACACTTCAAAATCTCTACATAGTCATGCGACGTAAGCATCGCTAAAATCCGCGCCAAAAGTGCTGCTGCGTCCAATGACGGCGCGGCCGGCCAGGCAGATTGCCGCTCTGGTCCGAGACGCTTGTCCATTCAATCCAACACACTGTGAAGCTGCGTGATCCGGTATCGCGCGGCCGGCGCCTGTTCGCACGCAGTGAAAAAAGAGGACGCGCTGTAATGGAAAGGGGAAGTTCGGTTTGCCGCCTGGGGGGTGGCAAACGTTTCGTATGGCTCGGCGCTTGCCTGCTGCCGATGTCCATGGCCATGGCGCAGATCGCGCCGGCCGAAGATGCCACGCAGGAACTGTTGCGGCAGCAGGAACGTGAACGCGCGCTGCGCCAGCGGCAGGAGTCCAAGCCGGACGTGCGGCTGGAGCGCGGGGTTGCCGCCGACACCGGCCGCCTCCCGGCGGACGAGTCGCCGTGCTTCCGCATCGACCGCATCACGCTGACGGGGGACGCCGCCGAGCGCTTCCAGTGGGCGCTGCCCGCGGCCGATCCGTCGGACGATCCGGCCACCGGCCGGTGCCTGGGCACTGCCGGCATCAACCTGGTGATGAAGCGCGTACAGAACGCCATCGTCGCGCGCGGCTACGTGACCACGCGCGTCCTGGCCGCACCGCAGGACCTGAAGCAGGGCACGCTTGCCCTGACGCTGATGCCGGGGCGCATCCGCGCCATCCGCTTCTCGGACGACAGCAGCCCGCGCGCCACCCGGTGGAATGCGCTGCCGGCCGCGCCCGGCGACATCCTCAACCTGCGCGATATCGAGCAGGGGCTGGAGAACTTCAAGCGCGTGCCCACGGCCGATGCCGACATCCAGATCGCCCCCGCCGACGGCCCCGGCGCCACGCCCGGCGAGAGCGATCTGGTGATCGCCTGGAAGCAGGGCCTGCCGTTCCGCCTGAACGTGGCCGCCGACGATTCCGGCAGCAAGTACACCGGCAAATACCAGGGCAGCGTCACGGTGTCGTACGACCACTGGTGGACGCTCAACGACCTGTTCTACGCCAGCTTCAATCACGACCTGGGCGGCGGCTACAGCGGCAGCAAGGGCACGCGCGGCTACACCGTCCACTACGAGGTGCCGTACGACTACTGGCTGCTCGGCTTCACCACCAGCAGCTACGACTACTACCAGTCGGTCGTCGGGGCCAACCAGACCTACATCTACAGCGGCACCAGCGAGAACAGCGAGGTGCGCCTGTCGCGGCTGTTCTACCGCGACGCCGTGCGCAAGACCAGCGCCTATGTGCGCGGCTGGGTGCGCAGCTCCGCCAACTTCATCGACGACACCGAGGTCGAGGTGCAGCGCCGCCGCATGGCCGGCTGGGAAATCGGCCTGAACCACCGCGAGTTCATCGGCGCCGCCACGCTCGACGCGAACGTGGCGTACCGCAAGGGCACGGGGATGCTGTCGTCGCTGCCGGCGCCGGAGGAATCGTTCGACGAGGGCACCGCCCGCCCGTCGCTGATCACGGCGGATGCGCAGCTGACGGTGCCGTTCGCCGTCGCGTCGCAGCGGCTGCGCTACACGACCGCGTGGCGCGGCCAGTGGAACCGCACGCCGCTGGTGCCGCAAGACCGCTTCTCCATCGGCGGGCGCTACACCGTGCGCGGCTTCGACGGCGAGAACACGCTGATCGGCGATCGCGGCTGGCTGGTGCGCAACGACCTCGGCTGGACGCTCGGCAACAGCGGCCAGGAGCTCTATGTGGGCGTGGACTACGGCGAGGTCGGCGGGCAATCCGCGCGCGTGCTGATCGGGCAACACCTGGCCGGTGCCGTGCTGGGCCTGCGCGGCGGCTACAAGGGGCTGTTCTGGGACGTCTTCATCGGCACGCCGCTCAGCAAGCCCGAGGGCTTCCAGACCGCCCATACCACGGCGGGTTTCAACGTCAGCTGGTCGTACTAGGAGGCCGTATGCGATTCGACACTCTCGATGTCATCGCGCCGGGCCTGCTTGAGACACCCTGCAACGAGGCAGAGGTGCTGGGCTCGGCGGTCTGGCTGTGGATGCATTCGGCCGCGCACCGCGACGTGCCGCTGCATGCCTTGTCGGCGCTGCTGCTGCCGGCCATCAAGCAGCGGCAGTTCGTGCTGGCGACCGAGCAGGGCAAGCCGGTGTTTTTCCTGATCTGGGCGGGCCTGAGCCCGGAGGCCGAGCGCCGGTATCTGGCCAATCCGCCCATCACCATGCCCGAGGCCGATTGGGCCAGCGGCGAGCGCACCTGGATCCTCGACTGGATCGCGCCGTTCGGCCATACGCGGTGCGCCCGCCAGCTGATGGCGCGCCTGTTCGCCACGCGCTGCGTGCGCGCGCTCTACCACCGCGGCAATGACCGCGGCCTGCGGGTCATGGACTTCCACGGCATCGGCGTGATGGCCGAAGAAGCCCGTGCGTGGTCCGCGCTCAATCCGCCTCTCCTGCCCCTGGCCGCCCACGCTGCCGGCACGTCGCACCTCCCGGAATCCCAATCATGAACAAGCACCTCTACCGGATCGTATTCAACAAGACGCGCGGCCTGCTGATGGCGGTGGCGGAGAACGTCGCCGGCGACGGCAAGCAGACCGGCACCAGCGATGCGCCGCGTGCCGGCAGCGTGCTGGCCACGGTGCGGCCGCTGTGCTTCTCGATCCTGCTGGCGTTCGGGCTGGTCGGCAGCCTGGCGCAGGCGCAGATCGTGGCGGACCCCGGCGCGCCGCGCGGCCAGCAGCCGACCGTGCTCAATGCCGCCAACGGCGTGCCGCTGGTCAACATCCAGACGCCCAGCGCGGGCGGCGTGTCGCGCAACACCTACGGCCAGTTCGACGTCAACCAGCAGGGCGCCGTGCTCAACAACGCCCGCACCAGTACGCAGACGCAGCTCGGCGGCTGGGTGCAGGGCAACCCGTGGCTGGCCACCGGCACGGCGCGGGTGATCCTGAACGAAGTCAACTCGAGCAACCCGAGCCGGCTGCGGGGCTACGTGGAAGTTGCCGGCGACCGCGCGCAGGTGGTGATCGCCAATCCGGCGGGCATCAGCTGCGACGGCTGCGGCTTCATCAACTCCAACCGCGTCACGCTGACGACCGGCACGCCGATCCTCAACGGCGGCAACCTCGACGGCTACCGCGTGCAGAACGGCACCGTCAGCATCACCGGCGGTGGCCTGGACACCAGCCGCGCCGACTACACCGACATCATCGCGCGCTCGGTGCAGGTCAATGCCGGCATCTGGGCCAATACGCTCAAGGTCAGCGCGGGCGCCAACCAGGTCAGCGCCGACCATGCCCAGACCACCGCCATTGCCGCGACCGGCCCCGCGCCGTCGTACGGCATCGACGTCGCGAGCCTGGGCGGCATGTACGCGGGCAAGATCACGCTGGTCGGCACCGAGGCCGGCGTGGGCGTGCGCAATGCCGGGCAGATCGGTGCCTCGGCCGGCGACGTCACCGTCACCGCCGACGGCCGGCTCGAGAACAGCGGCCGCGTCACGGCCAGCGGCACTGTGCATGCCGACACCAACGGCGGCGTCACGAACGCGGGCACGGTCTACGCACAGGGCGATACGCAACTCGCCACGCGCGGCAACGTCGTCAATACCGGCGTGATCGCGGCGCAGGGCAATACGACCGTCACTGCGACGGGCGCGGCGAGCACGATCGACAGCCAGACCGGCTCCGTGCTCGGCGCGGGCCTGCTCGCTGACGGTACCGTGAGCGGCAGCGGCGCGCTGCAACTGTCGGCGACGGGGCAGCTCCAGGCCCACGGCCAGAACTTCGCGGGGGCGGACCTGACGGCGGGCGCCGCGTCGATCAACCTGGCCGACAGCCGGACCACCGCGCGCAACCTCACGCTGACGGCCAGCGGCGGCGATCTCGATGCGAGCCGCGCGACGCTCTCGGCGTCGCAGGCCTTGACCGCGAACGCTGCCGGCACGCTGTGGACGGATGGTGCGAACGCATCGGCCGATCGGCTGGCGCTGACGGCGCATGATCTCTCCAACGCGCAGGGTCAGCTGGTCCAGACCGGCACTTCGGACCTGTCGATCCAGCTGCCCGGCCAGTTGGACAACACCGGCGGGCGCATCGCGACCAACAGCGCCAATCTGTCGCTCGGCGCGCAAACGTTGGTCAACACCGGTGGCCGCATCGAGCATGCGGGCACCGGCACGCTGGCGATGAATGCGGACACCCTGAGCGGCGCGCGCGGCGTCATCGGCACCAACGGCGCGCTGCAGCTGACGGCGCAAGCGGCCACGCTCGACGGGGGACAGACCTCGGCCGACACGCTGCAGATCCGCGCCGGCACGCTGTCGAACCGGAGCGGGCAGATCAGTCAAGCCGGCACGGGTGGCGCATCGATCCAGGCAAGCGCGTCGCTCGACAACACCGGCGGCCTCATCGCAGCCAACGGCCCGAACCTTACGCTCGATGCGCCGACGCTCGTCAACACGGACGGGCGGATCGCGCATGCCGGCACCGGCACACTGGCCATTACCGGCACGACCGTCGACGGCGCGCGCGGCACGATCTCGGGCAACGGTGCGCTGACGCTGAACGCCCAGTCCGTCACGCTCGATGGCGGGCAGACCACGGCCGGCAACCTGACGATCGACGCGGCCACGCTGTCGAACCGCTCGGGCCAGTTGCTGCAGACCGGCACGGGCGGCGCATCGATCCAGGCAAGCGCGTCGCTCGACAACACCGGCGGCCTGATCGCGGCCAATGGCCCGAACCTCACGCTCGATGCGCCGACGCTCGATAACACCGGCGGCCGCATCGCGCATGCGGGCACCGGCACGCTGGCGATGAACGCGGGCACCCTGAGCGGCGCACGCGGCGTCATCGGCACCAACGGCGCGCTGCAACTGACGGCGCAAGCGGCCACGCTCGACGGCGGGCAGACCTCGGCCGACACGCTGCAGATCCGCGCCGGCACGCTGTCGAACCGGAGCGGTCAGATCAGCCAGACCGGCACGGGCAGCGGCGCATCGATCCAGGCAAGCGCATCGCTCGACAACACCGGCGGCCTGATCGCGGCCAACGGCCCGAACCTCTCGCTCGATGCGCCGACGCTCGTCAACACGGACGGGCGGATCGCGCATGCCGGCACCGGTACGCTGGCTATCACCGGCACGACCGTCGACGGCGCGCGCGGCACGATTTCGGGCAACGGCGCGCTGACGCTGAACGCCCAGTCCGTCACGCTCGATGGCGGGCAGACCGCGGCCGGCAACCTGACGATCGACGCGGCCACGCTGTCGAACCGCTCGGGCCAGCTGTTGCAGACCGGTACGGGCGCGGCGTCCGTCCAGGCCACCACGCGCTTCGACAACACGGGCGGCCGCCTGGCGACGAACGGCTCGGACCTGACGCTCGGCGCGGCGACGCTCACCAACGTGGACGGCCGCATCGAGCACGCGGGCACCGGGGCGCTGGCCATCACCGCCACGACCCTCGACGGCGCGCGCGGCACGATCGCCAGCAACGGTACGCTGGCGCTGAACGCGCAGACGGCCACGCTCGACGGTGGACAGACCACGGCCGAGCGCCTGCAGGTCGATACGGCGGTGCTGTCCAATCGATCGGGCCAGCTGGTGCAGACCGGCAGCGGCGCGGCGTCGGTGCGGGGCACGACGCTGCTCGACAATACCGGCGGCACGCTGGCGGGCAACGGCGACATGACCATCGGTGCGGGGCGCCTGGTCAACCAGGGTGGCACGTTGCAGGCGGCCGGCACCTCCAGCTTGGGCATCACAGCAACGGGCCAGATCGACAACAGCGCCCAGGGCAAGATCGGCGCGGGCGGGGCGGCGACGATTGCGGCGGGCTCGCTGTCGAATACCGGCGGCACGCTCACCGCCGGTGACACGCTGCAAGTGCAGGCGAGCGGCGCGGTGGACAACACGCAAGGGGTGCTGGCCGCCAACCGCGACGTGTCGGTCAACGCGGCATCGGTAGCCAACGCGGCCGGCCGCATCGGCTCCGTGCAGGGCAGCACCACCGTCGTGGCCAGCCAGGGCGGCGTCAGTAACGCGGGCGGCCGCGTGGAAGCCGCGCAGGCGCTGACCCTCAGCGGCAACGGCATCGCCAATACCGATGGCGTGGTGGCGGGCCAGGACGTGCGGCTCGACAGCCGGGCGCAGGCGTTCGACAACACCCGCGGCACCGTGGCCGCGCGCGGCCTGCTGGATGCGCAGAGCGGCCAGCTCACCAACGACGCCGGCATGCTGCAGGCGGCCGGCGCGCTAACGATCGACACCCACGGCCAGACGCTGCTCAACACGCATTCCGGCACCACGGGCGGCATTCTCGGCCAGGACAAGGTGACGCTGCATAGCGGCAACCTGGACAACAGCGCCGGCTTTATCGGCGCGAACGGCGACCTGAAAGCTACCGCCGCGCAGATCACCAACGCGCAAGGCGGCCAGATCAGCGGCGCGAAGACGATCGAGCTCACCAGCACGGGCCTGGACAACCGGGGCGGCACCCTCCAGGCGATGGGCAACCTGACGGCCAACGCCGGCTCGGGCGCGGTCGACAACAGCGGTAGCCTGATGCGCTCGGGCGCCACGCTCGACGTGCGCGGCGGGTCGGTGACCAACACCGGCACCCAGGGCGCCAACCAGGGGCTGGAGGGCCAGAACGTTGCGCTGACGGCCGACCAGATCAACAACCAGGGCGGCGCCATCCGCGCGGACAAGGCGCTGACGCTGACCGGCTCCGGCGCGCTCAACAACGCTCAGGGCCTGATCTCCTCGGCCCAGAGCGTGCAGGTGCAGGACCGCAATCCAGGCGACAAGACGCAACGTGTCACCAATACGGGCGGCACGCTCATCGCCGGCAAATCGCTGGGCGTGGACAGCGCCGGCCTGTCGGGCGATGGGCGCATCCTGTCGCAAGGCGACCTGAGCCTGAACCTGGCCGGCGATTTCACCAACACCGGCGAACTGCAGGCCAACGGCAACGCCACCGTGAAGACCAGCGGCACGCTGACCAACCAGTCGGGGCTGAAGGCCGGGAACACGCTCACCGTGTCCGCAGGCAACATCGACAACACCGCCAGCGGCGAGATCAGCGCCGGCACGACCAACGTCACCGCCGCCGGCACGCTGACCAACCGGGGGCTGATCGACGGCGGCAACACCAACGTCGATGCCGGCACGCTCAACAACCTCGGCACCGGCCGCATCTATGGCGACCATGTGGCGATCCTGGCGGGCACCGTCAACAACGATGTCGAGAACGGCAGGGCGGCGACCATCGCCGCGCGCGACAAGCTCGACCTCGGCGTGCAGACCCTCAACAACCGCGAGCACGCGCTGATCTTCAGCGGCGGCGACATGGCGATCGGCGGCGGTTTGACGACGCTGGCGGACGGCAGCCGCCAAGCCACGGGCTCGGCGGTCACGGTCAACAACAACAGCGCGTCGATCGAATCGCTCGGCAGCCTGGCGCTGGCGGCCAACCGGATCAACAACACCAACGAGCACTTCAGCACGGCGGTGCAGTCGCAGGGCACGCAGCACATCGTCGAGTACCAGGGTGACGGGGCGGCCAACCGCTACAAGCCGGGGGACCCAGGCGTCTACATCTACAACGACGAGTCGGACCACCTGCACACGCCCGAGGGCAACTACGAGAGCTGGCACAAGTACGAGTACGACCGCTCGACCAGCGCCACCGTCATCACCGGCTCCGACCCCGGCAAGATCACCTCGGCCGGCGCGATGCGGATCGACGCCGGGACGCTGTTCAACGACAAGAGCCAGGTCATCGCCGGCGGCACGCTGTCGCCCAATGTCGGCGTGCTGCAGAACACCGAGGTGACGGGGCAGCAGACCGTGACCGACGCGGGCACGGCCACGTCCTACTGGCGCCACCAGAAGAAGGGCCGCGACGACACCGGCAGCAGCAGCACGGGCTACAACCCGCCCGACGCCATCAGCGACATCCGGCTCACGCCCACCGTCTACAAAGACAACACCGCGCCCGGCGGCAGCGGGACCCAGGTCGGCACCTTGGCCGTCGGTAGCGTGACGCAGGGGGCGCAGAGCGCGGCGGAGGCCAGCGTGTCCATCGGCGCCGGGCGGACCGTAGGCAGCGTGACGCAGGGGATGCAAGGCATCGGCAGCGCCGGCGGCGGGCAGACGGTGAGCGCCATCACGGAAGTGGCGGCCGTCGCGCCGGCCGGGGAGTCGCTGGTGGCGCGCACGGCCGGGCAGTCGCAGGTTGTGCGCACGGACGGCCAGGCGCTGGTGGTGCGCACCGGCGGGGTCAACACCACGCTGCCCAACACCAGCCTGTTCCGCCTGAACCCGAACCCGGGCGGCCGCTACCTGGTCGAGACGGACCCGCGCTTCGCGAGCTACCGCACGTGGCTGTCGTCGGACTATATGCTGACGCAGCTGCGCGTCGATCCGGCCCTGGCGCAGAAGCGCCTGGGAGATGGCTTCTACGAGCAGAAGCTGGTGCGCGAGCAGGTCGCGCAGCTGACCGGGCGGCGCTTCCTCGACGGCTATTCGAGCGATGAGGCGCAATACCGCGCGCTGATCGACAGCGGTGTCACCTATGCCAAGGCATGGGGCCTGCGTCCGGGCGTGGCGCTGACGGCCGCGCAGATGGCGCAGCTGACCAGCGACATCGTGTGGCTGGTCGAGCAGGACGTCACGCTGCCGAACGGGCAGACCACCAAGGCGCTGGTGCCGCAGGTCTACGTGCATGTGAAGCCGGGCGATCTGGATGGCTCCGGGGCGCTGATCTCGGGGCAGAGCGTGAACCTGAACGTGTCGGGCGACCTGGTGAACCAGGGCAGCATCGCCGGGCGCGACGTGGTGTCGATCACCGCCGAGAACGTGAAGAACCTGGGCGGGCGCATCACGGGCGGCGACGTGGCGGTCCGCGCGCGCATCGATCTCGACAACCTGGGCGGCATCATCGATGCCAACAACAGCCTGAGCGCGATGGCCGGGCGCGACCTGAACGTCGCCGTCACCACGCGCAGCAACAGCAATGCGCAGGGCAGTATCACCAACGTCAGCCGCATCGCGGGCCTGTATGTGACGGCACCCTCGGGCGGCACGCTGGTGGCTTCCGCCGGGCGCGACCTGACCTTGTCCGGCGCGCAGATCGGCAACGCGAGCACCGGCGGCCAGACCGTGGTGGCGGCGGCGCGCGATCTGAACCTGGGCACGGTCGGCACGTCGAGTTCGCAGTCGATTGCGTGGGACAACAAGAACTGGCGTAAGGACAGCACGCAGCAGGAAGTCGGCTCGTCGATCCAGACCAATGGCGACCTGCGCCTGTCAGCGGGCCGCGACCTGAACGCGCGCGGGGCCTCGGTGACGAGCGAGCAGGGCGCGCTGGTGGCGACGGCCGGCAACAACGTCAACCTGAGCGCGGCACAGATCACGCGCGACGTTGACGAGGCGCACCAGTTCAAGGGCAGCAGCAGCTGGTTCTCGAAGAAGACCATCACCACGCGCAACACGCTGTCGGAAACCACGACGCAGGGCACGACGTTCTCGGGCAACACGACGTATGTGCAGGCCGGCAACGACATCAACCTGAAGGGCAGCAACGTGGTGTCGACCGAGGGCACCACGCTGATCGCCAAGCACGACGTCAACATTGATGCGGCGACCAACTCGACTACCGAGCGGCATTTGCGTGAGGAGAAGAAGTCGGGGCTGTTCAGCTCGGGCGGCATCGGTTTCACCATCGGCACGCAGCAGCAGAGCCAGGACAACCAGGACGCGCGCACCACGGCGGCGGCGTCCACGGTGGGTTCGACCAACGGCAACGTGGCGATCGGGGCGGGCAACCACTACCGGCAAGTGGGCAGCAACGTGGTGGCGCCGCAGGGCGACATCACCATCCAGGCCAAGAAGGTCGACATCCTGGAAGCGCAGGAGACCAGCCACAGCACGCAGGAGACGCAGTTCAAGCAGTCGGGCCTGACGGTGGCGGTGACGGCGCCGGTGATCGCGGCGATCCAGACCGCGCAGCAGATGGGCAGGGCGGCGGGGCAGACCTCGGACGGGCGCATGAAGGTGCTGGCCGGGGCGACGACGGCGCTGGCGGGCAAGAACGCAGCCGATGCGGTGGCGGCCGATCCGAAGTCGGGCGGTGGGGTGAGCATCTCGATCACGGTGGGTGGCAGCAAGAGCCAGAGCAAGACGACGCAGGACGCGACGCAGGCGGCGGGCTCGCAGGTGGCGGCGGGCGGCAACGTCAGCATCCAGGCCACGGGCGGTGGGCAGGATTCGACGCTGACGGTGCAGGGCAGCGACATCAAGGGCGGCGGCGACGTGGGCCTGAAGGCCGATGGCGACATCAACCTGCTGGCCGCGCGCAACGCGAGCGAGATGCACCGCTCGAGCAGCAGCGTGAGCGGCGGGGTGGGCGTGGCGGTGAGCCTGGGCTCCAACGGCGCGGCCTTCGGCGTGACGGCCAACGCGAGCGCCTCGCGCGGCAAGGGCGAGGGCTCGGATGTGAGCTGGACCAACACGCACGTATCGGCCGGCAACACGCTGACGCTGGAATCGGGCGGCAACACGAACCTGAAGGGGGCGGTTGCCACCGGCAAGCAGGTGGTGGCCAACGTGGGCGGCAACCTCAACATCGAAAGTCTGCAGGACACCAGCAAGTACCACACCAAGGACCAGTCGATCGGCGGCAGCGTGACGGTGGGCTTTGGTTTCTCGGGCAGCGCGAACTTCAGCCAGCAGAAGATCGACAGCGACTTCGCCAGCGTGACGGAGCAGTCGGGCATCAAGGCGGGCGATCGCGGCTTCCAGGTCAACGTGCACGGCAACACCGACCTGAAGGGCGCGGTGATCGCCAGCACGGACAAGGCGGTGCGGGACGGCGTCAACAGCCTGACGACGGCGACGCTGACCCAGAGCGAGATCCACAACCGCGCCGAGTACAGCGCGAGCAGCATTGGTATCGGCGGCGGTTACAGCTACGGCGGTGGCGGCATGATGCCGGTCGGTGGCGGCAGCGGTGGCGGTGGCAACACCACGGCCGGTGGCGTCGGCACCAACCAGCAGGGCCAGGCGACGACGGGCGGCGACAAGGTGCCGGGCAGCAACGTGCCGACCAGCGGCAACTGGAGCGCCACGCCGCCGGTCGTGATGGGCGCCTCGGGCAGCGGCAGCAGTGTGACGGGCAGCGGCATCAGCGGCGGCGCCATCCACATCACGGACGGTGCCAAGCAGCAGGCGCTCACGGGCAAGGATGCCGAACAGACGGTTGCCAGCGTCAACCGGGACGTCAGCACCGAGCGGGATAGCAGCAATGCGCTGAAGCCGATCTTTAATGAGAAGGAGATTCAGGCGGGGTTCGAGATCGTCGGTGCGCTGCAGCGGGAGGCTGGAACGTTCCTGAGCAACCGCGCCAAGGACGTCGACCAGAAGAACGCTCAGGCCAAGGATGCGGATGCCAAGGCTGCCGACCCCAGCAACGGCCTGACCGACGAGCAGCGCCTCGCGCTGCGCGACCAAGCCTCGGCGCTGCGCTCGGAAGCGCAAGCGATCAATGACAAGTGGGGCGCAGGCGGCACCTATCGCCAGATCACCACGGCGCTGATGGCCGGCGTTGGTGGCAACGTGACGGGTAGCACGGCACAGTTTGCCCAGAACATGGTGGTCAACTATGTGCAGCAGCAGGGGGCGAGCTACATCGGCAAGCTGGTCGCGGACGGCACGCTGGTCGAAGGCAGTCCGGCCCACGCCGCGCTGCATGCGATTGTCGCTTGCGCGGGGGCGGCGGCGAGCAGCCAGAGCTGCGGCTCGGGAGCGTTGGGTGCGGCGGCGAGCAGCCTGTTGACCGGCCTGTTCAGCGAAACGAGTCCGGATGAGACCGCCACGCAGCGCGAGGGCAAGCGCAACCTCATCACCAGCCTGGTAACCGGCATCGCCACCATGAGCGGCGCGGACGCCACCACGGCGACCAACGGTGCCATCGCCGCCGTCGACAACAACTGGCTGGCGACGCAGCAGATCGTGCAGATGAAGAAGGAACTGTCCAACGCGAAGTCGACGCTGGAGCAGTTCAAGGTCGCCAGCAAGTGGGCTTACATCTCGACCAAGCAGGACGTGCTGACCACCACCGGCATCGGTAAGGGGCTGGCGGAGTCGGGCTGGAACGATGTCAAGGGCGTCGCGGAATTCCTGGCGCACCCGATTGATGGGCTGAATGGGCTAAAGCAATTGATCAGCAGCCCGGATGCCCGGCAGCAACTGGGCGATGCGCTGTTCAAGGAATTGGACGCGAAGATCGACCGCATGAGCACGGCCATCAATGAGGGTGGTGATGCGAATGCGGAGCAGCTTGGGAAGGATTTGGGTGGGCTGCTGTGGCAGGTGGGTAGTGTTGTGACCGGTGCAGGAGGGATTGCCAAAGGCACGGTGCAGTTGGCAAGTGCCGGCATTCGCCTGGGTTCAGCAAGTGCCGAGGCGATGAAGCTGGCATACACCCTGCTCAAGGCGGATGCCAAGGGGTTGGGCGGCGTGGTGAGCTTGGCCGAAACGGGGATGGAGTTCGGCGCCGGGATCATCAAACAGGGCAAGCCTTTCGAGGCGTTCGTACAATCCAAGCTGCCAGCGGGTACCATCGACCTGAACACGATCAAGAGCAACTTCTCGACGTTCGATCACCTGACACCAGATGGTATTGCGGTGAGTGACAAGACGCTCGATACGATGGCCAAGACATACAGTACGCGGCCCGCCAGCATTACGAACGTATTGAATGGGTACGTGGACGCCATGGTGGCGTTTACGTCGGATGGTAAAGGCGCTCGGGTTGTAACGAGTGAGATGATTTCGGGGAAACAGATGCAGCTCGGGATACCGTATGGCACGACGTCAGAGCAGATGAGTGCAGTTGCTCAGTCCATTCAGTATGCTGAGAGCAAGGGTATTAAAATTGTTGTTACCAAGATAAAGTGACGATATGGAAAAAATAGGTGCAATGGCGACGGCATTCTCCAATGGGGATTTTGTTTGTATCGTTGCCCAGTCTGTGGGCATGATGGCTTACCCTGAGCCCAGCGCCTCGCCCCATTATTTGTCGCCGAATGTTGATGATGCTGCTTTGGGAAGCGCACTGCGCGCGGCACTAGCGAGTAGTAAGCACGTTAGCGTGGAAGAATTCCAGAAAATATGGAATTCAGGGGTCATCGAGAATATTGAAAGCGAGAGGGATGATTGGATAAAGAAGCAGTACGGCTACAAAACAAAGCGTGCCATGTACAAGAACATGGATACGTGTAATGTAAGTGGCATCGATGACCAAGTAAAAATTCAACCAACGCACCAAAAAACTCTGGATGGATATACGGTCAGGAAGGATGAGGGGCCATTTCCGCTGTACGTTCCAGGTACTGCAACTGATGCTGAGCTTGGTGCCGCGTTGCGAGAGGGATTTAAACGCTGCACTAGTGCAATTAGATAATTAATAAATTCGGGTTGTACCAACTGCTGGGCACCGCGTTCGTCAACCCAACTGTGTAACTCAGTCAGATCAGAGCGCGATTAGCTGCACGCGTTCTTCGCCAAACATCGCTTGCGGCATGCTGTCGGGCCGCATCGGTAACTTGCAGACCACGCGCGACGTGGATGAGGCGAACCAGTTCAAGGGCAGCAGAAGATCACCACGCTGATCGAATCGTTTGCCGATACACACGATCTGATCGGCGGCAAGCTCAGTAGTTTGTATGACGACCAAGGCAACGCGACACGAGGGCGATCAACAACACCAACGAGCACTTCAGCACGGCGGTGCAGTCGCCGGTGGTGCGCACGGGCGGGAACAGCCTGTTCCGCCTGAACCCGAACCCGGGCAGCCGCTACCTGGTCGAGACGGACCCGCGCTTCGCGAGCTACCGCACGTGGCTGTCGTCGGACTATATGCTGACGCAGCTGCGCGTCGATCCGGCCCTGGCGCAGAAGCGCCTGGGGGATGGCTTCTACGAGCAGAAGCTGGTGCGCGAGCAGGTCGCGCAGCTGACCGGGCGGCGCTTCCTCGACGGCTATTCGAGCGATGAGGCGCAATACCGCGCGCTGATCGACAGCGGCGTCACCTATGCCAAGGAATGGGGCCTGCGCCCGGGCGTGGCGCTGACGGCTGCGCAGATGGCGCAGCTGACCAGCGACATCGTCTGGCTGGTCGAGCAGGACGTGACGCTGCCGAACGGCCAAACGACCAAGGCGCTGGTGCCGCAGGTCTACGTGCATGTGAAGCCGGGCGATCTGGATGGCTCCGGGGCGCTGATCTCGGGGCAGAGCGTGAACCTGAACGTGTCGGGCGACCTGGTGAACCAGGGCAGCATCGCCGGGCGCGACGTGGTGTCGATCACCGCCGAGAACGTGAAGAACCTGGGCGGGCGCATCACGGGCGGCGACGTGGCGGTTCGCGCGCGCACCGACCTCGACAACCTGGGCGGCATCATCGATGGCAACAACAGCCTGAGCGCGATGGCCGGGCGCGACCTGAACGTCGCCACCACCACGCGCAGCAACAGCAATGCGCAGGGCAGTATCACCAACGTCAGCCGCATCGCGGGCCTGTACGTGACGGCGCCCTCGGGCGGCACGCTGGTGGCGTCCGCCGGGCGCGACCTGACCCTGTCCGGCGCGCAGATCGGCAACGCGAGCACCGGCGGCCAGACCGTGGTGGCGGCGGCGCGCGATCTGAACCTGGGCACGGTCGGCACGTCGAGTTCGCAGTCGATTGCGTGGGACAACAAGAACTGGCGTAAGGACAGCACGCAGCAGGAGGTCGGCTCGTCGATCCAGACCAACGGTGACCTGCGCCTGTCGGCCGGCCGCGACCTGAACGCGCGCGGCGCCTCGGTGACGAGCGAGCAGGGCGCGCTGGTGGCGACCGCCGGCAACAACGTCAACCTGACCTCGGCGCAGACCACGCGCGATGTCGACGAGGCGCACCAGTTCAAGGGCAGCAGCAGCTGGTTCTCGAAGAAGACCATCACCACGCGCAACACGCTGTCGGAAACCACGACGCAGGGCACGACGTTCTCGGGCAACACGACGTACGTGCAGGCGGGCAACGACATCAACTTGAAGGGCAGTAACGTGGTGTCGACCGAGGGCACCACGCTGATCGCCAAGCACGACGTCAATATCGATGCGGCGACCAACTCGACTACCGAGCGGCATTTGCGCGAGGAGAAGAAGTCGGGGCTGTTCAGCTCGGGCGGCATCGGCTTCACCATCGGCACGCAGCAGCAGAGCCAGGACAACCAGGACGCGCGCACGACGGCGGCTGCGTCCACGGTGGGTTCGACCAACGGCAACGTGGCGATCGGGGCGGGCAACCACTACCGGCAAGTGGGCAGCAACGTGGTGGCGCCGCAGGGCGACATCACCATCCAGGCCAAGAAGGTCGACATCCTGGAAGCGCAGGAGACCAGCCACAGCACGCAGGAGACGCAGTTCAAGCAGTCGGGCCTGACGGTGGCGGTGACAGCGCCGGTGATCGCGGCGATCCAGACCGCGCAGCAGATGGGGCGTGCGGCGGGGCAGACCTCGGACGGGCGCATGAAGGTGCTGGCCGGGGCGACGACGGCGCTTGCCGGGAAGAACGCGGCCGATGCGGTGGCGGCCGATCCGAAGTCGGGCGGTGGGGTGAGCATCTCGATCACGGTGGGTGGCAGCAAGAGCCAGAGCAAGACGACGCAGGACGCGACGCAGGCGGCGGGCTCGCAGGTGGCGGCGGGCGGCAACGTCAGCATCCAGGCCACGGGCGGTGGGCAGGATTCGACGCTGACGGTGCAGGGCAGCGACATCAAGGGCGGCGGCGACGTGGGCCTGAAGGCCGATGGCGACATCAACCTGCTGGCCGCGCGCAACGCGAGCGAGATGCACCGCTCGAGCAGCAGCGTGAGCGGCGGGGTGGGCGTGGCGGTGAGCCTGGGCTCCAACGGCGCGGCCTTCGGCGTGACGGCCAACGCGAGCGCCTCGCGCGGCAAGGGCGAGGGCTCGGATGTGAGCTGGACCAACACGCACGTATCGGCCGGCAACACGCTGACGCTGGAATCGGGCGGCAACACGAACCTGAAGGGGACGGTTGCCACCGGCAAGCAGGTGATCGCCAACGTGGGCGGCGACCTGAACATCGAAAGCCTGCAGGACACGAGCACGTACCACACCAAGGACCAGTCGATCGGCGGCAGCGTGACGGTGGGCTTTGGTTTCTCGGGCAGCGCGAACTTCAGCCAGCAGAAGATCGACAGCGACTTCGCCAGTGTGACGGAGCAGTCGGGCATCAAGGCGGGCGACAAGGGCTTCCAGGTCAACGTGCACGGCAACACCGATCTGAAGGGCGCGGTGATCGCCAGCACGGACAAGGCGGTGCGGGACGGCGTCAACAGCCTGACGACGGCGACGCTGACCCAGAGCGAGATCCACAACCGCGCCGAGTACAGCGCGAGCAGCATTGGTATCGGCGGCGGTTACAGCTACGGCGGTGGCGGCATGATGCGGTCGGTGGCGGCAGCGGTGGCGGTGGCAACACCACGGCCGGTGGCGTCGGCACCAACCAGCAGGGCCAGGCGACGACGGGCGGCGACAAGGTGCCGGGCAGCAACGTGCCGACCAGCGGCAACTGGAGCGCCACGCCGCCGGTCGTGATGGGCGCCTCGGGCAGCGGCAGCAGCGTGACGGGCAGCGGCATCAGCGGCGGCGCGATCCACATCACGGACGGTGCCAAGCAGCAGGCGCTCACGGGCAAGGATGCCGAACAGACGGTTGCCAGCGTCAACCGGGACGTCAGCACCGAGCGGGATAGCAGCAATGCGCTGAAGCCGATCTTCAATGAGAAGGAGATTCAGGCGGGGTTCGAGATCGTCGGTGCGCTGCAGCGGGAGGCTGGAACGTTCCTGAGCAACCGCGCCAAGGACGTCGACCAGAAGAACGCTCAGGCCAAGGATGCGGATGCCAAGGCTGCCGACCCCAGCAACGGCCTGACCGACGAGCAGCGCCTCGCGCTGCGCGACCAAGCCTCGGCGCTGCGCTCGGAAGCGCAAGCGATCAATGACAAGTGGGGCGCAGGCGGCACCTATCGCCAGATCACCACGGCGCTGATGGCCGGCGTTGGTGGCAACGTGACGGGTAGCACGGCACAGTTTGCCCAGAACATGGTGGTCAACTATGTGCAGCAGCAGGGGGCGAGCTACATCGGCAAGCTGGTCGCGGACGGCACGCTGGTCGAAGGCAGTCCGGCCCACGCCGCGCTGCATGCGATTGTCGCTTGCGCGGGGGCGGCGGCGAGCAGCCAGAGCTGCGGCTCGGGAGCGTTGGGTGCGGCGGCGAGCAGCCTGTTGACCGGCCTGTTCAGCGAAACGAGTCCGGATGAGACCGCCACGCAGCGCGAGGGCAAGCGCAACCTCATCACCAGCCTGGTAACCGGCATCGCCACCATGAGCGGCGCGGACGCCACCACGGCGACCAACGGTGCCATCGCCGCCGTCGACAACAACTGGCTGGCGACGCAGCAGATCGTGCAGATGAAGAAGGAACTGTCCAACGCGAAGTCGACGCTGGAGCAGTTCAAGGTCGCCAGCAAGTGGGCCTACATCTCGACCAAGCAGGACGTGCTGACCACCACCGGTATCGGCAAGGGGCTGGCGGAGTCGGGCTGGAACGATGTCAAGGGCGTCGCGGAATTCCTGGCGCACCCGATTGATGGGCTGAATGGGCTAAAGCAATTGATCAGCAGCCCGGATGCCCGGCAGCAACTGGGCGATGCGCTGTTCAAGGAATTGGACGCGAAGATCGACCGCATGAGCACGGCCATCAATGAGGGTGGTGATGCGAATGCGGAGCAGCTTGGGAAGGATTTGGGTGGGCTGCTGTGGCAGGTGGGTAGTGTTGTGACCGGTGCAGGAGGGATTGCCAAAGGCACGGTGCAGTTGGCAAGTGCCGGCATTCGCCTGGGTTCAGCAAGTGCCGAGGCGATGAAGCTGGCATACACCCTGCTCAAGGCGGATGCCAAGGGGTTGGGCGGCGTGGTGAGCTTGGCCGAAACGGGGATGGAGTTCGGCGCCGGGATCATCAAACAGGGCAAGCCTTTCGAGGCGTTCGTACAATCCAAGCTGCCAGCGGGTACCCTTGACCTGAACACGATCAAGAGCAACTTCTCGACGTTTGATCACCTTGCTCCGGATGGGACGGCAGTCAGTACCAAGACGATGGATACCCTGGGGAGTGTTTCGTATCAGAAGCCGGCCAATATCACTCGCACACTTAATAAGTATGTGGATGATATGGTGAATTTTTCGTCGGATGGTAGTAAGCAAAGTGATTTTATTCTTCGTAATACTGACATCAGTGCGAAGCAGATGCAGCTTGGTGTTCCTTATGGAACGACATCGGAGCAGATGGCGGCCATTGCGCAATCGATTCAGTATGCGGAAAGTAAGGGAATTAAAATCATAGTAACAAAGGTGAAATAAGAGATGAAAAAACCGAGTGCTGCAGCGGTAGTCGATTTTAACGGCGACTTCTATAGGGTAATTACAATGTCGCAAGGTATGATGAGCTTTGCTGAGCCTAGTGTTGAGCCAAGCTATCTAGATCCCCAGGTGGATGATGATTTTTTAGGCAGGGCTTTGCGTGAAGCGCTTGCGAAAAGTCGTCAGGTCAGTGTTGAGGATTTCCAAAAAATTTTCCAATCCGGGGTTGTCCAGAAGCTCGGGAAGGAGCGAGAGGCTTTGGCCATGGAAAAATATGGTTATAAGACAAGGCGCGCAATGCTTAAGAAAATGGATACCTGTAGTGTCAGTGTTGTCGAAAACCAAATCGAAATCCAACCAACGCATCAAAAATCGCTGGATGGCTGGACGGTTACGAAGGATGAAGGGCCATTTCCGTTGTACGTCCCAGGTACTGCAACCGATGCCGATCTCGGTGCCGCGCTGCGAGAGGGGTTTAAACGCTGCACTAGTGCAATTAGATAATTAAGTGTTCACGAAAAATTGATTTGAAATTTGGAGCCGTAGCCGGATAGGAGTTCGGCTAGTTCAGCGTCGATGGTGTCGCGTGTCCAGTTGACGAAGCGACGCCAGTGATATTTGAAGTGCTTCCAGACGATCTCGATCATGTTCAGTTCGGGGCTGTAGGGCGGCAGAAAGAACAGGAGCGCTTTGTGTTCCCTGAACCAGCGGTCGCGGGTTTCCTCGCTGATGCTGTGATGAATGGCTGCGTTGTCGAGGACGATGATGGTGGGTCGGCTGTCGTCTTGCCGAATCAGCGCATCGAGAAACTGCTCGACATCGGGGCCTTTGATGCTGTGCGCATGCGCGGCGTGAATCAGGCTGTTCTGCCCGTAGTCGAACGCACCGAGCACAGAACGTCGGCAGTGGCTGTGCGGTTCAACACAATGGGGCAGCCCTCGTGGTGACCATGCGCGCTGCACAACGGGCGAAGCTGCAAAGCCAGCCTCATCGAGATAGAGGAGCCGGATGGCCTGGTCGCGCGCGGCCTGCTGGAGCTTGCCGAGCACGTCTGCTTTCACAGCGAACTCCTCTTCGCACCGTTTTTTTTGAGCGAGTAGCGGTTGCGCTTGAAAGAGAAGCCTTCGCGCTTGAGCGCCGCGCCCAGTGTCTCGATCTGACATGGCAGCGGTTGCCCATGAACTTCCTGCACGCGCTGCGCGATCTGCGCCAGTGTCAGAGATTCGGCGCGCGCAGCGTCGACCGCCGTGGCGACCATGTTCTCGGGCAGCGACCTGGGGCGGCCGCCGCCGTGACCGCTCAACAAGCCGCACACGCCGTATTCGTTCCAGGCACGCACCCAGTTGTAGGGCGACTGCACGCTAACGCCCAACCGGCCCGCGACCTTGGGGGCCGACAAACCGTCGCCGAGCATGACCATCCCCGCTGCGCGCGTGCGGATGTCGCGGTGCCGGTGATTCAGGCTCAATTGCTCCAACGTCAGCTTCTCCACTTCGCTCAACTCGACCACGCATCGCATCGGTATGCAGACCTCATCGGATTGCCTGCATGCTCAACGCCTCAACTTCTAATCCGTTTACACAGAACACTTAAAGCCGGGCTGGATTGCTGTGAAGAAGACCATCACCACGCGCAACGCGCCAGCGCATCGCTCGACAACGCGGCCGGCCGCATCGGCTCCGTGCAGGGCAGCACGGCCGTCGTGGCCAACCAGGGCGGCGCCATCCGCGCGGACAAGGCGCTGACGCTGACCGGCTCCGGCGCGCTCAACAACGCTCAGGGCCTGATCTCCTCGGCCCAGAGCGTGCAGGTGCAGGACCGCAATCCAGGCGACAAGACGCAACGTGTCACCAATACGGGCGGCACGCTCATCGCCGGCAAATCGCTGGGCGTGGACAGCGCCGGCCTGTCGGGCGATGGGCGCATCCTGTCGCAAGGCGACCTGAGCCTGAACCTGGCCGGCGATTTCACCAACACCGGCGAACTGCAGGCCAACGGCAACGCCACCGTGAAGACCAGCGGCACGCTGACCAACCAGTCGGGGCTGAAGGCCGGGAACACGCTCACCGTGTCCGCAGGCAACATCGACAACACCGCCAGCGGCGAGATCAGCGCCGGCACGACCAACGTCACCGCCGCCGGCACGCTGACCAACCGGGGGCTGATCGACGGCGGCAACACCAACGTCGATGCCGGCACGCTCAACAACCTCGGCACCGGCCGCATCTATGGCGACCATGTGGCGATCCTGGCGGGCACCGTCAACAACGATGTCGAGAACGGCAGGGCGGCGACCATCGCCGCGCGCGACAAGCTCGACCTCGGCGTGCAGACCCTCAACAACCGCGAGCACGCGCTGATCTTCAGCGGCGGCGACATGGCGATCGGCGGCGGTTTGACGACGCTGGCGGACGGCAGCCGCCAAGCCACGGGCTCGGCGGTCACGGTCAACAACAACAGCGCGTCGATCGAATCGCTCGGCAGCCTGGCGCTGGCGGCCAACCGGATCAACAACACCAACGAGCACTTCAGCACGGCGGTGCAGTCGCAGGGCACGCAGCACATCGTCGAGTACCAGGGTGACGGGGCGGCCAACCGCTACAAGCCGGGGGACCCAGGCGTCTACATCTACAACGACGAGTCGGACCACCTGCACACGCCCGAGGGCAACTACGAGAGCTGGCACAAGTACGAGTACGACCGCTCGACCAGCGCCACCGTCATCACCGGCTCCGACCCCGGCAAGATCACCTCGGCCGGCGCGATGCGGATCGACGCCGGGACGCTGTTCAACGACAAGAGCCAGGTCATCGCCGGCGGCACGCTGTCGCCCAATGTCGGCGTGCTGCAGAACACCGAGGTGACGGGGCAGCAGACCGTGACCGACGCGGGCACGGCCACGTCCTACTGGCGCCACCAGAAGAAGGGCCGCGACGACACCGGCAGCAGCAGCACGGGCTACAACCCGCCCGACGCCATCAGCGACATCCGGCTCACGCCCACCGTCTACAAAGACAACACCGCGCCGCGGCAGCGGGACCCAGGTCGGCACCTTGGCCGTCGGTAGCGTGACGCAGGGGGCGCAGAGCGCGGCGGAGGCCAGCGTGTCCATCGGCGCCGGGCGGACCGTAGGCAGCGTGACGCAGGGGATGCAAGGCATCGGCAGCGCCGGCGGCGGGCAGACGGTGAGCGCCATCACGGAAGTGGCGGCCGTCGCGCCGGCCGGGGAGTCGCTGGTGGCGCGCACGGCCGGGCAGTCGCAGGTTGTGCGCACGGACGGCCAGGCGCTGGTGGTGCGCACCGGCGGGGTCAACACCACGCTGCCCAACACCAGCCTGTTCCGCCTGAACCCGAACCCGGGCGGCCGCTACCTGGTCGAGACGGACCCGCGCTTCGCGAGCTACCGCACGTGGCTGTCGTCGGACTATATGCTGACGCAGCTGCGCGTCGATCCGGCCCTGGCGCAGAAGCGCCTGGGAGATGGCTTCTACGAGCAGAAGCTGGTGCGCGAGCAGGTCGCGCAGCTGACCGGGCGGCGCTTCCTCGACGGCTATTCGAGCGATGAGGCGCAATACCGCGCGCTGATCGACAGCGGTGTCACCTATGCCAAGGCATGGGGCCTGCGTCCGGGCGTGGCGCTGACGGCCGCGCAGATGGCGCAGCTGACCAGCGACATCGTGTGGCTGGTCGAGCAGGACGTCACGCTGCCGAACGGGCAGACCACCAAGGCGCTGGTGCCGCAGGTCTACGTGCATGTGAAGCCGGGCGATCTGGATGGCTCCGGGGCGCTGATCTCGGGGCAGAGCGTGAACCTGAACGTGTCGGGCGACCTGGTGAACCAGGGCAGCATCGCCGGGCGCGACGTGGTGTCGATCACCGCCGAGAACGTGAAGAACCTGGGCGGGCGCATCACGGGCGGCGACGTGGCGGTCCGCGCGCGCATCGATCTCGACAACCTGGGCGGCATCATCGATGCCAACAACAGCCTGAGCGCGATGGCCGGGCGCGACCTGAACGTCGCCGTCACCACGCGCAGCAACAGCAATGCGCAGGGCAGTATCACCAACGTCAGCCGCATCGCGGGCCTGTATGTGACGGCACCCTCGGGCGGCACGCTGGTGGCTTCCGCCGGGCGCGACCTGACCTTGTCCGGCGCGCAGATCGGCAACGCGAGCACCGGCGGCCAGACCGTGGTGGCGGCGGCGCGCGATCTGAACCTGGGCACGGTCGGCACGTCGAGTTCGCAGTCGATTGCGTGGGACAACAAGAACTGGCGTAAGGACAGCACGCAGCAGGAAGTCGGCTCGTCGATCCAGACCAATGGCGACCTGCGCCTGTCAGCGGGCCGCGACCTGAACGCGCGCGGGGCCTCGGTGACGAGCGAGCAGGGCGCGCTGGTGGCGACGGCCGGCAACAACGTCAACCTGAGCGCGGCACAGATCACGCGCGACGTTGACGAGGCGCACCAGTTCAAGGGCAGCAGCAGCTGGTTCTCGAAGAAGACCATCACCACGCGCAACACGCTGTCGGAAACCACGACGCAGGGCACGACGTTCTCGGGCAACACGACGTATGTGCAGGCCGGCAACGACATCAACCTGAAGGGCAGCAACGTGGTGTCGACCGAGGGCACCACGCTGATCGCCAAGCACGACGTCAACATTGATGCGGCGACCAACTCGACTACCGAGCGGCATTTGCGTGAGGAGAAGAAGTCGGGGCTGTTCAGCTCGGGCGGCATCGGTTTCACCATCGGCACGCAGCAGCAGAGCCAGGACAACCAGGACGCGCGCACCACGGCGGCGGCGTCCACGGTGGGTTCGACCAACGGCAACGTGGCGATCGGGGCGGGCAACCACTACCGGCAAGTGGGCAGCAACGTGGTGGCGCCGCAGGGCGACATCACCATCCAGGCCAAGAAGGTCGACATCCTGGAAGCGCAGGAGACCAGCCACAGCACGCAGGAGACGCAGTTCAAGCAGTCGGGCCTGACGGTGGCGGTGACGGCGCCGGTGATCGCGGCGATCCAGACCGCGCAGCAGATGGGCAGGGCGGCGGGGCAGACCTCGGACGGGCGCATGAAGGTGCTGGCCGGGGCGACGACGGCGCTGGCGGGCAAGAACGCAGCCGATGCGGTGGCGGCCGATCCGAAGTCGGGCGGTGGGGTGAGCATCTCGATCACGGTGGGTGGCAGCAAGAGCCAGAGCAAGACGACGCAGGACGCGACGCAGGCGGCGGGCTCGCAGGTGGCGGCGGGCGGCAACGTCAGCATCCAGGCCACGGGCGGTGGGCAGGATTCGACGCTGACGGTGCAGGGCAGCGACATCAAGGGCGGCGGCGACGTGGGCCTGAAGGCCGATGGCGACATCAACCTGCTGGCCGCGCGCAACGCGAGCGAGATGCACCGCTCGAGCAGCAGCGTGAGCGGCGGGGTGGGCGTGGCGGTGAGCCTGGGCTCCAACGGCGCGGCCTTCGGCGTGACGGCCAACGCGAGCGCCTCGCGCGGCAAGGGCGAGGGCTCGGATGTGAGCTGGACCAACACGCACGTATCGGCCGGCAACACGCTGACGCTGGAATCGGGCGGCAACACGAACCTGAAGGGGGCGGTTGCCACCGGCAAGCAGGTGGTGGCCAACGTGGGCGGCAACCTCAACATCGAAAGTCTGCAGGACACCAGCAAGTACCACACCAAGGACCAGTCGATCGGCGGCAGCGTGACGGTGGGCTTTGGTTTCTCGGGCAGCGCGAACTTCAGCCAGCAGAAGATCGACAGCGACTTCGCCAGCGTGACGGAGCAGTCGGGCATCAAGGCGGGCGATCGCGGCTTCCAGGTCAACGTGCACGGCAACACCGACCTGAAGGGCGCGGTGATCGCCAGCACGGACAAGGCGGTGCGGGACGGCGTCAACAGCCTGACGACGGCGACGCTGACCCAGAGCGAGATCCACAACCGCGCCGAGTACAGCGCGAGCAGCATTGGTATCGGCGGCGGTTACAGCTACGGCGGTGGCGGCATGATGCCGGTCGGTGGCGGCAGCGGTGGCGGTGGCAACACCACGGCCGGTGGCGTCGGCACCAACCAGCAGGGCCAGGCGACGACGGGCGGCGACAAGGTGCCGGGCAGCAACGTGCCGACCAGCGGCAACTGGAGCGCCACGCCGCCGGTCGTGATGGGCGCCTCGGGCAGCGGCAGCAGCGTGACGGGCAGCGGCATCAGCGGCGGCGCGATCCACATCACGGACGGTGCCAAGCAGCAGGCGCTCACGGGCAAGGACGGCGAGCAGACGGTGGCGAGCGTCAATCGGAACGTCAGCACCGAGCGGGATAGCAGCAATGCGCTGAAGCCGATCTTCAATGAGAAGGAGATTCAGGCGGGGTTCGAGATTACCGGCGCGTTCCTGCGCGAAGCCGGCACCTTCATTGGCAACCGCGCCAAGGAGGCGCAAGACAAGGAGCGCCTGGCCAAAGACCCGAACGCAAAGAACCCGGACGGCACGCCGGTCACCGACGAGCAGCGACTGCAATACGCCAAGGAAGCCCAGGAGCTGAAAGACACCTGGGGACCAGGCGGCACATACCGGCAGATCGCGACGGCACTGATGGCCGGTGCCGGCGGCAACGTGACCGGCGGCATGGGCAACTTCGTGCAGAACGCTTCGGTGGCTTATCTGCAAGAGCTTGGCGCGAATCAGGTCAAGCAGATCGCGGATGCATTGGATAGCGATACGGCGCGAGCGGCGCTGCATGCGGTGGTCGGCTGTGCGGGCGCGGCGGCCTCCAGCCAGTCGTGCGCGTCCGGCGCCCTGGGCGCGGCGGGCGGCAGCATCATCAACAACCTGCTGGATCAGATCAACAAGGACAAGCTGACGCCGGAAGAGCGGGAAGCCCGCTCGAACCTGGTCAGCAGCCTGATCGCCGGGATCACGGCAGCCGCGGGCGGCAGTGCCGTGACGGCGACCAATGCGGCACGGATCGAGACGGAGAACAACCGTCTGGCGACCTCGGCGGAGGTGAAGCGGATTCACGAGCTGTCCCAGGGCGACCCCAAGAAGGAGGCCCGGCTGACGGCGGCTGCCTGTGCGCTGCTCCACTGCGAGCGCGAGTATCCGGAGGGCAGCGAGGCGTACAACTTCTATAAGCGGCTGTCGGATGCGGGGAACAGCTCCGAACTGGCACAGGAACGTCTGCTGCTGGAATCGCAAAAGGGCTTCCAGCTCCGCGCCGGGCTCATTACCGGGCTGACCCTGGAGCCGCTGTTCATGTACAACGTCGTCAGCGACAACGCTGCCGATGCGGCGAAGCGGGTAGACAACACCTATCAGCTCAGCACTCGGACACTGGGCGGCGTGCAGGCGGTGGGCGGCGCGGTCACGGCGTTCGCGGGCGGCTCGATTACCGCAGGCGGCGCGGCCTCTTGCGGCCCGACCGCCGGGGCCGGTTGCCTGGCCGCAGCGGGTGGTGTTGCGCTGAGCTTCTGGGGGCTGGATCAGGCGAAGGCGGGTGTCGCCACCATGATCAGCGGCCAGCCGCAGGCCACGGTGGGTGGCATTGTGTTGCAGCAGGTGTTCGGCATCTCGCCTCAGGCGGCGGAACTGCTGTATGGTGTGGCGGGCGGTGTTGGCGGGATTGCGGCGGATGCGGCGCTGGCGCGGCAGGCTGGGACGGTCGTTGTCAAGAGTGGGGCGGCTGACACCACCGCAGCCAACGGGCAGCGCGGTCCGAACCTGGGGCAATACAAGGGGGCCGATACCGCAGCCGATGAGACGACATTCTTTTTGACGGAGCGGGAGCTGAAACCCAAGCAGGGTAGCCTCTCCGGGCCGCTGGAGGTTCCGCCGAAAAACGCAAAGGATGAAATGATTCGGTCGATCGATCGCCAGAATGAAGCGGCTCAAACGTTGGCTGAACATGGGCTTACTGTGGAGAACTTGCCCAATACGGGGAAAGGCAAGAATCCAGACCTGAGGATCAATGGCGAGCTTGCTGATGTCTATTCTCCAACTTCAGGAAATTTGAAATCCATTCGTGACAAGATTGTAGAAAAAACCACGGAGCAGGCTCAGGCCCCAAATGTCGTTATTAATCTTGCCGATTCGCCGTTGTCGACGTCGGAGGTTACGCAGTACCTTCAAAGAAATCCTGTTGGGAAGGCGAATTCAGTCATTCTCATAAAAGACGGTCGTGTAATCGTGTTGGGAGGTTAAATTGTCTTTTTCTCTTGATCTTGAGGTGGATTCAAGGGTTGATAAGGATTGTGTGCTCGGGATTCTCCGGGAGATGCAGTTCGAGGTTTCTGAGGAAAGGGGGGATTGTATTATGGGTAATTTCCCCGAATCGAATATGTTCGCGGTTTTTAGGTGGGTGACGGATGAGGGGGAGATGATCCCGCGAACGGAGGGGGCTGATTTTGCTAAGGATTGGAGAATCGGGGTTCGCGCAAATTTCTATTATGTTATGAGTAATTATGATAAGTGCGGCTACGAGATGCGTGAGTTTTTGAGTAAGTTGGATAAAGGAACGGAAGCCTATTTTTTGTTTTCATTTCAAATGGAAAAGATTTATGTCATCAAAGATCGTGATGGCATGAGAGTTGTCGAGGAATTTTAGGAGGGGTTGATTGTTAAGGTGAATTCCTTAGCCGGCTGCTGAACGGCATCATCGATGCCAACAACAGCCTGAGCGCGATGGCTGGGCGCGATCTGAACGTCGCCACCACCACGCGCAGCAACAGCAACGCGCAGGGCAGCATCACCAACGTCAGCCGCATCGCGGGCCTGTATGTGACGGCACCCTCGGGCGGCACGCTGGTGGCTTCCGCCGGGCGCGACCTGACCTTGTCCGGCGCGCAGATCGGCAACGCGAGCACCGGCGGCCAGACCGTGGTGGCCGCGGCGCGCGACCTGAACCTGGGCACGGTTAACACGTCGAGTTCGCAGTCGATTGCGTGGGACAACAAGAACTGGCGTAAGGACAGCACGCAGCAGGAGGTCGGCTCGTCGATCCAGACCAACGGTGACCTGCGCCTGTCGGCCGGCCGCGACCTGAACGCGCGCGGCGCCTCGGTGACGAGCGAGCAGGGCGCACTGGTGGCGACCGCCGGCAACAACGTCAACCTGACTTCGGCGCAGACCACGCGCGACGTGGACGAGGCGCACCAGTTCAAGGGCAGCAGCAGCTGGTTCTCGAAGAAGACCATCACCACGCGCAACACGCTGTCGGAAACCACGACGCAGGGCACGACGTTCTCGGGCAACACGACGTACGTGCAGGCGGGCAACGACATCAACTTGAAGGGCAGTAACGTGGTGTCGACCGAGGGCACCACGCTGATCGCCAAGCACGACGTCAATATCGATGCGGCGACCAACTCGACTACCGAGCGGCATTTGCGCGAGGAGAAGAAGTCGGGGCTGTTCAGCTCGGGCGGCATCGGTTTCACCATCGGCACGCAGCAGCAGAGCCAGGACAACCAGGACGCGCGCACCACGGCGGCGGCGTCCACGGTGGGTTCGACCAACGGCAACGTGGCGATCGGGGCGGGCAACCACTATCAGCAGGTGGGCAGCAACGTGGTGGCGCCGCAGGGCGACATCACCATCCAGGCCAAGAAGGTCGACATCCTGGAAGCGCAGGAGACCAGCCACAGCACGCAGGAGACGCAGTTCAAGCAGTCGGGCCTGACGGTGGCGGTGACGGCGCCGGTGATCGCGGCGATCCAGACCGCGCAGCAGATGGGCCGGGCGGCGGGGCAGACCTCGGACGGGCGGATGAAGGTGCTGGCCGGGGCGACGACGGCGCTGGCCGGCAAGAACGCAGCCGATGCGGTGGCGGCCGATCCGAAGTCGGGCGGTGGCGTGAGCATCTCGATCACGGTGGGTGGCAGCAAGAGCCAGAGCAAGACGACACAAGACACGTCCACGGCCGCTGGCTCGAAGGTAGTTGCTGGCGGTGACGTCAATATCCAAGCGACCGGAGCGGGCCAGGACTCAACGCTCACCGTGCAAGGCAGCGACATCAAGGGCGGCGGCGACGTGGGCCTGAAGGCCGATGGCGACATCAACCTGCTGGCCGCGCGCAACGCGAGCGAGATGCATCGATCGAGCAGCAGCGTGAGCGGCGGGGTGGGCGTGGCGGTGAGCCTGGGCTCCAACGGCGCGGCCTTCGGCGTGACGGCCAACGCAAGCGCCTCGCGCGGCAAGGGCGAAGGCTCGGACGTGAGCTGGACCAACACGCACGTATCGGCCGGCAACACGCTGACGCTGGAATCGGGCGGCAACACGAACCTGAAGGGGACGGTTGCCACCGGCAAGCAGGTGATCGCCAACGTGGGCGGCGACCTGAACATCGAAAGCCTGCAGGACACGAGCACGTACCACACCAAGGACCAGTCGATCGGCGGCAGCGTGACGGTGGGCTTTGGTTTCTCGGGCAGCGCGAACTTCAGCCAGCAGAAGATCGACAGCGACTTCGCCAGTGTGACGGAGCAGTCGGGCATCAAGGCGGGCGACAAGGGCTTCCAGGTCAACGTGCACGGCAACACCGATCTGAAGGGCGCGGTGATCGCCAGCACGGACAAGGCGGTGCGGGACGGCGTCAACAGCCTGACGACGGCGACGCTGACCCAGAGCGAGATCCACAACCGCGCCGAGTACAGCGCGAGCAGCATTGGTATCGGCGGCGGTTACAGCTACGGCGGTGGCGGCATGATGCCGGTCGGTGGCGGCAGCGGTGGCGGTGGCAACACCACGGCCGGTGGCGTCGGCACCAACCAGCAGGGCCAGGCGACGACGGGCGGCGACAAGGTGCCGGGCAGCAACGTGCCGACCAGCGGCAACTGGAGCGCCACGCCGCCGGTCGTGATGGGCGCCTCGGGCAGCGGCAGCAGCGTGACGGGCAGCGGCATCAGCGGCGGCGCGATCCACATCACGGACGGTGCCAAGCAGCAGGCGCTCACGGGCAAGGATGCCGAACAGACGGTTGCCAGCGTCAACCGGGACGTCAGCACCGAGCGGGATAGCAGCAATGCGCTGAAGCCGATCTTCAATGAGAAGGAGATTCAGGCGGGGTTCGAAATCACCGGCGCGTTCCTGCGCGAAGCCGGCACCTTCATCGGCAATCGTGCCAAGGAGGCGCAAGACAAGGAACGCCTGGCCAAGGACCCGAACGCAAAGAACCCGGACGGCACGCCGGTCACCGACGAGCAGCGACTGCAATACGCCAAGGAAGCCCAGGAGCTGAAAGACACCTGGGGGCCGGGCGGCACGTACCGGCAGATTGCGACGGCGCTGATGGCCGGTGCCGGCGGCAACGTGACCGGCGGCATGGGCAACTTCGTGCAGAACGCCTCGGTGGCTTATCTGCAAGAGCTTGGCGCGAATCAGGTCAAGCAGATCGCGGATGCGCTGGACAGCGACACGGCCCGTGCGGCGCTGCACGCGGTGGTCGGCTGTGCGGGCGCGGCGGCCTCCAGCCAGTCGTGCGCGTCCGGCGCCCTGGGCGCGGCAGGCGGCAGCATCATCAACAACCTGCTGGACCAGATCAACAAGGACAAGCTGACCCCGGAAGAGCGGGAAGCCCGCTCGAACCTGGTCAGCAGCCTGATCGCCGGGATCACGGCAGCCGCGGGCGGCAGTGCCGTGACGGCGACCAATGCGGCACGGATCGAGACGGAGAACAACCGTCTGGCGACCTCGGCGGAGGTGAAGCGGATTCACGAGCTGTCCCAGGGCGACCCCAAGAAGGAGGCCCGGCTGACGGCGGCTGCCTGTGCGCTGCTCCACTGCGAGCGCGAGTATCCGGAAGGCAGTGAGGCGTACAACTTCTACAAGCGGCTGTCGGATGCGGGGAACAGCCCCGAGCTGGCACAGGAGCGTCTGCTGCTGGAATCGCAGAAGGGCTTCCAGCTCCGCGCCGGGCTCATTACCGGGCTGACCCTGGAGCCGCTGTTCATGTACAACGTCGTCAGCGACAACGCTGCCGATGCGGCGAAGCGGGTAGACAACACCTATCAGCTCAGCACTCGGACACTGGGCGGCGTGCAGGCGGTGGGCGGCGCGGTCACGGCGTTCGCGGGCGGCTCGATTACCGCAGGCGGCGCGGCCTCTTGCGGCCCGACCGCCGGGGCAGGTTGCCTGGCAGCAGCGGGTGGTGTTGCGCTGAGCTTCTGGGGGCTGGATCAGGCGAAGGCGGGTGTCGCCACCATGATCAGCGGCCAGCCGCAGGCCACGGTGGGTGGCATTGTGTTGCAGCAGGTGTTCGGCATCTCGCCCCAGGCGGCGGAACTGCTGTATGGTGTGGCGGGTGGTGTTGGCGGGATTGCGGCGGATGCGGCGCTGGCGCGGCAGGCTGGGTCGGTGCTGACCAGCGGAAAGATTGCCGGAGAACTCGAAAACAGCGCCCCCAATTTGCGTCAGGTCAACGTTAATTCGGGAAGCAAGGGGAATTGGAATAAAGAGTTGAATAAGCCGCAACCCAATACGATCTATAAAGTGGACGACGTTAACGTCTATCAGACGGATTCGCTTTCTCGGGTTACGAAGGTTGATAGTGATCTCTCCCTGTTGACGAAGGATCGTAATACGTACCAGCAGTGTAAGGCTGGGAAGTGCGGCAATCCGGGGGATGATGGTGGACACCTGATCGCTAGTATCATGAACGGTCCCGGCGAAAAGCTGAATATCGTTCCGATGGATGCGAATTTGAATCGGGGTGTCTGGAAGCAGATGGAGAATACTTGGGCTAATGCGCTCAAGGAGGGGCAGCAGGTTAAAGTTACGATCGAGCCAATCTATTCCGGCAATAGTGTAAGGCCTGGTAGCTTTAATGTGACGTATACCCTCGATGGGGGCCGTCCGATTCGTGTTAACTTTAAAAATTCACCGGGAGGGTAAGGTGGAAAGTAAGGATATTGAGATTTGTAAGGAGATCGGTCAGATTCTTTATGATGCGGCTCCCGACGGAGCAAGCAAAGTTTTGATGAAGGCGGAACTTGCTCCGGAAGGGGATGTTTGCAAATTTGAATATGACTATTCAAAGGAAAATGGTGAGAGTGGCTGGTTTCTTCCTGAGGATGGGACGGTTGATCAACGGCTGAGGGAACTGTTAGTTTTGCATCGGGAATTTTTTGTCTCGCAAAATCAACCACCATGGAAGGTGTTTTCCTATACGTTGGATGTTGAGAAAGGGCGGTTTTCTATCCAAATTTCTTACGATTGAGTTGGCAGCAACGTCAGCATCCAGGCCACGGGCGGTGGGCAGGATTCGACGCTGACGGTGCAGGGCAGCGGCATCAAGGGCGGCGGCGACGTGAACCTGAAGGCGGGCGTCACGTTGCCCAACGGGCAGACCACGCGCGCGCTGGTGCCGCAGGTCTACGTGCACGTGAAGCCGGGCGATCTGGACGGCTCCGGCGCGCTGATCTCTGGGCAGAGCGTGAACCTGAACGTGTCGGGCGACCTGGTGAACCAGGGCAGCATCGCCGGGCGCGACGTGGTGTCGATCACCGCCGAGAACGTGAAGAACCTGGGCGGGCGCATCACGGGCGGCGACGTGGCGGTCCGCGCGCGCACCGATCTCGACAACCTGGGCGGCATCATCGATGCCAACAACAGCCTGAGTGCGATGGCCGGGCGCGACCTGAACGTCGCCACCACCACGCGCAGCAACAGCAACGCGCAGGGCAGTATCACCAACGTCAGCCGCATCGCGGGCCTGTACGTGACGGCGCCCTCGGGCGGCACGCTGGTGGCTTCCGCCGGGCGCGACCTGACCCTGTCCGGCGCGTAGATCGGCAACGCGAGCACCGGCGGCCAGACCGTGGTGGCTGCGGCGCGCGATCTGAACCTGGGCACGGTTAACACGTCGAGTTCGCAGTCGATTGCGTGGGACAACAAGAACTGGCGTAAGGACAGCACGCAGCAGGAGGTCGGCTCGTCGATCCAGACCAACGGTGACCTGCGCCTGTCGGCCGGCCGCGACCTGAACGCGCGCGGCGCCTCGGTGACGAGCGAGCAAGGCGCGCTGGTGGCGACCGCCGGCAACAACGTCAACCTGACCTCGGCGCAGACCACGCGCGACGTGGACGAGGCGCACCAGTTCAAGGGCAGCAGCAACTGGTTCTCGAAGAAGACCATCACCACGCGCAACACGCTGTCGGAAACCACGACGCAGAGCACGACGTTCTCGGGCAACACGACGTATGTGCAGGCCGGCAACGACATCAACCTGAAGGGCAGCAACGTGGTGTCGACCGAGGGCACCACGCTGATCGCCAAGCACGACGTCAACATTGACGCGGCGACCAACTCGACTACCGAGCGGCATTTGCGTGAGGAGAAGAAGTCGGGGCTGTTCAGCTCGGGCGGCATCGGCTTCACCATCGGCACGCAGCAGCAGAGCCAGGACAACCAGGATGCGCGCACCACGGCGGCTGCGTCCACGGTCGGGTCGACCAACGGCAACGTGGCGATCGGCGCGGGCAACCACTATCAGCAAGTGGGCAGCAACGTGGTGGCACCGCAGGGCGACATCACCATCCAGGCCAAGAAGGTCGACATCCTGGAAGCGCAGGAGACCAGCCACAGCACGCAGGAGACGCAGTTCAAGCAGTCGGGCCTGACGGTGGCGGTGACGGCGCCGGTGATCGCGGCGATCCAGACCGCGCAGCAGATGGGGCGGGCGGCGGGGCAGACCTCGGACGGGCGGATGAAGGTGCTGGCCGGGGCGACGACGGCGCTGGCGGGCAAGAACGCAGCCGATGCGGTGGCGGCTGATCCGAAGTCGGGCGGTGGGGTGAGCATCTCGATCACGGTGGGGGGCAGCAAGAGCCAGAGCAAGACGACGCAGGACGCGACGCAGGCGGCGGGCTCGCAGGTGGCGGCGGGCGGCAACGTCAGCATCCAGGCCACGGGCGCGGGGCAGGATTCGACGCTGACGGTGCAGGGCAGCGACATCAAGGGCGGCGGCGACGTGGGCCTGAAGGCCGATGGCGACATCAACCTGCTGGCCGCGCGCAACGCGAGCGAGATGCATCGATCGAGCAGCAGCGTGAGCGGCGGGGTGGGCGTGGCGGTGAGCCTGGGCTCCAACGGCGCGGCCTTCGGCGTGACGGCCAACGCGAGCGCCTCGCGCGGCAAGGGCGAGGGCACGGATGTGAGCTGGACCAACACGCACGTATCGGCCGGCAACACGCTGACGCTGGAATCGGGCGGCAACACGAATCTGAAGGGCGCGGTTGCCACCGGCAAGCAGGTGGTGGCCAACGTGGGCGGCGACCTGAACATCGAAAGCCTGCAGGACACGAGCACGTACCACACCAAGGACCAGTCGATCGGCGGCAGCGTGACGGTGGGCTTTGGTTTCTCGGGCAGCGCCAACTTCAGCCAGCAGAAGATCGACAGCGACTTCGCCAGCGTGACCGAGCAGTCGGGCATCAAGGCGGGCGATCGGGGCTTCCAGGTCAACGTGCACGGCAACACCGACCTGAAGGGCGCGGTGATTGCCAGTACGGACAAGGCGGTGCGGGACGGCGTCAACAGCGTGACCACCGCCACACTTACGCAGAGCGATATCCACAACCGAGCCGAGTACAGCGCGAGCAGCGTCGGCATGACGCTCAGCGGTGGCAAGGATGTGAAGGGTGGCCGCATCTCGCCAACCGGGGCGGGCGTGGGTCAGGACAGCGGCAGCGCGAGCAGCACAACGAAATCCGGCATCTCCGGCATTGCGGGCAACACGGCTGTGCGCACGGGAGATGCGGAAACCGGTATCGCGAAGATCTTTGATGCTGACAAGGTGCAGAGGGAAATCAACGCCCAGATGCAGATTACTCTAGCCTTCAGTCAGCAGGCAGGCCAAGCGGTCAGTAACTATGTTGATAAAAACCGCAGCGAACTGGTCGCGCAGATGAAGAAAGCCACCACGGAGGAAGAACGCCGCGCCGTGCAAGGCAAGCTCGATGATCTCAAGTTGCAAGAGCGTGTCATGAACATCCTTGTCGGCGCAGTCACTGGCGTGGGGACTGCCGCGGTCACCAAGGAAGCGCTCTCCACCGCCGCCGATGAGATGCGCGCGCTGATGATCCAGGACTCTGCCAAATTTGCGGGCGTGACGGATGGCACGACGACTTACAACAATCTGTCCGCGGAGAGTGCTGGCGTGCGCGGGGATGGTTACAAGGCACCTCGTTATACAGAATTCATACGTTGCCCCTGAGCGCTTGAATCATAGAAGCGGCATCCATGGTGCGCTGTAGGCCGATCCATATCGTCTTGGCGCCGGGCTCACCATCGCTCTTGCGTCCGAGGAACCCGCCAAGGGAGGCCACCAGGCGGATCATCTGGTTAAGCGTGACCGAACCCTTGGGCGCCGGTTTCTTGGCCAACAGGTGGGCGCCTCGTATCTCGTCAGCATCGAAGAACAGCACGGCATCCAGGTCGGGGCACGTCCGGCCCAGTCGCATCAGCCGGGCGATGCGCCAAGCCACGATCATGTACAGCACCAGGGCCCGCTCCACGCGATCGATTTGCGCCAACTGCAGAGCCTCGACCTTGCAACCGGTCTTGAGCACGTGGAAGAACATCTCGATCTCCCAACGCGCTCGATACCAATCCACCACTTCGATGATGGCGTGCGCATCCGCTGCGCTCCGGTTGGTCAGCAGTCGCCACACCACGGGCTTGGCGCCCGCAGGTGCGCCAATCTCCCGCGCCTCAATGCAAGTCAACTCCACACCGCTATGACCGGCCAGCTTTACCCGCTGTGTGCGCAACGCCTGTGTGACCTGGCGCGCCGGGCTGCCCGGGCGTCGCGGCAAGGTGAAGGTGAGCTCCCCAAGCACCGGGCTGGCTTCGAACTGCTCCCATAGCTTGCCGGCTTCATCCAGGCTTCGATCATGTTGGCAGCGGATCAGCCAGTCGGCCGGGTGACCCAGCACTTGCGCGCGGGCCATCAGCGCACCGATATCGCCTTCACGATCTGCCACGTACACCAAGCGAGTGTGCGGCAACTGCGCGGCTTGCTCCCGCGACTCGCTCATACCCTTCGATCCAGCGCACGCTCTCCTTGAGCCCGCCCCGTGAGCCGTCCGCCTCTCGCGGCTCGCGTGCCCACATCCACGCATCAAGCACGCCCAACGGCTCCCGGTCTGGTGTCACCGCATATGTCGGATGCAAATACATGCCCCGTTGGACTTCGTAGCTCAGGGGACCAAGCCCTTCAATCTCCTGACCATTGAAGTCCAGCTCCGTGGTGTCCGCGATGCATAGGACCACCGGGTGCTCACCAGCCCGCTGCGTTGTACGTTCCCAATGCGGCTGCATCACGTCGCGCCAATCGATCTCGGTATTGCCCAGAAACCGATAGGCCCCAACGGTCTCGCTCCAGCCATCACACGCACCCGGAATGCTCGCCGTGGGCTGCGCCGACAACCGCTTGAGCAACTCCTTCGCTCGCCGATCCCGCCGCGGATCACCTAGATCCAGACCCTCAAGCTCCTCGTCCACCCACGCTCCCGAATCGCTGACCATTTCGGCTCCAAATCCAGGCAGTAAACGAGACTCCGCGATCGTTTACAACCCCCCTTGGAACTCAACTACTGCCGACTTCTGTATAACGAGGTGGGTTACAAGGCACCTCGTTATACACATCTCAGGTCACCCCTTATGAATCAAGGACTTACAAGGGGTCATCAGGCGGCATCGCACCGAGCCTTCTGCATGCCGATACCCCGGAACCCCTTGCGGCAAGGGATTCCGGGGTGCCGGCTCACGGAAGGTCTCGGTGGATGCCGTCAGATGCCCCGCTCGTAAACTCTTGATTCATAAGGAGTGCGTCGAGATGTGTATAAAGATATGGGTTACAAGGTGGGCGGGACGCGGTGGGATTTGGATGATCTTTGCGGAACCGATAATGCTCGGTGCAAGGTGTTGCGAGACACGAATGAGCAACCGATCTTGGATGCCAACGGCAAGACACAACTGGCTCTCAACGAAAAGGGGCAGGTGCAGTTTGATCCGGATGCCGCCGGTGTTAAGAGTTTGGACGAGTTTCTCCAAACGAAGGAAGGCCAGAGGCTCGCCGGTGCAACGGGTGGTATTCAAGGCGTAAAGGGCACGCTATTCGGCGTTCCATACGAAGCTGGAAGCTGGCAAGACAGACTGATCGAATCGTTTGCTGGTACACACGATCTGGTGGGCGGTAAGCTCAGTGGTCTGTATGACGATCAAGGCAACGCGACACGTGGGCGAAGCGGTAGCGAAAAGATGTTTCACGAAACGTGGACGATGGTGGCGATTTCTATTTCGGCACCATTCGCCATGTCTGAACAGTTGCCATCACCCGTATGGAATGCGATTTCAATTCTCCTCAAGGCTGCCAAGTGAAAGTTAACCGTCTTAAGAAGTTTGCCCTACTTATCCTCATTCCATTAACTGGCTGTGGAATTGGTGGGTTCTGGATGAATGGTGACCCCTCTGCTGGAAAAAATCTTAAACCTTACTTAGAGGAATGGGAGAAGCCCGGCGCATCGCCGGAAATGCGGGGGCAGGCTTCAGCAAGCTGTGGAGGGGGAGACAGCGACCGTGCGCCGCTGTTCACTACTGCACAAATCAGAGCGGAACAACGCCCAGGAGAAAAGGAGATATTTTCCTACTAAGTGTTCACGAAAAATTGATTTGAAATTTGGAGCCGTAGCCGGATAGGAGTTCGGCTAGTTCAGCGTCGATGGTGTCGCGTGTCCAGTTGACGAAGCGACGCCAGTGATATTTGAAGTGCTTCCAGACGATCTCGATCATGTTCAGTTCGGGGCTGTAGGGCGGCAGAAAGAACAGGAGCGCTTTGTGTTCCCTGAACCAGCGGTCGCGGGTTTCCTCGCTGATGCTGTGATGAATGGCTGCGTTGTCGAGGACGATGATGGTGGGTCGGCTGTCGTCTTGCCGAATCAGCGCATCGAGAAACTGCTCGACATCGGGGCCTTTGATGCTGTGCGCATGCGCGGCGTGAATCAGGCTGTTCTGCCCGTAGTCGAACGCACCGAGCACAGAACGTCGGCAGTGGCTGTGCGGTTCAACACAATGGGGCAGCCCTCGTGGTGACCATGCGCGCTGCACAACGGGCGAAGCTGCAAAGCCAGCCTCATCGAGATAGAGGAGCCGGATGGCCTGGTCGCGCGCGGCCTGCTGGAGCTTGCCGAGCACGTCTGCTTTCACAGCGAACTCCTCTTCGCACCGTTTTTTTTGAGCGAGTAGCGGTTGCGCTTGAAAGAGAAGCCTTCGCGCTTGAGCGCCGCGCCCAGTGTCTCGATCTGACATGGCAGCGGTTGCCCATGAACTTCCTGCACGCGCTGCGCGATCTGCGCCAGTGTCAGAGATTCGGCGCGCGCAGCGTCGACCGCCGTGGCGACCATGTTCTCGGGCAGCGACCTGGGGCGGCCGCCGCCGTGACCGCTCAACAAGCCGCACACGCCGTATTCGTTCCAGGCACGCACCCAGTTGTAGGGCGACTGCACGCTAACGCCCAACCGGCCCGCGACCTTGGGGGCCGACAAACCGTCGCCGAGCATGACCATCCCCGCTGCGCGCGTGCGGATGTCGCGGTGCCGGTGATTCAGGCTCAATTGCTCCAACGTCAGCTTCTCCACTTCGCTCAACTCGACCACGCATCGCATCGGTATGCAGACCTCATCGGATTGCCTGCATGCTCAACGCCTCAACTTCTAATCCGTTTACACAGAACACTTATCGACTTCATGATAATTGGCAGCGCTGCATGATCAAAAAAGGCTATCGATATGCCGGAAAGTGCTACAGCCAATCGTCGCCGGGATGCGGGGCACCCTAGCAAGTGGGGCTATGAAAAAAATATATGCAATAGCGACTGCCATCACTCTTCTTTCTGGTTGCACCATTGGTAACGGGCACATCTGTGGCCCGCAAACTCCTGCGGCTTATTGTGACCGAGATGCGTATGAGGAATTGATGCATCCCAAGCCCTATATAGACAAATGGGAAAAACCCGGCGCATCGCCGGAAACTCTGCGCCAGGACTCGGCAAGCTGTGGCGGGGGAGACAGTAACCATGCTCCGCTTTTTATTGCGGCCGAGGTCAAGGCAGAACAGCGGCCCGGCGAAAAGGAAAACTTCGCATACTCCAGGCTTCATCAAAAATGGCAGCGCTGTATGCTCGCAAAGGGGTATCGGTACACCGGAAAGTGCTACAGCCAATCATCACCAGGATGCGGAGCACCTTAACAACACTGACTTCACGGGAGCGTGTCTAGCAGCGGCGGCGTTGTCGTCAGCTTGTATGACGACCAGGCGAACCGATGCCGAAAAGATGTTCCACGAAACGTGGACGACGGTGGCGATTCCTATTTCAGCACCGTTTGCTGTGGCAGAGCAGTTACCATCACCGGTGCGGAATGCGATTTCAATCCTAATTAAGGCTGAAAAATGAGAGATCGAAAATTTGCCGTGTGTATTCTATTCGCTTCCACCCTATTGTCTGGCTGTGGTATCGGTGGCTTCTGGATGAATGGTGACCCATTCGCCGGTAATGACATTAAACCTTACATCGAAAAATGGGATAAACCTGGCATGACATCAGGCACACGAGATCAGGATTCTGCTAATTGCGGAGGCGGAAGTGGAAGCCACGCACCGGGATTCAGCCAGGGAACAGTCAAGGCCGCACAGCGCCCGGGAGAAAAAGACAACGTTACGTATTCCCGATTGCATCATGAATGGCAACGCTGCATGCTAAAGAAGGGCTATCGGTACACCGGAGAGTGCTATAGCCAGTCGTCACCAGCGTGCGGAGCACCTTAACAACGCCGATCTGAAGGGGCGCGTCTAGCAGCATGAGCGGCGGGTTCGGCGTGGCGATCAGCTTGAACTCCAACGGCGCGGCCTTCGGTGTAACGGCCAACGCCAGCGGTTCGCGCGGCAAGGGCGATGGCTCCAACGTAAGTTGGACCAACACGCACGTGTCCGCCGGCAACACGCTCACGCTTGAGTCGGGCGGCAATACCAACCTGCGGGGCGCCGTGGCCACGGCAAAAAGGTCGTTGCCAATGTGGGTGGCGACCTCAACATCGAAAGCCTGCAGGACACCAGCAAGTACCACAGCAAGGATCAGTCGATCAGCGGCAGTGTGACGGTGGGCTTTGGCTTCTCTGGCAGCGCCAGCGCCAGCCAGCAGAAGATTGACCGCGACTTCGCCAGCGTGACGGAGCAGTCGGGCATCAAGGCGGGCGATCGCGGCTTCCAGGTCAACGTGCACGGCATCACCGACCTGAAGGGCGCGGTGATCGCCAGCACCGAAAAGTCGGTGCAAGACGGCGTCATAGCCTGGTCACCGGCATCGACCCCAATGCGCAGCGCGCCGGTCCACATGTACCGGCGCGCCGAACCGTCTTACATCTTGTACCGCACACCCAGCAGCGCCATGCGCGGCGCGCCCGGCAGGTTGTAGTTCTCCGCGCCGCCGTGAGCCGAGACGTAGTACGTGCGGTTGAACAGGTTCTGCAGGTTCAGCGTCACGTCGACATGCTTGCTGCGATAGCCCGCGCCCAGGTCGACGGTCATGTAGCCGGGCAGCGTGGTGATGTTGTACTGCGAGGCGAAGCGCGCGCCTTCGGCACGGATGCCGCCGGCTACGTAGAAGCCGTTGGGCAGATCGTGCTTGACCCACAGCGAGCCGCTATGGCGCGGCGTCAGCGACGGCTGGTTGCCCGAGACCGACACGCCGTTGCTCTTGTCGAACGGGTTGGTCAGCACGCCGTTCAGGTAGGCATAGCTGGCGATCACGGACCACGTCTTCACCACCTCGCCGGTGAAGGACAGTTCGAGCCCGCGCGTGCGCTGCGTGCCGATGGGCACGGCCAGCTGCGTCGCGGGGTCGACGCTGGTCAGGTTGGTTTGCTTCATGTCGAACAGCGCGGCGCTCACGCTGGCGCTGGCCGACACATCGTATTTGGCGCCGATCTCGTAGTTGGTGGTCGATTGCGGGGCCAGCGCGCTGCTGTTGGTGTAGTAGGTGAAGCTGTCCGCCAGCGGCTGGAACGAGCGGCTGTACGACGCATAGAGCGACAGCGCCTCGACCGGGTGGTACACGATGCCCAGGCGCGGGCTGACCGGCTTGTCGGTGCGCGACAGGTCTTGGTTCTTCGGGGTCAGGTCGTCGCGGCTCTGTTTGAGGACTTCATAGCGCAGGCCGGCCAGCACCGTCCATTGCGGCGAGAACTTGATGAGGTCCTGCGCGTACATCGCGTAGGTCTCGTTGTGGGTGAGGCCGTAGTTGCTGGGCGTGGCGTTGGCCGGCACCGTCGGCAAGACCACCGGCACCGGGTTGAACAGGTTGTAGGTGAAGCTGCCCGAGGCGGCGGCCACGCGGTCGCTCTTGTCCTGGTAGCCCAGCTCGATGCCGTACAGCAGCGTGTGCCGGATGCCGAAGGTCTCGGCCTGCTGGGTCAGCTCGTTCTGCCAGACGGTGCCGCGGTCGCTGCGGTTGCGCTGGCTGACGCCGAGCGTGACGGTGGGCACGGCCCCGCCGGTCACCCGGCTCACGGTCACGTAGTTGTTGCGGCCCAGCGAGTATTCATAGTTGCGCACCACGCTGTGGAACGACCACTGGTCGTTGATGCGGTGGTCCAGCGTGCCGGTCACGCTCTTGACGGTGGTCTCGACATTGCCGTCGCCCGCGTTGGCCGAGCCGTAGCGCGTCTCGATCGGCACGTTGACGGGGCGGCCGCGGTACGAGGGCACGCCCTGGTCGGCGATGCGCGTGTCGTGCAGGTAGTCGAACTGCAGCGTCAGCTTGGTATCGGGCGACAGGTTGAACAGGAACGACGGCGAGATCGCCTGGCGGCGCAGGAAATAGTCGTTGCGGAAGCCGCCGGAGTCTTCCACGGCGCCGGTCAGGCGGGCGCGGACAGCGTCGTCGTTGATGGAGGTATTGAGGTCGAACTCGGCACGCTTCTGGCCCTCGGTGCCGACCACCACGCCCACTTCGGCCAGCGGTGTCGCCAGCGGCTTCTTGGTCACGCGGTTGATGATGCCGCCCGACGAGCCGCGCCCGTACAGCACGGCGGCCGGTCCCTTCAGCACCTCGATGCGCTCGACGTTGGAGAGGTCGCGGAAGTACAGCGCATCGTCGCGCAGGCCGTCGACGTACTGGTCGTTGATCGCCGAGAAGCCGCGGATGGTGACCTGGTCGCGCTGTGCGTCGCCGAGCGAGGCGGACACGCCGGGCACGTTGCGCAGCGTATCGTTGAGCGACAGGGCGCCCTGGTCCTGGATCACCGCGTGCGGCACGACGTTGACCGACTGTGGAATCTCGCGCAGCGGCGCCGGGATCTTGGTGGCCGTGGTGGCGACGGGCGTGTCATAGCTGGTGCGGCTGCGCGTGCCCAGCACGGTGGCGGCGGGGAGCGTGCCGGCCTCTACGGTCGGGCCGGCCTTGGCGGTCTCCTCGGCGAAAGCCGCCTGGGCGAAGGGCAAGGTTCCAAGGACAGCCAGAGAGAGGCACAGGCGTTTCGGCGGCATGACGGTTCCCGTAAAGTGAGCAGGCCCGATGGCGGGCTGGGCGCCGTTCCCGCGGGGTGGCGCCTTCAATTTGTGAAGGCGCAGATAGTAATGAGAACAATTCCTATTTACAAGAGTATTAAGCAATACTTTTGACTGAGTGTGGGTTTTCCGTCGCCGGGCGCGGTGGCATTCCGCCCACAATGCTGTGCACCGGGCGACACGCAGCGGCGGTGGTCGTGTGGCGCCGCCTCATCTTCCTGTTTCCATTCCCATTCCTGTTCGGGTCGCTATGTCGCTTTCTGCACCTTCCCCGTCGGTCTTGCGCGTGGCGCTGGTCGGCTACGGTTACGCGGGCAAGCTGTTCCACGCCGCGCTGATCGGCGCCGTGCCCGGGCTGCGTCTGCATGTGGTCGGCTCCAATCGGCCCGAGGCCGTGCTGGCGGACCTGCCCGATGCGCTGGTCTGCTCGCCCGAGGCTGCGGCCGTGCATCCCGAGGCCGATCTCGTCGTCATCGCGGCGCCGAACGATCGCCATGCCGTGCTGGCCGAGGCCGCGCTGCGCGCCGGCAAGCACGTGGTGGTCGACAAGCCGTTCACCGTCACGCTGGCCGAGGCGCGGCACCTGGCGCGGGTGGCACGCGAGACCGGCCGCCTGCTGTCGGTGTTCCAGAACCGCCGCTGGGACAGCGATTTCCTGGCCCTGCGCGCCGCGCTGGCCAGCGGCGCGATCGGCGAGGCGATGCATGTCGAGGCGCATTTCGACCGCTACCGCCCGCAGGTGCGCGCCCGCTGGCGCGAGCAGGCCGGGCAGGGCACCGGCATCTGGTTCGATCTGGGGCCGCACCTGGTCGATCAGGCGCTGGTGCTGCTGGGCCTGCCGGAACTGGTGAGCGCCTCGTTCGCGCGCCAGCGGCCCGGCGCCGAGACGGACGACTGGGCCCACGTCGTCCTGCACTATGGCGAGCGGCGCGCCATCCTGCACGCCAGCATGCTGGTGGCCGGCGGCGCACCGCGCTGGATCGTGCACGGCACGCGCGGCTCGTTCATCAAGCAGGGGATGGATCGGCAGGAGGCGCAGTTGCTGGCCGGCATGGCGCCGGGCGCCGCCGGCTGGGGCGTCGACGACGATGCCGCCCGGCTGATCGACGGCGCCAGCGCCGCCGTCACCGAGATCGCCGCGCCGGCCGGCGACCAGCGCCAGTACTACGCCGCCGTGCGCGACGCGATGGGCGGGGCCGCGCCGAACCCGGTGCCGCCGGTCCAGGCCGTGGCGGTGATGGCCGTGCTCGAAGCGGCATTGGCGGCGGCCGAGACCGGCGCCGCCGCCGTGCCCGACCTGACCGATTCCGAACGGGCCGACTGGGCGGCGGCTTGCCCGCGGCCAGCGCCGGCGCCGGCCGGGTAAGCCGGCTGCCCGGCGCCTACATGCGCTTGGCCGGCCGCGGCGAGCCGGCCTTGCGGTGGATGTCGTGCGTGGCGAAGCCGGATGCGCTGTCGGGCATCGCCAGCCACTCCGGGTGCGACAGCGATTCGCGGATGTCTGTCAGCCCCGAGTGCCAATGGTCGCGCATGGTCGACGGGCCGAACTGGATGTCCTTGCCCGGGCCCTCGTCTTCCTTGGCCGCGTAGATCAGGTGGATGACGTTGAAGTGCTTGTTGCTGGCCAGCTCCTGCGCGTGCCGGTACCACGCCGTGTGGCCGAATTCCGAGGCCGGCAGGTGGTCGAGCATGGTGAGCACCAGCCGCCGCGTCGATTGCGCGCGCTCCATCCAGTCGGTGACCAGCCGGGTGCGGCTGGAATACTGCAGGTCCTTGCGCCGGCTGGCCACGCCGATCATGGTGTCGGGCACCGGCCCCACCGCGCTCCACAGGTCCACCTGGAACACCAGCGTGTCGCGGCGCGGCGTGCTCTCCAGCACGTAGGACAGCGGCGTATTCGAGACGACCCCGCCGTCCCAGTAATACTCGCCGTCGATCAGCACCGGCGGGAAGCCCGGCGGCAGCGCGCCGGAGGCCATGAAGTGCTCCGCGCGCAGGCGGCGCTCGGTGTTGTCGAAGCATTCGAGATTGCCGGTGCGCACATTGACCGCGCCCACCGACACGCGGATGCCGCCGTCGTTGATGCGGTCGAAATCGCACAGGCGCTCCAGCGTGGCTTTCAGCGGCGTGGTGTCGTAGTAGCTCGCCTCCAGCGGATCGACTTCGCTGGCCGGCAGCGGCGCCGGCCAGCGGGGCGCAAAGAAGCCGCGCTGGCCTTCGACGAGGGTCTCGCCGATCTGCATGGCCGTCAGCCACTTGCGCATGTGCATGTTGCCGTCGAACCAGGCGTTCTCCAGCATGTCCGGCAGCGGCGGCGAGAAGCCCGGCTGGCAGATGGTCTGCCAGAACTCGCGCAGCCTGGCCAGCCGATGTTCGGGCGCATTGCCGGCGATGATCGCGGTGTTCAGCGCGCCGATGGAGATGCCCGCGATCCAGTTCGGCGCAATGCCCGCCGCATCGAGCCCCTCGAACACGCCGGCCTGGTACGCGCCCAGCGCGCCGCCGCCTTGCAGCACCAGTGCGATGTTCTCGTAGGCGGGCAGCGCGATGCGCGGGGCCTCGGTCTGCGGGGCGTCGGCCGGGCTGGGTGATGGCGCGGGGGCCGAGGCCGGGGCCGGGCGCTTGGCGGCGGGCTTGCGTGGTGTGGATGCGGGCATGTCTCCTCCGTTTTTTGTTGCTGGGCCGGGCTTACTGCATGAACCAGCCGTGGCTGACCACGAACGATTGGCCGGTCAGCGCCGCGCTGGGGAAGCTCGCCAGGAAGCGCACGGTCTCGGCCACATCGTCCACCGTCGTGAACACGCCGTCGACGGTGCCGCCCAGCATCACCTTCTTCACCACGTCGTCCTCGCTGATGCCGAGCTCCTTGGCCTGCTCGGGAATCTGCTTGTCGACCAGCGGCGTGCGCACGAACCCCGGGCACACCACGTGCGAGCGCACGTTATGCGCCGCGCCTTCCTTGGCCAGCACCTTGGACAGCCCCAGCAGCGCGTGCTTGGCCGCCACGTAGGCCGACTTCAGCGGCGAGCCCTCGTGCGAGTGCACCGAGCCCATGTAGATCACCACGCCGCCGCGCTTGTCCTTGTACATGTGGCGCAGCGCTGCGCGCGTGGTCAGGAAGGCGCCGTCGACGTGGATGGCCTGCATCTTCTTCCAGTCGGCAAAGGCATAGGTTTCGATCGGGTTGACGATCTGGATGCCGGCGTTGGAGACCAGGATGTCGACCGAGCCCAGTTCGGCCGCCACGCGGTCGATGCCGCTGTCGACCGCCTGCTCGTCAGTGACGTCCATGCGCAGGCCGATGGCCTTGCCGCCGGCGTCGGTGATCTCCTTGGCGACGGCTTGGGCGCCGTCTTCGTTCAGGTCGACGATGCCGATGGCCGCGCCGGCCTGGGCAAGCGTGAGGGCGATCTGCTTGCCGATGCCGCTGGCGGCACCGGTGACGACGGCGACTTTTCCTTTCAGGTCGGACATGCTGTGTGCTCCGCGAGGGTGGGGTGGGACAGGGTGAGGGGGACCTACTTGGCGAGGTAGTCGAATACGACCTCGCCCATGCCGAGGGTCAGGTCGGCGATCAGGTGCCGGGCTTCCACGATTTCCAGCACCGGCAGATCGGCCACCGGCGCCAGCGCATGGTGCGCGAGCTCCAGTGAGGCCGGGCCGGTCCAGGCGCCCTTCATGACGATATCGTCCATGGTGTTGCGCGACAGCTCGCAGATGCGGGCCGTTTTGCCGTCCACGTGGGGAATGATCTTCAGCAGGAAGTTGGGCCGCGCCAGGCGCTGCTGCTGCGCCGCGAGGTCCAGCTCCTTGTGCTTGTAGCCCATGGTGCCGGTGGCCACGCGCACGGGGCCGTAGTCGAGCGTGCCGAGCAGGGTGTCCTTGCTGGTCTGCAGCCTGGGCGTGGCGAGCTTCTTGGGAAAGCCCCACATCTCGCGGCCGCCGGCCAGCGGCGGATGGTCGTCCAGGTACATGGCGAGCGTGTAGGTGCCGGGCTTGCCCTCGAAGGTGACGGGGATCACCTGGCCGCTTTCGGTGTAATCGCCGAAGCCGGTGGAGTCGGCCATGCGGATGAACTCGTAGCTCACCAGCGGCTCGGGCACCTCCAGCGGCTCGGGCACCATCGCGCGCAGCCTGGCCGGGTCGGTGCGATAGGTGATGATGAAGAACTCGCGGTTGATGAAGCGGTACGGGCCGGGCGGATAGGCCGGGCTGGTCAGCGGCATAGCGAAGGCAGTCTTGCGGACGGTATCGATGTCCATGGCTCTCCTTGTGCGTGGTGCGAATCCTCGGGCATGCCGTGGCGCTCGTGGCGGGCACCCGGCTGCATGCGATCTGGGGCAGTCTATCCTTGTCGGCGGCAGGTGCGGCCGACCGTGGCCGTCTGACTTCGGCCGGCAGCCGGGGCGTATGTCCCTGGCGACCGTTTCATCCGTCGCAGGATCGCGCCCGCGCCGGTGTGCCTCGACCGGGTCGGTGCGCGGCCGAGCGCCCGGTCTGGCGGCGCCGGTGTGCCTCGACCACGATAGACAAAGTGCAAGGGTGCCGCACCCGGCCTGGGCGCCGGCTCACCGGTCCGGCAGCGTCCCCGGCGCGCCAATCCGACGGGTTGGCCTGTGCCGTGGCCCCGCCTCGATCGCATCTTTGGCCATCCTAGCTGCGGGTGATGTGGAATGTGTGACGCCGCGGTCGCGGCCCGTTCAAGCGGCGGCGGTGCGATGGAGTGCCCGTGCCAGGCGCGCGAGGCAATCGTTCGACCCCGGCACGGTAAAGCATGAAGATACCGGCCCTTACTCGGCGCTCGCGAGGAACTCCCACAGCGCCGGGTCGCCCGAGTAAGCGACATTGAAGCGCAGCCACGGGCTGGCCGCGTCGTCCGGACGGAAGTACTGGCCCGGCGCCAGCCAGATATTGCCGCGGATGGCGCGGTCGGCCAGCGCGGACGCATCCGCATGGCCGGGCAGCCGCGCCCACAGGAAGAGCCCGCGTCCGGGCGTGTCGAACACGACGGCGCCGTGCTCGCGCATGGTCGCCTCGACGCCGGCATGCGCCGCGCCCAGCCGTGCGTTCAGGCGGGCCACGTGCTCCGCGTAGGCCGGCCGTGTCACGAAGGCGTGCACGATGCGCTCGGTGATCTCCGACGAGGTAAGCGCCACCGCCATCTTGGTCCGCGCCAGCTCGCGCGTGATGGCCGCATCCGCCACCACGTAGCCCGCGCGCAGCGACGGCGAGATGGTCTTGGAGAAGCCGCTCACATAGAGCGTGCGGCGCAGCCCGTCGAGCGCGGCCAGCATCGGCGCGGCGGGGTCGGCGAGCTCGCGGTGCAGATCGTCCTCGACGATCCACAGGCCGTGCTGCTCGGCCAGCTGCAGCACGCGGTAGGCGTTCTGCGCCGTCATCGACGAGCCGGTCGGGTTCTGCAGCACGGTGCTGACGAAGAGGGCGCGCGGGCGGCTGGCCTCGTCCTGGCGCAGCACGGTCTCCAGCGCGGCCGTGTCGAGCCCTTCGGGGGTGCGCGGCACGCCCACCACGCGCAGGCCGGCCAGCTTGAGCACCTGGAGCACGTTGCAGTAGACCGGATCTTCCACCGCCACCACGTCGCCCGCCTTGAACAGCGTGCGCACGATCAGGTCCAGCGCCTGGGTGGCACCGCTGGTCAGCAGCACCTGGGCGCGCTCGACGGGCAGGCCGCGCAGCGTGAGCGACTGCGCCACGTATTCGCCCAGCGGCGCATAGCCCCACGGATGCCCATAGCCCGCCACCCGCAGCGCCGACACGCGGCTGACCATGCGCATCGCTTCCTGCACGCCGCGCTCGTCCAGCCAGTCGTTCGGCAGCCAGCCGCAGCCCGGCTTGATGGCGATGGAGCGGTCGGCGAACACGTCCGACAGCAGCCAGGCCGCGTTGAGCGCGGGCGGCTCCCAGCGGGGCGCCACCGGCACCGGCTGGGCCGGTGCGCGCGCCGCCACCAGGTAGCCCGAGCGCGGCCGCGCGACGATGGCGCCCAGCGCCGCCAGCCGGGTATAGGCCTCGGCAACGGTGAACGTGCTGATGTCGTGCGCCTGCGCCAGCTTGCGCACCGAGGGCAGCCGGGTGCCGGGCGGCAGGCTGTGGTCGTCCACGGCGGCGCGAATGCCCTGGACAATCTGGTCGACCAACGTACGCTGAGGATGGTGGGGATCGAGTTCGAGTTGCATGGTGCGGTGCAAGGTGGGCCGGCGGCGTGCGGTCTGCCGTACTACCTATACAGTTTCGGCGAATCGCGCAATCTGTGCATGTCCGATGCGCGTCCCGCTCTGTACAGTTTGCAGGAACGCTCGACCTGGCCCGGTCCCTTTTTGCCTGGAGTTGCCGATGAAACCCGCCCCGCACCCGCTGGAAACCACCGATCTGTCCTACTTCTGGATGCCCTTCACGGCCAACCGCCAGTACAAGGCCGCGCCGCGCCTGCTGGTCTCCGCGCAGGGCATGTACTACCGCGACGCCGACGGCCGCGAGGTGCTGGACGGCACGGCGGGCCTGTGGTGCGTCAACGCCGGCCATTGCCGCAAGGAGATCGTCGACGCCATCACGGCGCAGGCCGCCGCCATGGATTTCGCGCCGACCTTCCAGATGGGCCACCCCGTGGCCTTCCGCGCGGCGGAGAAGGTGGCCGAGATCATGCCCGAGGGGCTGAACCGCGTCTTCTTCGTCAACTCCGGTTCGGAGGCGGTGGATACCGCACTCAAGATCGCGCTGGCGTACCACCGCGCGCGCGGTGAAGGGCAGCGCACCCGCTTCATCGGTCGCGAGCGCGGCTATCACGGCGTGGGGTTCGGCGGCATCTCGGTGGGCGGCATCGCGCCGAACCGCAAGGCGTTCTCGGCCAATCTGATGCCCGGCGTGGATCACCTGCCGCACACGCATGCCCCCGAGCACAACGCATTCTCCAAGGGCCAGCCGGCCTGGGGCGCGCATCTGGCCGATGAGCTGGAGCGCATCGTCACGCTGCACGACCCGTCGACCATCGCCGCCGTCATCGTCGAGCCGCTGGCCGGCTCCACCGGCGTGCTGGTGCCGCCCAAGGGCTACCTGGAGCGCCTGCGCACGCTGTGCGACAAGCACGGCATCCTGCTGATCTTCGATGAGGTCATCACCGGCTTCGGCCGCCTGGGCGCGGCCACCGCGTCGACGTTCTTCGGCGTCACGCCCGACCTGCTGGCGATGGCCAAGGGCATCAACAACGCGGCCGTGCCGATGGGCGCGGTGGCGGTGCGCCAGTCGCTGCACGATGCCGTGATCGAGGCCGGCGCGCCGGGGGCGATCGAGCTGTTCCACGGCTATACCTACTCCGCGCATCCGCTGGCCGCCGCCGCCGCCGTGGCCGCCATCGACCTGTACCGCACCGAGGGCCTGTTCCAGCGCGCCCGCGCGCTGTCGCCGGTGTTCGAGGCGGCGGCGCATTCGCTCAAGGGCGTGCGGCACGTCCAGGACATCCGCAACCTGGGGCTGGTGGCCGGCATCGAGCTGGCGCCGCGCCCGGGGGCCGCCGGCGCACGCGCCTACGAAGTGTTCCTGAAGTGCCTGGAGCGCGGCGTGCTGGTGCGCTACACCGCCGACACGCTGGCGTTCTCGCCGCCGCTCATCATCAGCGAAGCGGAAATCGCCCGCATCTTCGACACCGTTCGTACCGTCCTGCAAGAGGTAGCCTGAGATGAATCGACCGATTGATCCCGCCGTGACCGAATCCGTGGTCAGCCACTACATCGGCGGACAGCGCCACGCCGGCACCGCCACGCGCAGCGCCGACGTGTTCAACCCCGCCACCGGCGCCGTGTCGGCGCAGGTGCTGCTGGGCGGCAAGGCCGAGGTGGATGCCGCCGTGGCCGCCGCCCGCGCCGCCGCGCTGGCCTGGGCCGAGACCTCGCCGCTCAAGCGCGCGCGCATCCTGTTCAAGTTCAAGGAGCTGCTCGACCAGCACCATGACGCGCTCGCGGCCGCCATCACGCGCGAGCACGGCAAGGTGTTCTCCGATGCCAAGGGCGAAGTCACGCGCGGCATCGAGGTGGTGGAGTTCGCCTGCGGCATCCCGAACCTGCTCAAGACCGAGTTCACCGACAACATCGGCGGCGGCATCGACAACTGGAACCTGCGCCAGCCGCTGGGCGTGGTGGCCGGCATCACGCCGTTCAACTTCCCGGTGATGGTGCCGATGTGGATGTTCCCGGTCGCGCTGGCGTGCGGCAACACCTTCGTGCTCAAGCCGAGCGAGCGCGATCCGAGCCCCAGCCTGATGATCGCCGACCTGCTCAAACAGGCCGGCTTGCCCGACGGCGTGTTCAATGTTGTGCAGGGCGGCAAGGAGGCGGTGGACGCGCTGCTGGCCCATCCGGACGTGCAGGCCGTGTCGTTCGTCGGCAGCACGCCGATCGCCGAATACATTTATTCGGAAGGCACCCGGCGCGGCAAGCGCGTGCAGGCCCTGGGCGGCGCCAAGAACCACCTGGTGGTGATGCCCGATGCCGATCTCGACCAGGCGGTCGACGCGCTGATCGGCGCGGCGTACGGCTCGGCCGGCGAGCGTTGCATGGCGATCTCGGTGGCGGTGGCGGTGGGCGGTGTGGCCGACCGGCTGGTGCCGCGTCTGGCCGAGCGCGCGCGGGCGCTCCAGATCGGCAACGGCATGGAGCCGCGCAGCGAAATGGGGCCGCTGGTGACCGGCGCGCACAAGGTCAAGGTCGAAGGCTACATCGCCAAGGGCGTCGAGGAGGGCGCACAGCTCGTGGTGGACGGCCGCGGCCATACCGTCGAAGGCCACGCCGAAGGCTTCTTCACCGGCGGCACGCTGTTCGACCATGTCACGCCCGACATGACGATCTACAAGGAAGAAATCTTTGGCCCGGTGCTGTCGGTGGTGCGCGTGCACGACTTTGCCGAAGCGGTGGACCTGATCAACGCGCACGAATACGGCAACGGCGTGTCGTGCTACACCAGCGACGGCGGCATCGCGCGGGCGTTCGCGCGGCAGATCCAGATCGGCATGGTCGGCATCAACGTGCCGATCCCGGTGCCGATGGCGTGGCACAGCTTCGGCGGCTGGAAGCGCTCGCTGTTCGGCGATCACCACGCCTATGGCGAAGAGGGCGTGCGCTTCTATACGCGCTACAAGAGCGTGATGCAGCGCTGGCCGGATTCGATCGCCAAGGGCGCGGAATTCGTCATGCCGACGGCGAAGTGAGCCTCAGCGGCGCCCAAGAAAAAGGGAGGCATGGCCTCCCTTTTTTTGTGTCGACGCGATGCGGAAACACGGCTGTCATATCGGTTTGATATTGACGGCGATCGGCTCGCCGTCCGGCCCCATGACGACGTCAAAGCTGACGCGCTGGCCTTCACGGAGCCGCTGCAATCGCAATAGCTGGATTTCCGAATCCCGTATGAAACACGGGGCAACCGCGGTGTCCGTGGCTGCCCCGGTGGGCGGATCATAGTGGTCGGCGTTCGCTTCGATTCGGCTGGCCATGGCATTCTCCCAAAAAGGGTTCGTGAAACCGGACGCCGTTTCCGGCGGTCCACCGACAGCTTCTGGCAAACACGTACAGCACAACCCAACAACTGACCCCTACCTTGGGGCTTTCGACCAGCGCGCGCTCTGCCCGCAAGCGTGCCGCGCTGTCCTGCAATCGAGGGACCGATCTCGGCTCAGTCAGTGCCCCGGCCCTGCGCTCAAGCCGCCTGGATATTCGAGGCTTGCTTGCCCTTCGGGCCTTGCGTGATTTCAAACGAAACGCGTTGACCTTCCTTCAGGGTCTTGAACCCTTGCATGTTGATCGCAGAGAAATGCGCGAAAAGGTCCTCGCCGCCTTCATCCGGGGTAATAAAGCCGAAACCCTTAGCGTCGTTGAACCACTTGACGGTACCAGTAGCCATGATCTTGAACGTGAAGTTGAGAAATCGATCGGCTGCCGGTCCGATACACGCAGCAGGCAGACGAGGCCAATCCGGCCAAACGATCGTTTGGTGAATATATGCTTGGCGCGTCTCCCAGTCAAAGTCTGTTTTCCCCCAGTTTCGCCCGGGGATGCATGCATGCGGTGTGCCGTGGCCACCGCTGGGCGCTTCAGGCTTCGGGGCGGCCTGCCATTGGTGCAAACACTCGCGCAGACGCGGGGAATTTCACCTAAGCTTCAGTGGCTTCTGCCGCACTCCGGCGGTTCCATGGTTCGCGGCAGACGGCGCACGGAATTTGCGTCAGCGCCCCTCGTCATCCGCGCAACAGACCACCATGACGACAGCCTCCGGCAGCACAATCACAAGAAAGCCCGCCTTGATGGCCACCATGCTCGGTGCGATCGGCGTGGTTTTCGGAGACATCGGCACCAGCCCGCTTTATGCCCTGAAGGAGTGCTTCAACCCCGAGCACGGGGTGCCGTTCTCGACGCAGACGGTCTACGGCGTTCTGTCCATGCTGTTCTGGTCGATGACGCTGGTGGTGTCGATCAAGTACGTGGTGTTCGTGATGCGCGCCGACAACAACGGCGAAGGCGGCATCCTCGCGCTCACGGCGCTGGCCATGCGCGCCAGCGGCGGCGGGGCGCGCACGACCCGCACGCTGATGCTGCTCGGCCTGCTGGGCGCCAGCATGTTCTACGGCGATGCCGTCATCACGCCGGCCATTTCCGTGCTGTCGGCCGTCGAGGGAATGGAAGTGATGACGCCCGCGCTGCAGCCCTGGGTGCTGCCGCTGTCGTTGATCGTGCTGGTCGGGCTGTTCCTGCTGCAGAAGCAGGGCACGCACGTGGTGGGGCGGCTGTTCGGCCCCGTGATGCTGTTCTGGTTTGTGCTGCTCGGGCTGATCGGCCTGTTTTCGGTGCTGCGCTCGCCGCAGATCCTGGTGGCGCTGAACCCGGTCCACGCCGTCGAATTCATGTTCCGGCACGCGGTGCAGGCGTTTATCGTGTTCGGCTCGGTGTTCCTCGCGCTGACCGGCGCCGAGGCGCTCTATGCCGACATGGGGCACTTCGGCGCCCGCCCGATCCGCTATGCGTGGTTCTTCATCGCCATGCCCTGCCTGCTGCTGAACTATTTCGGGCAGGGTGCGCTGCTGCTGCGCGAGCCTTCGGCGCTGCAGAATCCGTTCTTCCTGCTGATGCCGACCTGGGCCGTGGCGCCGACCATCGTGCTGGCCACCGCCGCGACCGTCATCGCTTCGCAGGCGGTCATCTCCGGAGCCTTCTCGATGACGGCGCAGGCCGTCCACCTCGGCTACGCGCCGCGCATGAAGATCCTGTACACCTCGGATGTCGAGATCGGCCAGATCTATGTGCCGGTGGTGAACTACGCGCTGCTGCTGCTGGTGGTGGCGGTGGTGCTGGCCTTCGGCAAGTCCGACAACCTGGCGGCGGCCTACGGCATTGCAGTCACGACGACGATGCTGCTGACCACCGGCCTGGTCACGGTGGTGATGCGCAATGCCTGGAAGTGGAGCCTGCCGGCGGTGGCCTTGCTGGGGACGGTGTTTCTGGCGGTGGACCTGTCGTTCTTCGGCGCGAACCTGCTGAAGGTGGCGGCCGGCGGCTGGTTTCCGCTGCTGCTGGGCGGCCTGATCTTCTTCCTGATGGTGACGTGGCATACCGGGACGCAGCTGCTGAAGGCGCGCAACGTGGAGGGCGGCATCGCGCTGGAGCCGTTCATGGAGGGCCTGCTGCGCCATCCGCCATACCGGGTGGACGGCACGGCCGTCTACCTGACGCCCAGCATCGAGTTCGTGCCGCTCGCGCTGCTGCACAACCTCAAGCACAACCACGTGCTGCACAGCCGCGTGCTGTTCATCCACTTCCGCACGCAGGCGGTGCCGTACGTGGAGCCCGCCAAGCGCCTGGTCGTCAAGACCATCGGCGACAACCTCTATTCGGCCGCGGCGGATTTCGGCTTCAAGGAGACCCCGGCCGTGGACGAGATCGTCCGCATGGTCGGCGAACGGCTCGGCATCGTCTTCGAAGACATGGAGACCTCGTTCTTCATCACGCGCGCCACGGTGGTGCCATCGCCGCTGCCCGGCATGGCGATGTGGCGCGAGTCGCTGTTTGCCTGGATGCAGCACAACAGCGCCAAACCGTCGGACTTCTTCCGGATCCCGGCCAACCGGCTGGTGGAGCTGGGGAGCAAGGTCGAGATCTAGGCGCGCTTGCGCCGACGGTTCTGCGTCATGCGCGGCAGGCCTGCTGCCGTTAAGATGCAGGGGCGTTCGGCCGCTTCTGTCCCAAACATGACGGCGTTCGGGCGCATGCTGGTCAGCCAACAAGCCTGCCTGGAATCCGGATGAGAAGATGATCGACGCCGCCTCCATCACCCGCGAGCGCCTGCTTGACGCGCTTGCGCGGGACGCCATCGAGCCGGCGTTCCAGTGCCTGGTCGATCTCCGGGATTATGACCTCAAGGGGTTCGAGGTCCTTTCGCGCTGGACGGAGGCAGACCTCGGCGAGGTGCCGCCGGCGGTCTTCATTCCGGCCGCTGAGCGCCATGGCCTGATCGACGCGCTGCTCGTGCGCGTGCTGACCAAGGCGTGCCGGGCCGCCGCCGCGTGGGACGGCAGCTTCTTCCTCGCCTTCAATCTCTCGCCACAGCAGTTGCAGAATGCCGGGCTGTTCGGCCTGATCCGGGCGGCGGCCGAAGCGGGCCGCTTTCCGCTGACGCGGCTGCAGATGGAAATCACCGAGAGCGCGCTGGTGGGCGACATCGGGGTCGCGGCGGCGCTGGTGGGCGAGCTCAAGCGCGCGGGCATCCGGATCGCGCTCGACGATTTCGGCATCGGCTTTTCCAATCTCGAACGGCTGCACGCCTTCGCTTTCGACAAGATCAAGATCAAGATCGACGCCAGCTTCGTCCAGGACATGGAGGGCGACAGCGACAGCCGCAAGATCGTCGCGTCCATCATCGGGCTGGGGCAGAGCCTGGGCGTCGATGTGGTGGCCGAGGGGGTGGAGACGCACGCCCAGGCCGATATCCTGCGCGGGCTCGGCTGCGGCCTGGGGCAGGGATGGCTGTTCGGGTATCCCGTGCCGGCGCCGGATGCGGCGGCGGCCCTGCAGCGCGGTTTCGGCAAGCCGGCCGCCGTGGCGGCCCTGAGCGAGGCCTCGCCCTTTCAGCGGCGGCACCAGCTCGAGGCGCTGTACCGGCATGCGCCCGTCGCGCTGTGCTTCGTGGATGGCGCGGAGCGCTGCGTCAGCGCCAACAACCGCTTCCTGGAGATCGTGGCATGCGCGGGCAGCCAGTTCATCGGGCAGCGCCTGGCCGAGATGGCGTGCTGCGAGGCCCGGGTGCGCGGCCTGCTGGCGGCGGTGCGCGACGTCGCGCAGGGGATGGCGTCGGCGCCGGTGGAGATCGAGGGGCCGGGGGAGGCCTGCTATCTGGCATTCGTCCAGCCGGTCCACGACGAGGTGGGCGAGCGCATCGGCACCTCGATCATCATGATCGACGTCACCGAGCAGCGGCGGGCCGAACGGGCGATCCGCGAAAGCGAGGAGCATTTCAGCCGCGCGAGCGACCTGAGCCCCGATATCGCCTGGGCGGCGCTGCCGGACGGCACCATCAACTACATGGGGCCGACTTTCGGCGTGGCCCGGAACCTGTCGGTCGAGGACCGCATCGAGGCCTGGTACGGGATCATGCATCCGGAAGACCGCGTGCGGGTGCGCCGGGAGTGGCTCGCCTGGGTGCCGAGCGGCCAGCCGTTCGAGATCACCTTCCGCATCAAGTGGCCCGACGGCTCATGGCATTGGGTGAGCAGCCGGGCGCGGCCCCACCACGGCGCCGACGGCGCGATCGACCGCTGGTACGGCCTGATCGTCGACATCACCGGCCGCAAGGCGCTGGAGCATCGGATTGCCGTCCTGGAGCACCAGCTCGACGGCTACCGCAAGCATGCGCCTGACGCCGCCGTCTAGGCCGTCTAGGGTCTAGGCAAACCGCGTGACGCTGTCGCCGCGGCAGAACGCCAGCAGTGTCAGCTGCCCCGTCCTGGCATGTGCGATGGCCAGCGACGACGGTGCGGAGATGGTCGCCAGCAGCGGCACGCCGGTCTGCACGCATTTGCGTACCAGTTCGAAGCTCGCGCGGCTCGTCATCACAATGAAGCCGTCGGCGGGGGCGATGCCGAGCTGGGCCAGCCGGCCGATCAGCTTGTCCAGCGCGTTGTGCCGGCCGACGTCTTCCAGCACGTGCGCGGGCATGCCGTTGCCGTTGGCGGGCACCCAGCCGGCGGCATGCAGGCCCCCGGTGAGCGCGTTGGCGGGCTGATGGGCGGCGGTGAGCGCCTTCAGCGCGTCCAGCACTAGCGCATCGGGCAGGGTCGGCACCCACGCCGGCGGCGCGAGCGGCACGGGCGCGGTCTCGAAGGTCTGCAGACTCTCGATGCCGCACAGGCCGCAGCCGGTGGGCCCGGCCAGCGCGCGCCGGCGCGCCTTCAGGCGGACAAAGCAGTGCGTGGCAATCTCGGCGTGCACTTCCAGGCCGTGCGGATGCGCGTCGACGTCGGCGCCGCGCCAGTCGGCACGGCTGTCGATGATGCCTTCGGACAGCGCGAACCCCAGCGCAAACGCCTCCAGGTCGGTCGGCGAAGCCATCATCACGGCGTGCGTGATGCCGTTGAACACCAGCGCGACGGGCGCCTCGTCGGCGACGGCGGTGGTGGCGTCTTCCTGCGTGCCGGCGCGCGTGCGCCGCGTCGCCGAGGTGGAGACGACCGGCAGGCCGGCGGGATGGCGGGTGAAGGCGGTCATGCGGCAGCGTCCTTGTGCGCATGGCGGCCGGCATCGGACAGCACGACCAGCCAGCGCGTATCGTCCATCGTCACGCGCAGCAAGCCTGCGTCCGCCAGCGGATGCAGCGCGCGCAGCACGGTGCTGCCGCGCTCGCCCACGCGCTTGGTCAGCCAGGGCAGCGACACCGGCCTGCCCGCCTCGGTTTCCTGCAATGCCGCCAGCAGCGCCAGTTGCAGCGCCGACCAGCCGGGAGTTCCGATCATCAGGCTTCGGCGGTGGCCGCTGTGTCCGCTTCGGTGCGCGGTGCGGCCTGGCTCGGCACCAGCATCACCGGGATCGACTTGGACGTCGGCGTGCGGGCCTGGTCGGCCACGGCGGACAGCGGCACCAGCGGGTTGGTTTCGGGGTAATACGCCGCCAGGCAGCCGCGCGGGATGTCGTACGCCACCAGGCGGAAGCCGTCGGCGCGGCGCGTGGTGCCATCGTCGGACAGCGTGACCATGTCGACCCAGTCGCCGTCTTTCAGGCGGATGGTGCGCAGGTCCTCTGCGTGGATGAAGACCACGCGGCGCTGGCCGAACACGCCGCGATAGCGGTCGTCCATGCCGTAGATGGTGGTGTTGTACTGGTCGTGCGAACGCACCGTGGCCAGCGTGAAGACGGTGGCATCGGCATGGCGCTCGCGGGCGCGGTGCACGGGCGTGTCGGTCGGGATGCCGTGCGTGTGGAAGACCGCCTTGCCCGACGGCGTGTTCCAGATCCGCTCCGATGCCGTGTTGCGCAGGCGGAAGCCGCCCGGCACGCGGATCTTCTCGTTGAAGCCGGCGAAGTCATCGAACACCGCTTCGATGCGCTCGCGGATGCGGTCGTAGTCTTCGACCAGCCAGCGCCACGGCACGGTGTGCTCGGGCAGCGTGGCCTCGGCCAGGCGCGCCACGATGGCCGGCTCGGACAGCAGGTGCGGTGAGGCCGGCGGATTGATGCCCGCCGACATATGCACCATGCTCATCGAGTCTTCCACCGTCACGCCCTGCGCGCCGCCGGCCTGCTGGTCGATTTCGGTGCGGCCCAGGCACGGCAGGATCAGCGCGGCCTGGCCGTGCACGATGTGGCTGCGGTTGAGCTTGGTGGTCACGTGCACGGTCAGGTCGCACTGGCGCAGACCGGCCCAGGTGGCGGCGGTATCCGGCGTGGCCGCCGCGAAGTTGCCGCCCATGGCGAAGAACACGCGCGCCGCGCCGTTGCGCATCGCCTCGATGGCGCCGACCGTGTCGTAGCCGTGTTCGCGCGGCACGGTCAAGCCGAAGACGCTGTCCAGCCGGTCGAGGAAGGCCGGCGCGGGCTTCTCGTAGATGCCCATGGTGCGGTCGCCCTGCACGTTGCTGTGGCCGCGCACCGGACACGCGCCGGCGCCCGGGCGGCCGATGTTGCCGCGCAGCAGCAGCAGGTTGACGATCATCTGGATGGTCGCCACCGAATGCTTGTGCTGGGTGATGCCCATGCCCCAGCAGGCGATCACGCTGCCGGCCCGGATGTAGGTGTCGCCGGCCTGGCGGATCTCGGCTTCGGACAGGCCCGATTCGGCCTCGATGGTCGCCCACGATTCGGCGCGCACGTCGGCGGCGAAGGTGTCGTAGCCGCCGGTGTGCCGGGCCACGAAGTCGTGATCGATGATGGCGGGCTCGCCACGGCTGCACGCCGCGTCGTCGCGCTCGATCACATGCTTGATCAGGCCCTTGATGGTGGCCAGGTCACCGCCGATGCGGACCTGGTGGTATTCGGTGCTGATGCGCGTCGAGCCCAGCGTGAGCATCTCGATCTTGCTTTGCGGATCGGCAAAGCGTTCCAGCCCGCGCTCGCGCAGCGGGTTGAACGACACGATGGCCGCGCCGCGCTTGGCGGCCTCGCGCAGCTCACCGAGCATGCGCGGGTGGTTCGTCCCCGGGTTCTGGCCGAAGATGAAGATCGCGTCGGCTTGAGTGAAATCGTCGAGGGTGACGGTGCCCTTGCCGACGCCGATGCTGCTCCGCATGCCCGTGCCGGAGGGCTCGTGGCACATGTTGGAGCAGTCGGGGAAGTTGTTCGTGCCATAGGCGCGCACGAACAGCTGGTAGAGGAAGGCCGCCTCATTGCTGGTGCGGCCGGAGGTGTAGAAGATCGCCTGGTTCGGATCGGGCAGCGCGCGCAGGTGCTGCGCGATCAGGGCGAAGGCGGCGTCCCATTCGATGGGGACGTATTTGTCGGTGGCCGCGTCGTAGACCATCGGGTGCGTCAGGCGCCCCTGGTCTTCGAGCGCGAAATCGGACCACTCGGCCAGTTCGCGCACGGTGTGCTGCGCGAAGAACTCGGGCGTGGTGCGGCGGGCCGTGGCTTCGGCTGCCACGGCTTTCACGCCGTTTTCGCAGAACTCGAAGGTGGAGGCATGGTCGCGGTCGGGCCAGGCGCAACCGGGGCAGTCGAAGCCGTCCGGCTGGTTGGCCGACAGCAGCGTCTTGGCGCCCTTGGCGGCGATGCCCTGCGACAGCAACTGGTGCGCAACGCTCTTGAGCGCGCCCCAGCCACCGGCCGGATGACGGTAAAACTCGATCTTCTGGTGCTTCATGGGGCGGGGCGGCTGGAGCGTTGGGTGCGTCAGGTCAGGAGAACAGCACGGCAGCTTTCTGGAGTGTAATCCAAACCCCCCAGCCCAACGGCAGGCCGACGGCGGCCCAGGCCAGTACCACGGCCACGGCCGAACCCGGGTGGGCCGCCCACTCGAGCGAGGTTTCCGGTGCAGCGGCTTGCGGGGTCGCGGCGGTGGCGGCGTGGCGCTGCTCGTCCAACTGCGCTTCGGTCATGAAGTGCTTCGGGTCGACCGGGCGCACCAGCAGGTTGCAGATGAAGCCGAGCACCAGCAGGCCGGCCAGCACCATCATCGTGATGTCGTAGACCGACGCGCGGGCCACGCCGTGGGCGATCTGGTATTCGCGCAGGTAGTTCACCAGCACCGGGCCCAGGATGCCGGCCGTCGACCACGCCGTCAGCAGGCGGCCGTGGATGGCGCCCACCATCTGGGTGCCGAACATGTCGGCCAGGTAGGCCGGCACGGTGGCGAAGCCGCCGCCGTACATGCTCAGGATCACGCAGAAGGCCAGCGAGAACAGCGCGATGTTGCTGGTGTGCGAAGTCCAGGGAATCGCGGCGTACAGCACGAAGCCCAGCGCGAAGAAGACGGCGTAGGTCAGCTTGCGGCCCAGTCGGTCCGACAGCGAGGCCCAGAAGAAGCGGCCGCCGATGTTGAACAGGCTCAGCAGGCCGGTGAAGCCCGCGGCGATGGCGGCGATCTGGCCCTTTTGCGCGGCGGTCAGTTCGGTGAACGCGGTGGTGACGCCCAGCAGCTTGCCGCCGAACACTTCCTGCAGCAGCGGCGAAGCCATGCCTAGCACACCGATGCCGGCCGAAACGTTCAGGCACAGCACGGCCCAGATCAGCCAGAACTGCGGCGTCTTGATGGCCTGGCTGACGTGCACGTGGCGCTGCGTGACCATGGTGTCGTTGGCCTTGGCGGGCGACGGTTTCCAGCCGGCGGGCTTCCAGCCTGCGGGCGGCACGCGGTAGCCCAGAGCACCGACCATCATGAACACGAAGTAGATCGCGGCCAGCACAATGAACGTTTGCGACACGCCCACGGAATCGGCCGAGGCAAACAGCTTCATCAGGCGGTCAGCCAGCGGAGCACCGATCATCGCGCCGCCGCCGAAGCCCATGATGGCCATGCCGGTCGCCATGCCGCGCTTGTCCGGGAACCACTTGATCAGCGTCGACACGGGCGAGATGTAGCCCAGGCCCAGGCCGATGCCCCCGATCACGCCGGAGCCGATCCACAGCATCCACAGCTGGTGCGTCTGCACGCCGAATGCCGAGATCAGCAGGCCGCCGCACCAGCACACGGCGGAGACCACGCCGGCCTTGCGCGGGCCGACGCGCTCCAGCCAGCCACCCCACAGCGCAGCGGAGGCGCCCAGGAAGACGAAGAAGAGGGTGTACATCCAGCCGAGGCTGGAAATGCGCCAGTCGCACGAGGTGGTGAACAGCTCAGCGATCAGCGAGACATCGGCGCCGCAGGTGCGCGCCTGGGTGATGCCCAGCGCCCGCGACAGCGGCAGCCAGAAGACGGAAAAACCATAGGCCATGCCGATGCACAGATGGATGGCCAGTGCGGCGGGTGGTACCAGCCAGCGGTTGAATCCAACCGCGGCGACGGTGCGCTCGCGCGAGAAAAATGGATGAAGAACAGCTTCGGACATCGAAATCCCCCCGGAAATGTTGATGTGCCCTGTTGTTGCAAAGTGGTGTGCGCAACCGGCGCATGACGGTTGCGCTGTCGTGGCGCTAGCACAGACTGCGCCGACGTTGCACGCGAAGATAGTAGTGAGGTATGCGCTACATCAATAGTTGGCGAACACCGTTGTATTGCGTGAACAGCAACATATAGCAGAATTGGGGTCGGAATATGCTTAGTGGCACAAATAAGCCGAGTAAAAAAGAAGGATATTCATCACATCGACCGCGTTCGTTGTGTATGCGGCAGGTTCGTTGGGGATGTTTGTGTCAGTTGATGGATGGTGTCGCCAACGTGCTTGGTGCTGCCGCACCGGCGTCCAATACTGTAAGTGCCCGGCGGACGCTGCAGCCCGGCCGGGCATCCAGGTCGACGTCGACGATTGGGGGTGGCGACCATGACGACGAACGCTCCGGCGGAATTGGAGAGGCAGGCGCTGGGCCTGGCTGAATCGGTGGTGATGGGCGTGGCCGGCACGGCGCCGGCTTTCAGCATTGCCGCCACCACGGCCACGCTGATCGGCGCGGTCGGCCTGCTGGCGCCGGCCAGTCTGCTGTATTGCGGGCTGATCATGTTCGGCGTGACCTTCGCGTATCTGCATCTGAACCGGCTGAACCCCAGTGCCGGCGCCGCGTATGCCTGGGTGGGCGCGATCTTCAATCGCACGCTCGGGTTCTTCGCTGGCTGGGCGCTGCTGGTGGCGTCGGTGGTATTCATGGTGTCGGGCACGATTCCGGCGGCGACGGCCACACTCACGCTGGTCGCGCCCGGGCTGGCGGTGCAGCCGGCGGCGGTGGCGCTGGTGGCTGCAGGGTGGCTGCTGGTGGTGAGCGCGGTCATCGTCAAGGGCATCAAGCTGACCAGCTATTCGCAGATCGTCATGACGGTGACGGAGGCGGCGATCCTGCTGGCGTTGATCGTGCTGGCGCTGGCCAAGTACGGCGCGCATCCGGCGCACGGGTTTTCGCTGGTGTGGTTGTCGCCCGGCAGCTTTACGCCGCAGTTGTTCGCCACCGGCGCGCTGACGGCGCTGTTCTTCTTCTGGGGTTGGGACGTGACGGTCAACCTGACCGAGGAGACGCGCGACGCCAGCCGCGCGCCTGGCCACGGGGCGCTGTGGGCGATGCTGATCGTGCTGGCGCTGTTCATGGGCTTTGCGGTGGTGATCCTGCTGGTGCTCAATGACCAGGAGATCCAGCAATCGAGCACCAACGTCGTCTTTGCGATTGCCGACAAGCTGCTGCCGCGCCCCTGGAGCTACGTGGCCGTGATCGCGGTCATGCTCAGCACCGTGGGCACGCTGGAGACGTCCATTCTGCAGTTCACGCGCACGCTTTACGCTAAGGGGCGCGATGGCATCGTGCACCCGCGCTACGCGATCCTGCACAAGCGGTGGCGCACGCCATGGGTGGCCACGGCGATGATCACGGCGATCGGGCTGCTGCTGCTGTTCGGCGCGTCGTACTTTCCGAGCGTGAGCGCCATCATCAAGGACTCGGTGAACGCGATCGGCTTCCAGGTGGCCTTCTACTACGGGCTGGCGGGCTTTGCTTGCGCATGGCGCTTTCGCCGCGAGGCGCTGAGGTCGGTCTTCAATCTGGTGTTCCTGCTGGTGTGGCCGCTGTTCAGTGCGCTGTTCCTGTGGTTCATCGCGGCCTACAGCGTGCCGACCTTCGATCTGGCGACCAACGTGGTGGGCCTGGGCGGCATCGCGCTTGGCGTGGTACCGCTGATGCTCAACCGCCGCATGGCGGCGCGCGCGGCGGCGGGCTAGCCGGGGGCGCTGGCGTCGGGCCACGCGCTGCGGCACGCGTGCCGACGGAAGGTGTCGATCTGCATGCGCAGGCCGACGAATGCGTGCTGGAGGTCGGCCGGGTGGGCGCGGCTGTTGTCGTCGCTCAGGGCGATGCGCTCCACGGCGTGTGCCGCGTCGCCGATGGCCGCGTGGCCGAGCATCCGCGCCGAGCCGACGATTCGGTGGGCAGCCGTGGCGATGTCGGCGGCCGCGCCGCGGGCGATGGCGGCTTCCAGGTCGGCGAGATCCTGCATGGCGGTGTCGCAGAACAGGTCGATGAGGAAGCGCCATTGCCGCAGGTCGGTGCCGAACAGCTCGGTGAGGACGAGGACGATCTGCGCCGGCAGGGTGTCGGCGATGGCGGGGCGGACTGCGGCGCGAGGCGCGGGCGCGATGGCGGTGGTGGGATGCGGTGGCATGGTGGGCGAGCCGGCGGTGTGTCGATGCACCGCAGACTTTGCACGCTGGTGGCGTCCGCTGCCATAGGACGATTCTGATTCTGGCCCCGGCGCCCCGGATGCGGAAGGCGCGCGGGACGGTCGGCGCGACCCGGACACCGCCGGGCGTGGCCGCTCAATGCGGATGGCGGTGGTGGATGTCCGGGTAATGCGGGTGCTTGTGGATCAGCGCTTCGTGCCGGTGGCGGTGGACGTGCGGCTCCTGGCCGTCCCACGGAAAGTCGTGCGTGTGCTGATGGTGCTCGTCGTGGCGATGCGCGTGCGTGTGCTCCATCGGTTCGTGCGCGTGTTCGTGCTCGTGCCGCTCGCGCAGGTGCAGCCAGAGGCCGAGGGCCATCAGCGCCGCGGCAAGCCAGAACAGGACGCCGGGCATCTCGGGCCAGATCAGCAGCGCGATCACGACGCCGAACAGCGGGGCCACGGAGAAATAGGCGCCCGTGCGCGCCGTCCCCAGATGCCGCAGCGCGATGACGAACAGGGCCAGGCTGACGCCGTAGCCGGCAAAGCCGATCAGCATCGCTGACGCCAGCGGCCATCCCGCGGGCAGCCTGCCGCCCGCGGCCAAGGCGAATGCGGTGTTGCAGCCGCCGGCCACGAGGCCCTTCAGGCAGGCGATCAGCACGGCGTCGTTGGTCGAGACGTTGCGCGTCAGGTTGTTGTCGATGGCCCAGCAGGCGCAGGCCGCGACGATCAGCAGCGCGCCGGGCGAAAAGCGCGCGGCGCCGGGCTGCCATGACAGGAGCACGCCGCCGGCGACGATGGCGATCATGCCGAGCACGATCTGCCGGTCGGTGTGTTCCCGGAACACGATCCAGGCGATGAGCGCGGTCAGCGCGCCTTCGACATTGAGCAGCAGTGCGGCCGGGGCGGCGGCCGTGCTGGCCAGGCCCATCATCAGGAGGGCGGGGCCCGCCACGCCCCCCGCCGCGATGGCGCCGAGCAGCCACGGCACTTCGTGGCGCGGAATCGGCGGCGAGCCGGCGGCGGACGGGGTGCCCCGCTTCAACAGCCGTCTCGCGAGCAGGAAGCCGGCCAGGCCCAGGCCGCTGCCCAGATACAGCAGGCCCGCCAGCAGGATGGGCGAGACCGTGCCCACCAAGGTCTTGGCAAGCGGCGTGCTCGCGCCGAACAGCAGTGCGGCACCGAGGGCGGGGGCGGCGGATCGGAAGGACATGGCGATTGGGCGGGTGGGGCGGCCGGCGCTACGTGGCCAGCGGCAGTCTGACTTGGAAGACCGTGCCGCCGGCCGGCGCGTTCTCGACATCGATGCGGCCGCCGTGGGCCAGCACGATGGCGCTGGACAGCGCCAGCCCGAGGCCGGTGCCCTCGGCGGTGCCCGCGCGGGCGCCGGCGCCGCGATAGAAGCGGTCGAAGACGTGCGGCAGTTCGTGGTCGGGGATGCCGGGGCCGTGGTCGGATACCTTCAGCACGGCCTGCTCCTGATCGATCGTCCAGGAGATGTCGACCTGGCTCCCCTGGGGCGAGAATTTCACGGCGTTGTCGAGCAGGTTGGCCAGCGCCAGGCTCGCCGGCCCCCGCGCCACCTTGATGGCCGGGACGGAGCCGGCGCCGACCACCAGCCGGATCAGGCGCTCGTGCGCGGCCGGCTGCATTCTGCGCACGCTGTCTGCCACCAGCGTCGCCACCGACACCGCGTCCTGGCTGCCGCGCTCCTGGCCGGCATCGAGCCGCGCGAGCATGAGCAGTTCTTCGACCAGCAGGGTCAGCCGCGCCACCTCCTCCAGGCAGGAGCGCAAGGTTTCGACATAGTCTTCGCGGCTGCGCTCGCGCCGCAGCGTGATCTCGATTTCCGTGCGCAGCCGCGACAGCGGCGAGCGCAGCTCGTGCGAGGCATCGGCGGTGAAGTGCCGCTGCGCGTCGAAGGCATGCTCGAGGCGGTCGAGCATGTCGTTCAGCGTGTCGACCAGCCTGCCGATGTCGTCGGCCGTGCCCGGATGTGGAAGGCGCGCGTCCAGGTTGGTGTCGCCGATGCGGCGGGCCTGCTTGACGACGTTGTCGATGGCCCGGAAGAGCCGCCGCGTCAGCAGGGCGCCGGCGGTGCCCACCGATGCGGCCAAGGCGATCGCCAGGCAGGCGAACAGCAGGGCGGCCGAGTCCAGCACCCCGTTGACGTCGTCCAGCGAGCCGGCCACCTGGATGACAACGGGCGCTGCGCCGCCGGCCTGCACCGGCAGGGACACCATGCGCAGGGGCTCCTCGCTGAAGTTGGGCAGGGTCTCGAAGACGGTTTCCCCCGCCGCCAGCCGGGCCAGCAGGCTGTCAGGCGTGGGCAGCCGCGTCGCGCCGAGGTTGGCGCTGTGCGCCAGGACCTCGCCATGCGCATCGACGATCTGGACCAGCCGGTCCAGGCGCACCAAGGACGGCGGCGCCCCGACGGGCCTTTCGTGCACGCGCACGGGCAGCCCCCGGTTCTCCAGCAACATGCCGGCCTCGGTTTCCGCCAGGGCGAGGAGCGCGCCGTCCAGCTGCCGGTGCACGGAGCGCGAGAGCTGCCACCACGCCGCCGATGCCGCGCTCGCCACGATCACCGCGATGACGGCCAGATGCACCAGCATCAGGCGCCGCTGGACGCTAAGCATGCCGGCGCTCCGGCGCCGCGAGGCGAAAGCCCTGGCCCCGCACCGTATGGATGAGGGCCGGCTGGCCGGGCGGATCGACCTTGCGCCGCAGGTTCTTCATGTGCACGTCGATGAGGTTGTCGATCGCGATCAGGTCGGCGCGCCAGACGTGCTCGGCCAACTGCAGTCGGCTGACGATCTGCCCGGCATGCCGCATCAGGTATTCGAGGATCGCGTATTCCTTGGGCGTGACATCGAGCGCCTGGCCGCCGCGCGTCACCGCACGCGCGTTCGGATCGAGCACGAGGTCGCCAATGACCCGCGGCGCGGCGGGCGCCAGCCGGGCCCGCCGCAGCAGTGCGCGGACGCGGGCGAGCAGCTCATCGAAGACGAAGGGCTTGGTCAGGTAGTCGTCGGCGCCGGTATCCAGGCCGGCGATGCGATCGGCGGTCGCGTCGCGGGCGGTCAGCATGAGGACGGGGGTCTGGAGATCGCGCTCGCGCAGCTCGCGGCACAGGGCGATGCCGTCCTTGCCCGGGAGCATCCAATCCAGGATGATCAGTTGGCACGTCATCAGAAGCGAGGCGTCGGCCTCTTCCGCGGAATGCGCGACCGCCACCTCGAAGCCTTCCTCCTGCAAGCCCCTGGCCAGCAGGCGGGCCGCTTTCTGATCGTCTTCTATTAGGAGGATGTGCATGGGGTGCCCCAACCGACGGCGGCATTCTAGCAGTCGTCGGGATGTCGTTTTTCTGAAGAAGAATTCAGGGTGCGCTGCAGCATGCTTGCGTAGCATAACGCCCGCATCCGGACGGAGCAGCCATTAAAAGAAGCATCCCGCATGCATCGGAGCCCATCATGCAAGTCAAATCGATATCCGCCAAGCGACTCATCACCGGCGCCGGCGTGCTGGCAGCGATCAGCGTGGCCGTGTGGGGCACGATGTCCCTGCACGCCAAGGAGGCCGCCGCGCCTGAGGCTCCGGTCTCCGTCGTGCACGAGGGCGAGCGCGTGATCGTGCCCGAGCAGTCGGCGCTGCGGCGCACGCTGGCGGTGGCGCCGGTCGTCCAGGGCCAGATTGCCGCGCCTTTCACCCTGCCGGCGGTGGTCGAGGCGGATCCGGCCAAGCTGATGAAAGTCCTGCCGCCGCTCACGGGCCGCATCGTCAGCCTCAACAAGCAGCTCGGCGACGCGGTGAAGGCCGGCGACGTGCTGTTCTCGATCGACTCGGCGGACCTGGCGCAGGCCACGAGCGATGCGGCCAAGGCCCAGTCGACGCTGGCGCTGACCCGGCGCAACCTGGAGCGGCTGCGGGAGCTGGACAAGTCGGAGATCGCCGCCAAGCGCGATCTCGAGCAGGCGCAGAACGACTACGCCCAGGCGGTGAGCGAGGCGGATCGCGCGAACAACCGGCTGGCGCAACTGGGCGCCAAGGGCGGCGGGCAGGTGACGGGCGGCCACATCCTGGCGGTGCGCTCGCCGATCACCGGGCGTGTCGTCGATCTGAACGCGGCCATCGGCGGGTACTGGAACGATGCCACGGCGCCGGTCATGACGGTCGCCGATCTGTCCCGCGTGTTCGTGACGGCGAGCGCGCAGGAGAAGGACCTGGCCCAGGTCTACGCGGGGCAGTCGGCCACGGTCAAGCTCGACGCCTATGCCGATGCGCTGCCGGCCAAGGTCCGCTTCGTCGGCGAGATGCTCGATCCGGACACCCGCACCGTCAAGGTCAGGATGCTGTTCGACAACCAGGAGGGGCGGCTCAAGCCCGGCATGTTCGCACAGGCCACGTTCCTGGCGCGGCCGCACGATGGCATCACGGTGCCCATGACGGCGGTGATCCAGAGCGGGTTCTACAACCGCGCCTTCGTCGAGGTGGCGCCGTGGCAGTTCGAGGCGCGCGTGGTCAAGGTGGGGGCGCAGCTCGATGACCATGTCGAAATCGTCTCGGGCCTGAAGGCCGGCGACCGCGTGGTGGTCAAAGAGGGAGTGCTGCTCAATGATTGAACGCCTCGTCACCCTGTGCTTCAACCGGCGCGGCATTGTCGTCCTGGTGTTCCTGTTCGTGGCGCTCTACGGCTGGCATAGCTGGACGCAGCTGCCGCTGGAGGCCTACCCCGACATCGCCGACACGACCTCGCAGGTGGTCACGCAGGTCAACGGCCTGGCCGCCGAAGAGGTGGAGCAGCAGATCACGATCCCGCTGGAGCGCGAGATCATGGGCACGCCCGGCATGCACGTGATGCGCTCGAAGAGCACCTTCGGCCTGTCGCTGATCACGGTGGTGTTCCAGGACGGCGCCGAAGACTACTGGTCGCGCCAGCGGCTGCAGGAGCGCATCAGCGGCGTGTCGCTGCCGTACGGCGCTCAGCCCGGGCTGGATGCGCTGACCTCGCCGATCGGCGAGATCTTCCGCTACACGCTGCAGTCCAAGACGCGCGATCTGCGCGAGCTGTCCGAGCTGCAGTTCTGGAAGGTCATTCCCCGCCTCAAGCAGGTGTCGGGCGTGGTGGATGTGGTCAACTTCGGCGGCGTGACCACGCAGTTCATGCTGGAGCTGGATCCGACCCGGCTGTCCAAGTACAACCTCTCGCTGAACCAGATCACGCAGGCCATTGCCGCCAACAACGCGAACGCGGGCGGCAGCGTCATGCAGCGCGGCGAGCAGGGGCTGGTGATCCGCGGCGTGGGCCTGATCCGCAACCTCGACGACCTGGGCAACGTCGTGGTCAGCCAGAAGAACGGCGTGCCGGTGCTGGTCAAGGACCTCGGCCGCGTGGTGCTGGGCAACCGCGAGCGGCACGGCATCCTGGGCATGGACAACAACCCGGACACCATCGAGGGCATCACGCTGCTGCTCAAGAACGAGAACCCGTCGCGCGTGATGGCCGGCGTGCACGACGCCGTGCGCGACCTGAACGAGCACATCCTGCCCAAGGACGTGAAGATCGTGCCGTACATCGACCGCAGCAAGCTGGTCGAAGCCACCGTGCATACGGTGGGCAAGACGCTGATCGAGGGCATGACGCTTGTGTCGATCGTGCTGCTGCTGTTCCTGGGCAGCCCGCGCGCGGCGATCATCGTGGCCATCACGATTCCGCTGTCGCTGCTGACGGCGTTCATCCTGATGCACCACTTCAAGATTCCGGCCAACCTGCTGTCGCTGGGCGCGATCGACTTCGGCATCATCGTCGACGGCGCCATCGTGGTGATGGAGAACATCCTGCGCCGGCGCGAAGAGGACGCCGAAAGCGAGCTGCACGGCAACGACATCCTGGCGGCGGCGCGGCAGGTCACGCGGCCGATCTTCTTCGGCATGCTGGTCATCATCATCGCCTACCTGCCGCTGTTCGCGTTCCAGCGCATCGAGTACAAGCTGTTCTCGCCGATGGCGTTCGCGGTCGGCTTCGCGCTGTTCGGTGCCTTGCTGGTGGCGCTGCTGCTGATTCCGGGCCTGGCGTACTGGGCCTATCGCAAGCCGACCAAGGTGTTCGAGAACCCGGTGCTGCACTGGCTGGTGCCGCGCTACCAGGCGCTGCTGTCGCGGCTGGTGGGCAAGTCGCGCACGGTGATCGGCCTGGCGGTGGCAACCCTGGCCGGCGTGGTGATCCTGGGCGGATCGATCGGACGCGACTTCCTGCCCTACCTCGACGAAGGGTCGATCTGGCTGCAGGTCACCCTGCCGCCGGGGCTCTCGCTCGACAAGGCGAGCCGGATGGCCGACACGCTGCGCGCGGCGACGCTGGAGTTTCCCGAGGTCGAGCACATCGTCACCCAGGTCGGGCGCAATGACGACGGCACCGATCCGTTCACGCCGTCGCACATCGAGAGCGCGGTGACGCTGCATCCCTACAGCGAGTGGAAGTCCGGGCGCGACAAGCAGCAGCTGATCGCCAAGATGGCCGAGCGCTTCAAGCAGCTGCCGGGCATCGACGTCGGCTTCACGCAGCCGATGATCGACGGCGTGCTGGACAAGCTGGCGGGCGCGCACAGCGACCTGGTGGTCAAGGTCTACGGCAACGATTTCGGCGAGACGCGGCAACTGGCCACCGAGGTCGAGCGCGTGCTGAAGACCGTGCCGGGCGCGCAGGACGTGATCATCGACCAGGAGCCGCCGCTGCCGCAGGTGCGCATCGATGTCGACCGCGCGGCTGCCGCCCGCCTCGGCATCAACATCGCCGACGTGATGGCGCTGATCCAGACCGGCATCGCCGGCAGCCCGGTGACGCAGGTCTTTGTCGAGGAGCGCAGCTACGACGTGGTCGCGCGCTTTGCCAGCGCGTCGCGCAGCAACCCCGAGGCCATCGGCAATCTCATGCTGACGGCGGCCAACGGCGCGCATATCGCGCTGGCCGAGATCGCCAAGATCCGCTTCGCCGAGGGCGAGACCACCATCACGCGGGAGATGAACAAGCGCCACCTGACGGTGCGCCTGAACCTGCGCGGGCGGGACCTGGCGTCGTTCCTCGACGAGGCCAAGCGGCGCATCGACCAGGAGATCCGCTACGACCATACGCGCTACCAGATCGCCTGGGGCGGCCAGTTCGAGAACCAGCAGCGCGCGCAGGCCCGGCTGGCGGTGATCCTGCCGATGGTGCTGGCGCTGATGTTCGTGCTGCTGTTCGCCGAGTTCAAGAATCTGCGGCAGCCGGCGCTGATCCTCTCGGCGGTGCCGCTGGCGACGCTGGGAGGGCTGATCGCGCTGCACCTGCGCGGCATGACGCTGAACGTGTCGTCGGCGGTCGGCTTCATCGCGCTGTTCGGGGTGGCGGTGCTCAACGCGATCATCATGGTGTCGAACCTCAACCGCTGGACCCAGGAGCCCGGCATCAGCCTGAAGGATGCGGTGGTGGCCGGCGCGCGCGAGCGGATGCGCCCGGTGCTGATGACGGCCACCGTGGCGGCGCTCGGCCTGATTCCGGCCGCGCTGGCGCACGGGCTGGGCAGTGACGTGCAGCGTCCGCTGGCGACCGTGGTGGTGGGCGGCCTGGTGACGGCGACCGCCCTCACGCTGGTGCTGCTGCCGGCCCTGTACTACCTGATCGAAGCGCGCGTCAGCAGCCGGCAGAACGGAAACGGCCCGGCCGCGGACAAGGCAATCCAAGGGGAATCGTGATGCGCGGGATGACGCGAATGGCGGTGAGCGTGCTGCTCGCCGTGACAGCGGGCGGCTGCGCCGTCGGCCCTGATTTTCACCGGCCGGCTGCGCCGGCCGTGGCGGGCTACACGCCCACGCCGCCGGTGCCGACCGCGTCGGCGCCGGTCGAGGGCGGGCAGGTCCAGCGCCTGGTCGAAGGGCAGGAGGTGGCCGGGCAGTGGTGGACGATGTTCGGATCGGGCCCGCTCAACGCGCTGGTGGACGCCGCGCTCAAGGCGAATCCCGATCTGCAATCGGCCGAGGCGGCGCTGCGCGTGGCGCAGGAGAACCTGGCGGCGGCGCGCGGGAGCTTCTACCCGAGCGTGGATGCGCAGATGACCTCGACGCGCCAGAAGACTGCCGCGGTGCTGGCCAGCCCCCTGGCCTCGGGCGATCTGCTGTATTCGTTGCACACCGCGCAGTTGACGGTGTCCTACGCGCCCGATGTGTTCGGCGGCGTGCGCCGGCAGGTCGAGGTGAGCGCGGCGCAGGCCGAGGTGGCGGCGTTCCAGCACGAGGCAGCCTACCTGACGCTGACCGCCAACGTGGTCGCCGCGGCGATCCAGGAGGCGTCGCTGCGGGCCCAGGTCCAGGCCACGCACGAGGCCGTCGCCGTGGCTTCCAGGCTGCTGGCGACGGTGCGCAAGCAGCGGCAGGCGGGGCAACTCGGCGCCGCGGACGTTGCCGCGCAGGAATCGGCGCTGGCGCAGATCGAGGCCACCCTGCCGCCGCTCGAGAAGCAGCTCGCCCTGCAGCGGGACCTGATCACCGTGTTGGCCGGCCGCTTCCCCAGCGAGACGATCGCGCAGACGTTCGAGCTGGAGTCGCTCCAGCTGCCGCAGGCGCTGCCGCTGAGTTTGCCGTCCCGCCTGGTGGAGCAGCGGCCGGACATCCGCGCGGCTGAGGCTCAGCTCCACGCCGCGAGCGCGCAGATCGGCGTGGCGACCGCGGCGCGGCTGCCGAGCATCACGCTGAGCGCCGATCTCGGAAGCTCGGCGCTCGCGTTCTCGAAGCTGTTCACCGGGGGCACCGGGTTCTGGGGATTGACGGGCGGGATCACGCAGCCGATCTTCCGCGGCGGCACGCTGCTGCACCAGCAGCGCGCTGCCGAGGCCGCCTACGACCAGGCCGCCGCGCAGTACCGGAGCACGGTACTGACGGCGTTCCAGAGCGTCGCCGACACGCTGCACGCCATCGACGCCGATGCCAGGGCGCTGCAGGCCGCCAGCCATGCCGCCGATGCCGCCCGCAAGAGCCTGACGATCGCGCAGCGCCAGTGGACGCTCGGGCTGATCGCGTATCCGGCCGTCTTGCAGGCCGAGCAGGCCTATCAGCAGTCGCTGGTCAGCCTGGCACAGGCCCGCGCGGGGCGCCTGGCGGATTCCGTGGCGCTGCTGCAGGCGCTGGGCGGGGGCTGGTGGAACCGCGCGCCCGCCGGCGCACGGCAGGACTGACGCACGCGCCGCCCCGGTTGCCGGGGCGGGTTATGGGCGCGCAAGTGCTGAACCGATCGCCGCGCCAGCGTGTCAGCGCGCGGCCGGCGCGCTGGCCGGCTGATCGGGCGGCAGGCCCGGCGCGATCATCGGCCCGCTGTTGATGCCGGGAGGCTGCGACAGCGCGCGCAGACGGTTGTCGAGCTTGGCGCGGTCGACGAAGCGCTTGACGTCCTCGCCGGCGCGGCGCGCCATCTCGGGGGTATCGACCCAGCCGGTCAGGATGACGCGGCCGTCCGGTGTGCTGGCGATGCGGATCTGGCGGGCATCCAGCGCGCTGTCCTGGTCGAGGGCGGCTTTCACCTGGTACGTGAGCAGGGCATCGTCGGTCATGCGGGCGCCGGTGCTGGTCGGGGAGATGCCCCAGCCGCACGCGGCCAGCGCCAGCGCGGCGCACGCCATGGCCAGCATCCGCGCCGGGCGGCGCGCCATGCCGGCGGAAACTCCAAGGGCCAATCGGGAGAGACGCATCGATGCTCCTGGCGAAGGACGACCGGCTCCCATGATAGTGCGTACCGGTGCCGGTTTCGGGGCGCGGTTTCCCGGAGGCGGGTGCGGTTGCACGAGAATGGCCGTTGCGCGCCGGGCGGGCGGCGGCGTCGCGCCCCGAAGGTCCGGCACGCGGCGCGACGCCGGAGGCCGGGCTCAGTAAGCGTGGCCCTGCGCCGCGCGCTGGCGCTTGCGCTGCCACAGCGTCTGCAACGCTAGCCGGCCCGCCCCCACCGTCGCCACGATGGCGATCAGCACGCCCCACACGAAGTGGAACTCCACCGCCGACGCCGACAGGCTGGCCCAGTACGAGCCGACCGCGACCAGGTTGACGCAGAACAGCCCCGCCGCCGCCAGCCGGGGCACGATGCCGATCAGCATCAGCGACGAGAACACCAGTTCGCCGAAGGTGCCGAGGGCGGCGGCCAGCGCGGGCGGCAGCAGCGGTACCTTGTATTCCTCGCTGAAGAGCAGCACGGTGGTCGGCCAGTCGTGCAGCTTGGTCAGGCCCGAGCGGAAGAACACATAGAAGAGATACGCGCGGGCGATCAGCAGGATCAGCGCGCACAGGCCGCTTTGCGGACCGGCCAGGCGATCGAGCGTGGTGCGGATGCGGGTGAGCGGTGAGAGCGGGGCGGTGTTCATGATGGGTCTCGGGCAGGGACGGACGGCCGCGCGCAGAGCCTGAGCAGCCCGGCGCGGTACAGGGTGGCGAGGCTTGCCGACAGGTCGAAGGCGGGCAGGTCGGCCAGGGTGCGGGTCACCGCCGCATCCAGCGAGTCGGACACCTCGCAGGCGGCGAGGAACGTCGCGGTGGCCGCATCGATATCGAGCACGACGACGCGCTGCGCCCGCACCGCCACCACGGCCGCCTCAGGGGAACCGGCCAGAGCGATGTCGCCGAGGCGGAGGGTGGCGCCGGGCTGATGCGCGCGCCAGATCGACACGACCGGCCACGGCGAGCGCACCAGCCAGGCACCCGCCGCCAGGCCCGCGCGGATCTGCGTGGGCGGTTGGGCCAGCAGCCGGCCCAGCGCTTGCGCATCGGGCACGTCCGGCGCGGCATCGGGCGCATAGTGGGCCCAGTGCACGCGCCACTCGAGCGTGGCCACATCGGCCAGATACGGCACGCTGTCGGCCAGCGGCGAGCGTGCGATGACGGCGGGCAGGGCATCGCCGTAGTGATGCAGGTTCGGCGAGCGCGACGGCTGGGCCAGCAGCGTGCCCTGCACCAGCGCATCGAAGCAGTCCTCGCCGACCAGCGCGCGGCAAACCGGATAGGCGCCGGCCAGCGCGTTGCGGAGGATGGCCCGGCGGGCATTGCGATAGACGGCGACGCCGCGTGTCTCGTCGACGGTGTCGGTGGCGTCGGTGGGCTCGGCGGCCGTGAGCTGGCCGACCAGCCGGGCTTCCCAGTCATGCAGGCGCATGGCAGGCCTCCGTGGCATGAAGGGCGGCGTGGCGGTCGAGGACGGCCTGGGCGCGGTCCGCCTCCTGCAGCAGCACCTGCACCGGCGGCAGTTCGGCGTCCCACTCGATCAGCGTCGGGCGCGCGCCGTGCGCGGCGATATAGGCCTCGTACAGCGCCCACACCGGGGCGTGGACCGGCCGGCTGTGCGTGTCGATCAGCAGGCCGTCTTCCTCGCTGTAGCCGGCCAGGTGGATTTCGTGCACGCAGCCCGGGTCGATGTCGGCCAGCACGGATGCCACCGTCACGCCGTGGTTGACGCTGTTGACGTACAGGTTGTTCAGGTCGAGCAGGATGCCGCAGCCGGTGCGCCGCGCCAGCGCCGTCAGGAACGCGCCCTCAGGGATGGCATCGAGCGGGTCGACCAGGGCGCGGCAATCGATGTAGGTGGCGATGTTCTCGATCAGCAGCGGCCGTTTCAGGATGTCCTGCGCCCGCCCGATGTTGGCGGCGACGAGGTCGAGCGACTCGCGCGCATACGGCAGCGGCAGCAGATCATTGACGACCCGCGCCCCGCTGCGATTGAAGCAGAGGTGCTCGGAGACGGCGACGGGTTCCACGGCATCGGCCAGCGCGGCGATGGCGCGCGCATGATCGAGGTCGAGGCCGCCGGCGTTGCCGAGCCCCAGGCCCACGCCGTGCAGGCTGACGGGCTGGTGCGCCCGGGCCGCCAGCAGCGCGGCGCGGGCCGGACCGCCATACAGGTAGTTTTCGCTATGGACTTCCACCCAGCGAAAGCGCGCCTGCCCTTGCAGCAGGGCGGGAAAGTGCGGGGCGCGCAGGCCCGCGCCGGCGTTCACCGGCAATGGGGTCGATGCGGTCTGCATGGCGGTCACCCGGTGCGCGGCTTACTTGGACGGCTGCTGCAGCATGCCGCCCATCTGCGTGCAGGTGCCGGCCGGGACGAACTTCCACGACATCGGGTCCTTGTCGATCTTGGACTGGCCGGCGCAGGCGTGGGCGCTGCCGGGGCTGGCGCAGTCGTTCTGACCGGCCTTGGCCACGCCGTAGCATTTTTCCTTGCCGGCGGCGGGGTCCGCTGCCTGGACCGGCGTGGACACGGCGCCCAGCGCGAGCAGGCTGCCCAGGGCCGCGGCGATCATGGCGTGTTGTTTCATGGTGTTCTCCTTGCGTGCAGGTGTCGTTGGGGCGGCCGGGCACGGTTGCCCTTGCCGCACGGGCCTCGCGATCGGGCGCGAGCGCATTCCGTGCAAGTTGGTCGTTGCACCCGGGCGTTCCTGATACGGAGAACGAAAAATTTTTTGAGGCGGCCGATTGCCGGGGCAGGCAGCGGCCCCGGCTTGCACCGAGGTTGGCGCGCGCAATGGTTTGCGGGGAAAGGGCCGACCCGGCGTGCGCGTGTCCGGGCGTGAACCGCCGGTGCTGTGCCCGCCAGTGTGGCGGCCATGCGCACGCGGCGTGCCCAGGCGGGCCCGATCGTGATGGCTTGGGCTTGCCCGCGCCGTGCCGGCCGTCGTGGAGCGGCGCAGCCGCTGGCCTGGGCCGAGGTTACCGTTTCGTCGCGGGTGTCCGACGGATCTTGCGATCCGGCAGGATGGTGTTCGCCGTGGCGCCGGGCGATGCCGGGTCAGCCCGGCAGGCACCGGTTTCGATGCCGCCGTGCCCGCGCGGGGCAGGCAGAACTCAGTTCACCCGGAAATGCTCGATGCTCTGGCCGGCGTTGACCGCGCGCTGGAGCCAGTCCGGCATGACGCCGGTGCCGTCCCACACCTGGCCGGCGGCGTTCATATAGACGGGAGCGGCGGGCTTGGGCGGGGCGTCGAAACACCCCAGCGCCTGCAGGTCTTCCACCGTGAGCCCGTATGTCTCCATCTGCTCCTGGATCCAGTCGATCGCGGCTTCGCGGCCCGGATCCGGCTGTTGTCCTTCCTTCATGTCGTGCGTGTCGTAGGCTTGCCGTGTCTGCCTGAGCGCCATCCGGGAGAGGAAGATTGGACGGCGAGCGGGGGGTCTCGCTGGCAGAAAACGCACAAGAATAACAGCAGACGGCCGGTCGCTCCTTTTTGCGTGCTGGCAAACGGGTTTTGCGCGGTGGGTCGGCAGGGTCCCGCGGCGATGCATCCGCGCGCGCAGGTGCCGCCGATGCGCGCGGCGAAGACCGCTGTTTTTCGCGCCGCAACGGGCACATCGCCGGGGCGCCGCCGCCCGTCGCTCGGACCGGCACCGGGCAGGGTCGGCACAGGATTGGTGCGTCACCGCACGATGCCGCATGGCGCCTTCGGCCACCTCAAGGCGCCCTGGCCGCCGATGCGGCGATGACCCGATGCACGAAGCGCAGCTTGTCGATCACCGGCGTGGCCAGCGTGAAGGGATAGCCGTCGGGCATGCCGAGGCTGCGGTTCAGGCTGTTGAGCACGTAGGTCAGCGGAAACCAGCGCTGCATCAGGCTGTCGAACCCGGCCGCCTCGACGGGCGTCTGGTCGGTCAGGGCCGGCTCCTGCGGGTGATCCGGCCGCAGCACGAGGCCGCACGAGACCGCCGTGTCCAGCGTGTCGACCATGTGCAGGTAGTGGGCCCAGGTCTCGGCCCAGTCTTCCCACGGGTGCATGGTGGCGTAGGCGCTGATGTGCGTCTGCGGCCAGTCGGCCGGCGGGCCGCTGTCGTAGTACGTCCGCAGAGCCGCGGCATAGTCGGCCCGCTCGTCGCCGAAGCGCCGGCGGAACAGCGGCAGCCAGTGGGTGCCGGCGATCAGGCGATCGAAGAAGTAGTGGCCGGTCTCGTGCCGGAAGTGGCCGAGCAGCGTACGGTAGGGCTCGCCGAGCGCGGTGCGGGCCCGTTCGCGTGCGGCGTCGTCGGCCTCGGCGATGTTGAGGGTGATGATGCCGCGGTCATGGCCCGTCATGACGGCCTCGCCTTGCGGCGTGGCTTCCAGGAAGGCGAACGCCAGCCCGGTTTCGGGCTGCTCGCGCCGGGTGTGCAGCGGCAGGCCGAGCGCCGTCAGGGTATAGAGCAGGCGCCGCTTGGCGGTCTCCAGCCGGTACCAGTAGAAGCGGTTGTCGGGCACGCGGAGGTCGGGGATGGTGGCGGTGAACTGGCAGGCGCGGCACAGGGTGTCGGGCGCCTCGGCCGGGACCATCCCGTTGCAGATGTTCTCGACCGCGTAGTTGTGGCACTGGCGGTAGAGGGTGCCGCCGGCCCGCGGGTGCAGGCTGCGCCAGCGGCCCGCGCCGGCGTCTTCGAAGGCGCTGATCTCGCCGATGTCGGACAGGTAACCCAACAGCGCATCGCAACGTTCGCAGCGGACGTTTTCGAAGAAGACCAACTGCTGGCAGCGGTTGCAGTGGAACGTTTTCATGGGCGGGGCGCAAAGGATGGCGGTGTCGGGACTGTCCAACAGGGTTGGGCGGTGCAGCATGGGCTGTGCCGCGCCGCCTGTCACACGGCCGTCGGATACCGGGCGGCATGATCCGTGCCTGCGCGGATGCCGCGCGGCCGGGCAAGCGGCACGAACCTTGCTCCAAACCGCCCGCCCTCCGGCCTCGTCGACGCCGGGCGGGGATCAACGCGCCATCGAAGCGCCCGTGTGTCGAACCGAGTCTTCGAGTCGCGCTGAACCACGTTACCCATTATCGCCATGACTGGCGCGTCGGGCTGTCGCCTTTCGCGTATGCCTAGGAACTGGCGCCGCGACGTTCGGCGGCGTGATGGCATTGGGCTTCGCCCACGGCCTGGACCACGGCTCGCATCCCAGGTACCTCTGAGCGCCGACCTGACGGCCAGCCCATCATCGGCGCATCGGCGGCGGTCGTTGATCCGCGGGGGCGGCGGTCTGCTGCACGTCGGGTTTTGGTTTGCCTTTCAAGGTCTTGGACAGCCACCTGAACATGCGGTTTGATTTCTTCACGGGGGGCGAGGCCGTGGCCGGCGCTGCATCGGCCTGCGGCTTCGGGCGTTCCGGGCGCGCTTGCTTACCGGTGTCGGCGCGGTCATCGTGGTCCGCGCGGCGCACGGCGTCCTCGATGTCGCGTTCGGATTCGGAGCCGGATGCCAGGCTCGACAGCGACGCCGTCGCGGAATAGAACGCGTCGTCCGACACCGCATCATCCTCGGGGCCGATGTCGGACGTTCCGCCTTGCGGCCCGCGCGGTGGCGTACCGATGGCATTTCGCTGCGGTGAGGCGTTGGCAGACGACGGTACGGATTGGCCGACCGCATCGCTCTCGATCCGCGGCGCGACCCGCCGTCCGCTGTCCTGCGCGTCGCGCGCGCCGGCATGCGCGCCGAGCGCATTCGCTGTCCGATCCTGATCGCGGTGCGTCTGGTGCAGCGCCTGGAAATGGTTGCCGAACAGCACGACGCCGACCGGGTTGCGCCCGGTCTCCGGGCTTGGCAACCGGACGGGGCCGTCGTCGGTCGGCAAGACCATCTGCAATTGCAGGCTGACCTGCTGGGTTTCGTTGATCATCTTGATCAGTGCGCCGGTGGCCGGCTCGTCGGCGTAGAGCATCCGGTCACCCGACAGGATCTCCGGATGCTGCAGGGCCAATGCCGTGCGATACCGGGCCGCCTCGCGGGCCAGGGCCGGTTCGGAGGCCGCATCGTAGCTGCCGGTCGCATGCTGCAGCAGCGAGATGATCAGGCAGTCCATGCTGGTGGCGCCGCTGTTGGGCGCGGCCGCGATGCCGCGTGCATTGAGCCACTGGTGCGTCGCGTCGGCATCTTGGCTGCCGACCAGCATGCCACGCTGCTGCACCACGGCTTCGGCATGGACGGCGCCGGTCGGCCTGGGCTCGAAGACGGCGTCCGGCAGTGCGGCGGGGGCGTCCGCGGGTGCTTCTCCGCCCAGCATCGGCACATCGTTCAGCGCGGGTCCGCTCGCGGACGGGTCGAAGTCGCCGGGCACCCGGCTCGGAGCGGGCTGGCGTTGCTCAGGCTGGGTCTGGGCAACGGGCGCCGATTGACGGGGGGAGACCGGTGGTTCCGCTTGCGGCATCGGTTGCGAGCCGGAGGGCGGGTGCTCGGGCGACGGCTGCGGATCGACCGGCTGTCCGGCCAAGCGGGTCAGGCGATCACGCACGTCGGCGCTCATGGCGTTGCCGCGATGGGCAGCGGCCCGGGTCATCGACAGCGGCACCTGCGCGATGCCCTGCGCGATCGGGCTCGCGACCGAGAGGACCAGGTTGTCGGCCACCATCTCCATCATGCGCATCTGGAACTTGGCCTTGGTCTGCAGCGGCGCGTTGTCGTATCGCCAGTTCAGGTAGCCGGTCGTCCCGCTCAGCTTGCCAGCGGGCAGCGTTTTCCCGCCGATGGCGAGCTGGATTTCATCGGGGATGTCGCGCAGGTCTTCCAACTGCCCGATCAGCTTGTCCAGCGCCTGGTCGATGTCGGGGGCGGCGTAGTCCGTATTGGGCGCCATCGGTTTGCCGGCGGGCAGCTCCAGCTTGAGCGCGACGGGGTCGTCCTGTTTGCGGGCGAGCGTCTCGACGGTTTTCGCCATGCGGGTCTTCTGGAAGCGGGCGCGCTCGGCCGCCACGTAGGGGGCCGTTATCGGTGCGCTGCCCTGGGCGAGGGTCCGTGCATCGTTCTGGTCGCCGTACTGGGCCGGCATGGAAATCCCATGGCTTTCCGCGACGACTTTCTCGATGTTCAGGCCAAGGCTCGCCGCCGCGCCGCCGATGTTGACCAGGCCGGCCAGCGCGGCGGGGCCGGCATTCGTCATGGTGTAGCGCTCGCGCTCGCCGATCGTCATCCGCTTGGCCAGTTCGGTGGCCTCGACCTGCTTGCGGCCGTCGCGGCTGAACAGGGCCTGCGCGTCGGTGTCGCGGATGGCGGCCAGCGCTTGCGCGGCGCCGCGCAGGATGGTGCGTGCCTGGTCGGGGTCCTTTTCCTGCAGCGCGCTTTTCATCTGCGATTGCGCCTGCTCGAAGCTGATCCAGTCGCGCAGGCAGGCCTTGACGTCGGCCAGCTTGCCGGTATGGATCTGGCGGCGCGCGAACGCCTCCCGCGCGGATTCGCCGGGCGCGGCGCGCTCGGTTTCCGCGTTGAACTTGTGGACCGCTCCGATCGCGTTGCCGAGCTTGCCCAGCAGCAGGCGCCCCATGCTGTCGAAGCGCATCCGCTCGGGCGTTTTCCATGCGTCGGCGACAGTCTTCGCGCTGAACCGCGCGCCATGCGTCTGCGAGAAGGCTTCCTCGGTGGCCCGCGCCTTGTCATGGTCGCTGCCAGCGGCTTCCATGGCCTCCCGATGGTCGGCATAGCCGAGCCAGTTCTTCAAGGGGTCGAGATCGTGCTCGGTCGTGTCCTTCCGCGCGATCTCATCGAGCGTGGCGATGAGCTTGGGCTGGGCGTTCTTGCGGACTTCCGGCCTGTTCCAGATGCGCCGCTCGGCGATATAGGTCCGGTAGGCGGCGGCGCGCGCCTTCTGCTGCTTGGCGGCATTGCCGGCGAGCAGATCGAGGGACTTGGCGAGTGCCACGATCGCGCGCTTGGCCTTCGCTTCGCCGTCCTTGCTCGGCCCCGAGCTCAACTGATAGCCGACATACAGCACGGCGGCCAGCGCGGCGGCGGCGGCGGTGACCCCCGTCGTCACCGAGGCCGACACCACCACCGGCGTGAGAATGCCGAGGATGGTGGCGGTCAGGTTGGCCGCGCCGCTGGCAACGCTGATGCCGAGAAAGCGCTTGTTGCCGTGGTACTCGATCTTGGTGCTTTCGGACGCGCTCTTGTAGTCCGCCTTGAGCTGGTTGCGCATGCAGAACCTGGCGAAGGCGATCTTCAGCGCTTCGTCCGCAGCTTGGATCGCCGGCGCAGCCTGCTCGGCCGCTTCCTGCCCCTGCGCGATCTTCCGGGTGGCCTGCTCGATGTCCGTCTGCGCCTGCATGATGGCGGATTCCGCCTGGATGTGTTGGGAAAGTGTCACCCCCGGCGCTGCAAGCCCTGCCTGCGCAGCAGCGAGGGCGTTTTGCGCCACCTGGAGTTTTCCGCGCGCGGCCGCGATCGTTGCCTGCGCTGTGTCGTATGCGCTTTGTGCCCCATCGAGCGCGGCCTGGGCTTTTTCCATCTGGCTCACGTTCGTTCTGATCTTGCGCAGATCCCAGGCGAGCCGTCCGGTGGTGCGCAGCACGTTGGGGCCGGTTTTCGCGCTGGGCGTGGTGTCCGCCCTGCCGAGCGGCATCACCTCTTCCGTGCCGGCTTTGTGGAACCGCAGATCGGCGGAATCGAATGCCAGCTGCGTCGTCAGCAGGGTCAGCAGCAGTTGCAGGCCCGAGAGCGCGGTCTTCGCGTGCAGGTTCGCCGCCACCGCGTATTGCGCCGTGCTGACGGCGCCGCCCACCGCCGAGGCAATGCTCACCGGCTGCCGATGCAGGCCGCCCGTGCCCACCTTCTTGAAGCTATCGAGCGTGGCGGCCACGTCGTTGTCTTCGATGCCGACGGCCTTGAGGAAGGTCTCGATCATCGCCTGGTAGTAGGCCGACTCCGACGTTCCTTCGGGCAACAGCCGCTGCGCCTTCCGGTCTGCGGGGATGCTGTTCGCATGTGCGCGCTCGAAATTCAGCGCGGCCAGCCGGGCCAGGTCCGGAACCGAGGGTTGCCGCGCTTGCCCGGTGCGCCATTGCTCGCAGATCTTGAGCGTTGCATGCTCATCCCAGTTGTCGACGCTGATCGCGGGCTTGTGCGGCACGTGCTTGAGATGGGCCATCTGCTTCAGCCGGTCTTTCAGCGTGCCGCGGGCGGATCGCGGCGGGCGGGGCTGCGCGGGCGTGGCGGCGGGCGTCGTCTCGGCTCCGCTGGTGGGGGCGGCGGTGTCGGAGACTGGCTTGGCGGACGGCTTGGGTGCCGTCGGAATGAAGCAGTTTGGAAAACGCGGCATGGTCTGACGGCGAGACGTTGGGGGCCCGGGCAGGCTAGCGGATCCGGAAAGCCGGCGAGCCGGGACGATGCGAAGCCCGGTGGTCATGGGCGAACTGTGTTCCGTTGGTGCGCTCGGATGACGCACGCCGCCGTCTGCCGGCGCCGCCGCACGACGGCGGATGCCTCAGCGGACTCGGCGCGTGCGCATTGGCCTGCCATGTCGCGTCCGGGTGCCCATCATGCGCGGGCTGTGCGAAGACGCTGTGTCATCGGCACGACACGGGCGGCGCATGGCAGCGGAACGGGTCAGGCCTGTCCGTGCAGCCGGCCTTGCGGCGACACGACAAAGCCCAGCCAGCCTCGGGCCATGCGGGCAAGCGCGGGCAGGCTGCCTGCCATGACGCGGATGCCATCGGCGAGCAGGGCCCGGCGGCTGGCGCCGGCCGCGATGTCGCAGCGACACAGCGCCCAGGTATAGCGCACCAGGTCGGAGGCCAGATAGCCCGTGGCCAGCACGAGCGCCAGCCGGCGCAGCCAGCGGCTCGGCGCGCCCCGCGCGGCCACCGCCAGCGCAACGTCGCAATGGTCGAGCTCTTCGCGCGCATGCCAGTGCCACAGGCGGCTCGGCTGGGAGCCGTCATCGACGAGCAGCGTGTCATGCTCGACGATCTCGCGCGAGACCAGCGCGGTCAGTTGCTCGAACGCCGCCGCCAGCGCGACCTTCATCGGCAGGCCGAGATCCGCCAGGCCGGCCGCCACGCGTTCGGCCCGCCGGGCGACTGCCTCCGCGCCGGGCAGGCTGGCGATCAGCACGGCGTTGTAGCGGGCATGCGCGCGCTGGTGCGTGCCTTCTTCGCGGATGAAGCGGTCGATCTCGTCGTGCAGCGCTTCGTCGTGCGGGGGCGGGGCTTGCGCGCGCCACGCCTGCAGCGTCTCGATCAGGAAGGCTTCTCCCGCGGGCAGCAGCAGTGACAGCGCGTCGAACAGACGGCTGCGGACCGCCGTTCCGTTCCAGTAAGGGCGATCGCCGCTGGCGGCGGATCGGGTGGCTTCAGGCGTCATGGGCATGGTGATCGGTGGGGTGGGGCGCAGCCGGGCTGGCATCGGCACGCAGCCACAGCCGCGGGCCGGCGCTCAGCCAGCGGCGCACGAATGCCGCATACGACATCGGCGCGGCGCTCGGGTCCGCACGCAGCCGGCGCGGCGCCTCGAACCAGCGCAGCCCGGGATGGCAGTGATGCACGCGGTGCAGCGTGCGATGCAGCGTCAGCCAGCCCAGCCCCAGCGGCAGCACGATGTCATGCGTGAGCGAGGCGGGTGGGCGCACGGACGCAGCGGGCGCGATGTCGACCTGGTAGTGCTCGGCCTGCGTGAGCACGAAGTCGAACCACGCGAACAGCGCCAGCGGAATCGCGTAGCCGAAGAGCACGGCCCGCGGCGCATGGCATGCCGAGAGTCCGAGCAGCGCCGCGAACGCCACCATCCAGGCCAGCGCCGCCGCACGCCGCAGCCGCTGCCCGGGCGGCACCATCGGCCAGCCGATCCGGTTGATGTGGAACGCCACCCAGGGCAGTTCGATCGGTGCGAGCAGCCAGATCCAGCGCGTGCGCCAGCTGAGCGCATACAGGCCGCCCTCCGGATCGGCGTCGGTGCAGGTGGCGCGGTGATGCTGGTAGTGGAAAGACCGGTACGCCACGAAATTCACGCCGAACAGCGCCGCGCAGACCGTGCCGACGGTGTCGTTGAGGCGGCGATTGCGCAGGAAGGTGCCGTGAACGCACAAGTGCTTCGCTTCCTGGCAGCCGCCCAGCAGCAGGGCCTGCGGCAGCGTCAGCAGCGCCGGCAGCCACGGCGTGTCCGCGCAGGCGATCAGCACGGTATTGGCCACGACGCCGGCTAGGAACAGCAGGCTCGGCACATCGGCAAACCGGTCGGATAGGGTTCGGCCAGGCCCCGCAACCCGGGCGCGCGCGCTCACAGCAGTGCCGCCAGCGGTCGCGTCACGCGCTGCACCGAGGCCAGCGGCAAGGCCGCCCACAGCGGCCCCAGCGTCGACAGGGGCACCGTGCCGCGCAGCAGCACCCCGTAGTCGAGCGAGCGCTCGTGCGGAAAGTACCCGGGCTTGATGGCGACGATCTTCGTGAAGCCGCGCGACCGGTAGTAGCGCAGCTGCGGATCGATGGGCTGGCCGGCCCGGCGCGCACGCACGTAGGCTTCCACGGGAGTCTGCCGGCGGCTGCGCAGCCAGTTCCGCAGGCCGGGCACCGGCGAGCCGAGATAGATATGGCGCCACCCCCGCTTGAGCGCGTGCGGCCAGAAGAATCGCAGGATGGCGTCGACGCCGGCCTGGCTGCGGCTGCTCAGGCTGATGCCGAACAGCGACGTGCTGCTGCGCGGCGCCGGGGTCCGGACGCAGTCGCTCCAGGTCCGCACGTGGCGGTGGAAATCGTCCGCCACGGGCTTCATGAACAGCGAGGCGAGCATGCGCCCCGTGGCCGGGCAGAACGCGCCCACCGCGAGGTCGGGGTGGGCCTCGATGCGCGTCCCGAGATCGGCCCGCGAGGCCGCCTGGCGGGTATCCCATTTTTCATGTTCCAGTTCGAGCAGCGCAGAAAGGTCCCGATGGTTCAGCAGCCTGGCGTGGGCGGGCGGCTGTACGGCGGGGTGTGCATTGGCAGGGGCCGGGAAAAGGAGATCGCGATCCATTGGCAGCGGTTTTGGCATGGCTGAACAGCCGGTGCGGATTCCAGGAGCTAAACGGGGCGCCATTTCGCCAAATCCGCATGTCACCGCCATGACAAAATCGGGCTCAGATTATGTTTTGCTGATTTTCAAATCTATTTGAGGAATGAAATTGATAATGGGAGCGCGGCAAATAATCGATTGGATGCGCTGCGTCAACGGTTGCGGAGATGGACGGCTCAGCAAGGAAATGTGCATCTTGCTTCTCTTCGATCAAAATTAATGCAGCGTGGTGCATAAGTGGTAACCCGCGTCGCATCGGGAAAAATCTGACCCAATTGGCCAATTTTTGTGCCGAAATCGCCACCTATTGGAGGTGTTCCGTATTGGGCGCGGTGTCCCTCTTCAGGTTTCCGACGTCATGCCGTAGACCAGATGTGAAAGTTACTGATATCAGTAATTATGTATTTTGAATACATGGAGGGGAAATAATGCAAGCCATCATGCACTCGGTGCGGTTCAAGATTCTGTGTGCCTTCGGCGTGTGCATCGCGCTGCTGGCCATCAGCGGTGCATTCGCCGTGAGCGGCTTGATGCGGCTCAATAGCAATATCACGGATGCTTATGCCGGCAATACCATCCCCATCTCCCAGTTGGCCAAAGTGAGGGCGACACAACTCGAGTTGCGTCTGCAATTGCGCCGCATACAGGCGTTCAAGGACGATGCGGTCAAGGTCACGGCGGCGATCGAGGCCATCCACACCGGAGTGGAGCAGACCAACCGCGTCTGGAAGCAATACTTCCCCGACAGCATCACGAGCGACAAGGAACGCGAAGTCGCCACGAAGATCAACGAAGCCCTGCCCAGGTTCAATGACGCCGCGAACAAGGCGAGCGATGCGCTGCGGGCCGGCAACTTCGATGCCGCCGCGCAGATCGTCAACGACGTCTCGGCCACCGGCACGTCGATCAGCGAATGGCTGGCGCAGGATATCGAGATCAACCTGGAGCAGGCCAAGGACTTCATGACCGACAGCGCGGCAACGTACCAGCACATCCTGCTGGTCACCATCGTGCTGGTCTGCGCGGGGATCACGGTCGCTGGGGCCATGTCGTGGTATCTGCTGCGCGCGATCTCCCGCCCGCTGAGCCTCGCGGTCGATGTCGCCAACCACATCGCCGGCGGCACGCTCGAGAACGAGATCGTGATCGATTCGCAGGGCGAGTTCGGCGAGCTGCTCATCGCGCTGCGCAAGATGGATCGCCAACTGGCCAATACCGTGCGCGGCATCAAGGCTTCGGCCGAATCGGTGACGGTGGCTTCGCAGGAGATCGCGGCCGGCAACGTCGACTTGTCGGCGCGCACCGAGCAGCAGGCGGCCTCGCTGGAAGAGACCGCGTCGAGCATGACGCAGCTGACCGAGACGGTCAAACAGAACGCAGAGAACGCGGCCCAGGCCAATACGCTGGCCGCCAGCGCGAGCACCATGGCCCAGGCCGGCAACGATGCCGTGCAGGAGATGGTCGGCACGATCGACAAGATCAGCACCAGCTCCGGCAAGATCTCGGAGATCACCGGCCTGATCGAAGGCATCGCTTTCCAGACCAACATCCTCGCCCTCAACGCCGCGGTGGAAGCCGCGCGGGCGGGCGAGCAGGGCCGCGGCTTCGCCGTGGTGGCGAGCGAGGTGCGCACGCTGGCGCAGCGTTCGGCCGCGGCGGCCAAGGAGATCAAGGAGCTGATCGGCTCGTCGGTCGCCGTGGTGCGGGAAGGTTCCAAGCAGGCGGTCGAGGTCGGGCAGAACATGGGCCAGGTGAAGGAGGCGATCCGCCGGGTCTCCGATATCGTCTCCGAAATCGCGGCGGCTTCGGCCGAGCAGAGCCGGGGCATCGAGCAGGTCAACCAGGCCGTCACGCAGATGGACGAAGTCACGCAGCAGAACGCAGCGCTGGTCGAGCAGGCGGCCGCGGCGGCGCAGTCGCTCGAAGAGCAGGCCACGAGCCTGCGTCGCGCGGTCTCGGTGTTCCGCTTGCCGGACGGCACGACGCGCACCACGCTGGCCTGAAGCCGTTCACGCCAAGCGCCGGGGCAGGCGGGCCGGTGTGCCGCGTCTGCCCGGCGCGCGGCTTTTGGGCGGCACCGGATGCCGGTGTGCGCCGGTCGTCTAGGGATTTCCACGGATTGGCCGGCCATCGCGGTATGGCCCGTGGCGCGCCGCCGGTGAGTCGGGCTGCTCCCGTCGAAGGCCCGCGTGGCGCCGATGTGGCGGTAGGCGGAAGCGAAACTTCCGGCTTGCGGGCCGATGCGGCACACTGCGCCTTTCATCCGGTTTCGAGGGGTTCATGAAGCAAGCGATCGGCGGGTGCGTTCTCGCCAGCGTCCTGTGGCTGGCGGGCCTGCCGCTATCGCAGGCGCAGACCGTGCCCCGCGCCTGGGAGCAATGGCTCGCCACGGCCAGCGCGCGTCATCCGCAATGGAGCGGCCCGAGGTCCGGCCCGCGCGCGGTGACCGGTGTGACCCTCGCCGTGATCAGCGAAGACTTGCGCAACGGCGGCATCCTCGGCGTGACGAAAGGCATCAAGGAAGCCGCCGGCGCGATCGGTTGGGGCACGCGCCTGTACGACGCGGGCGGTACGCCGGCCGGCCGCGCCCGCGCGGTGGCCTCGGCGCTCGCGCTTCAGCCCGGCGGCGTCATCCTGGTCGGGGTCGATGCCCGCGAGTTGCAGCCTCAGCTGCAGCCGTTCGCCGAACGCGGGATCCCCATGGTCGGATGGCATGTCAGCCCGTTCGCCGGCCCGATCCCGGGCAGCCCCGTCGCGGTCAACGTCTCGACCGACCCGGTCGCGGTGGCGCGCGTCACGGCCATGGCAACCATCGCCCGCTCCGGCGGGCGCGCCGGCATCGTGGTCTTCACCGACAGCAACTTCCAGATCGCCAAGGCCAAGGCGGCGGCCATGGTGGAGGTGATCCGCGCCTGCCATGGATGCGAACTGCTCGAGGTCCGGGACGTCGCCATCTCCAGGAGCGCGGAACTGATGCCGGCCATCACGCGCGAACTGCTCGCCCGCTACGGCGACGACTGGACGGACACGCTGGCCATCAACGACACCTACTTCGACTACGCCGCCGCCGAGCTGACCAAGGCCGGCCGGCCTGCCGCTAGCATGCGCATGCTGTCGGCGGGCGACGGCAGCGCCGCGGCCTTCACGCGCATCCGCGCGGGCACCTTCCAGGTCGGCACGGTCGCGGAGCCGCTGAGCCAGCAGGGCTGGCAGCTGGTCGACGAGCTGAACCGGCTGCTCGCGCACGCGCCGCTGTCGGGCTACGTGGCGCCCGTGCATCTGGTCAGCCAGGACAACATCGCCTTCGATGGCGGGCCGCAAGGCCAGTACGATCCCGACAACGGTTACCGGAATATCTACCGGCATATCTGGAAGCCCTGACGGCCGCCGCATCGGCGCCACCGCCGCCCGCCACGGGCATCGTCCGGATGCCTGATGGCGATGCCGCATGCCGGCGTCTGCCAGGGCATGCATGAACCTGCCGTTCAACACGGCAGGGTCCATCGAGTCGCATGCGCGCATCCCATTGCGCACGGGCCATGACACGCGCCCGGTCCGGCTGGAAATCGAAGCCACCGGGGCGGGCATCGGCCTCGCGCACCTCGACCTCAATTCGAAAAACGAGCAGGTTTTACGTTATTCAGCATTGACTTAAAACGCGGTCGATTCATCCGTTGACGGTGCACCATTTAAAAGCGCTTGGTCAATCGAATGCGAATGTTTGGTGCCTGAAACGAAGTGTTTCGTTGAGGATTTTTTAGAAATAAGCTGTGTTCTTGTGCATGGATGCATCGGGTTTGTGCATGGCACAATATTGTTCTAATGTCCCTTCCTAGTGCATCAGGAGGTGTCATGTTCAAAGCAGAAACCCTTTGCCTGCCGTGGGCGTGCATCAGCGCATGCCGGCAGCTGGCGCCCGACGCCGGCTGGGGCGCAATGGCCTGCGGGTCGTTGAAAAAACGCGAACGCATGCATGTCCACCTTTGTCGTTTTTTCAGGAACTTATTGAGGGCGATATCGCCAAATATCCCTTTCCGCGACCATCCGGCAAGCCGAAGTGATCGTCGCACTGTTTTAAAAGGCCAGCCCGGCGATAACGGGTTCGAAAGTCAGTGCTATTCATTGAAACAGGTTTCATCCGCTTTGCAAGCAACCTGCTCCACGCAATCGGCCAACGAACCCGGGTGAATTGATCTATGCAGTTGAGTTACAGCATTCTGAGTCTTTATATCGCCACCATTCTCGTCATCATCGCTGTTCCCGGCCCCGTGGTGCTGCAGGTGACGGGCGCCGGGCTGAGCGGTGGTCCATACCGGGCGCTGCGGACGGTGTTCGGCTCCAACGCCGGTTCGTTGCTGCTGATCCTGATGTCCACCCTGGTGATCAAGGGGCTGCTGTCTATCGACGCGTCCGTACTGGTCGCCATCCGGGTGCTGGGGTGCCTGTACATCGGCTACGTGGGCTTCCAGCTGTTGCGGCAGTCGGCGCCCCGGCACGCCGTCGCAGGGGCATCGACGCCCCGGTCCGGCGGGTTCTCGAAGGGGTTCCTGACAAGCGTCTCGAATCCGCAGGACATCGTGTTCTTCGCATCGGTCTTTCCGCAATTCATGAGTGTGACCACGAACCCCAACCACAGCCTGTTTCTGCTGATGCTGCTCTGGATCGTCCTCGAGTTCCTGACGATGATGGCGATCTATGGCTTCATCAGCCGCGTCGCCCGGCCCGTCGCGCATCGCGGGCTGATGAAGGCCGCCGGCGCCGTGCAGATCGGGCTGGCCGGGATCGGGGGCGCATCGGCGGTCATCGAGTGGGTGGTGTGATGGCCGCTGTGCTGCCGCTGCGCTTGCCGACCACGCCAACCGATGCCCTGCGGGCCGCGCATTCGCGCGCTCCCGGGCGTCGGTCGGGAGCGGTTGCCGCATGGCTACGCGGTCGGGTCGGCCTGGTCGCGCGCAGCCTGCGTCCAGGCGTCCGAGATCGGCAGCGGCAGACCGATGAAGATCAGCTCGCGATCGCTCACGGCCGCGGTGCGCGCGGTCGCCTGCAGGCCGAAGTTCAGGCCGGTGTCGGTCTGCTTGCTGTTGCCGTGCATGGTGAAGAGCGCGGCCGGCCGCCACGACGCCTCCTTGGCCGCGACCTGTTCGACCGCCTGCTGGCACGCCTTGGCATCTTTCCCGCGCCCGCCGCGTTCGGCCATCCTGGCGGCCGCCATGTAGTCGTCCATGGCGAGCCGCTCCTGTTCGCCGAGCCGCCAGCGCATGTAGTGCGCCTGGTTGGGCCGGGCCATCTCCTGGATCTTGTCCAGGAAGTCGTCCAGTCGCTTTTTGCCGGACCCGGGATCGGCCTCGCCGTGCGCCGCGTACTCGCCCTGTTCGGCGCTGCACAGGGCTTCCCACTCCTTGCGGCGCGCCGGGTCGTTGGCGAACTTGATGAAGTCGTTGATGTTGCGCTCGCTCAGGTCGCGGTAGGTGAAGGCCTCCGAGAGGCGCCCGCGCTCCATCAGCGTGCGGATGGTGGCGTTGAAGCCGCCGTTGCCCAGCATGTAGGTGGCCGAGGCGATCGGCACGCTGGGCACGCCCAGGCTGTTGGCGGCGCCGTCCGGCGTATCCGGCAGCGGTCCGGCCGGCAGCTGGATGCTGGCGGCCACGGTTGCCGCATGCAGGTGGCCGGAGCCGCGCTCCTCGCGCAGGAGGGGCGCGATGCCGGATTTCTCCCGGCGCTGGCCGATGGTGAACGGGTTCCAGGTGAAGCCGTAGCCGACCGAGCCGCCCGCGCGTACGGTCTGGCCATCCTGCGTCGTGACGCCCGCCCGGGCGGTGAGGGTGACCGAGGCGCCCATCTTGCTGTTGACCAAGGCGTAGTCCTCCCAGGAGACGGACAGATTCTTCTGGTCGAAGTGGTGGACGGCGAAGTCCTCCCACAGCGCCGACGGCGACAGGTGGCGCTTGTCCGGTCCGCAGGCGTCGAACATGTAGTCGACCATATCGCTCATCTGTTTGCGCATCGCGTCCGAGTTCATGGCGCTGCCGTCGTCCTTGCGCTGGGTGGTGAAGCGCAATCGCACCCCGGTCGGGTTGGTGTGCTCCAGCCCGAACAGGGTGACGTTGCCCGAGACGCCGACGCCGGCCGAGAAGCTGTTTTCGTCCGCATCGGTCGGTGTCGTGTAACCGGCCGTCAGGCCTCCGCCGAGCTGTCCGGCAACCTGGCGCTGGCGGCCGATGAAGATTTCGCCGCCGTGCGCGGTCGTCCCGATGTTGAACGCTGCGGAGCGCGCAACGGAAGCCTGGGCGTCGAACACGGGGGTCAGCGCGAAGCCGCCCTTGAACCGCTTGACGAGGTTCGCCAGGTTGAGCGTCAGCGCGCCGGTATTGACGCCCAGTGCGCCGCCGTCGGTGTACGTCATGGTGTTGCCGATGTTGTGCTCGCCCATGAAGTTCTTCAGGAATGCGCGCATGCTGTCGGCGGTCATGTCGACCGGCTTGTCCTTGCCCGGCTCGAGGATGTTGCGGGCGCGGCGCATCGCGCTGCTGAAGGCCGTTTCCTCGCCGGTTTCGGTGTGCTGGGGCATGGCCGCATCGCGTGCCCATGTTGTCAGCGTGGCGTGGCTGAGCTGCGTACCGATCAGCCGTTCCAGCTGTTGCGGCAGCCTGCCGTCCGCCCTGAACACCGATTCGCCGACGGCCCGGTGCAGGCGCTCGGCAATGTCCATCATTGCGTTGCCGTCCAGCGTATATCCTTGCGGGCGCTGGCTCTCGCTGGCGCTGGCGGCCGACCAATGCTCGAGGATGGCGCCGCGCAGGGCCACGGTGGGCACCTCGCCGTATCGGCCGAGGCTGAATCTCGCCTCGCCGCTGCGTGCCTGCAGCCGGTCCTTGAGCGCGTCGATCGCGGTGCGCATGTGCTTGTCCAGCTCGACCTGGTCCATCGGAGCGTGCCGGGTGCCGGCCGCCAGCGATCCGTACTTGCCCATCGCCAGCAGCGGCGACTTCTTGCGCGAGAACGCGCGTTGCACATTGTTCGCTACCAGCCGCGCCGTGGTGGCGCCGGACCGGGCCGGGTCCTGGTGCGCCTTGTTGAGCCCGTCGCGCGTTTCCGCTCGCGACACATACTTGCGGAACTTGGCCAGGCGCTGCTGCGTCTGGCTCAGCAGGCTGTGCTTGTCGTCGGTGAGAAAGCCTTGCCGCCAGGCGAACACGGCGCTCTTGTCGGCGCGGTTCAGCGCGTCATAGGTATCGGCCGCGCGCAGGGCCTTGACCTCGGCGCGCAGCACCTTGCAGGCGAGGGTGTCGTCGCGCGTGCCCGCCATCTTTTCGGCATGCCCGATGATGTCGGGCAGCAGGACCTGGGCCCCCTTGGTTTCCACCGCAACCTGCTCCGCGGCCTGCAGCACGAATTCCAGCGGCTCGCGCTTGGCCGGCTGCAGCGGCGGTATCACGGCCAGCAGCGCCTGCATGCCCACCTCGCCGATGCCGGCGAGCCCCTGCGCGGCATGCATGGCATCGAGCATGGCATGTTCCACGGGCGTCTGGCGCGTGGGATGGATCGCGTTGGCGTTGGCATTGCCGATACGGCGGGCGTGCCGGCCGGCGGGCTCCGCTTGCGCGATGCCGGCGTTCTCGGCACCGGCATCGCTCGTCCGCGGCGACGAGGCGTTGCTCGTACCGTGCGCGGTCGGCAGGAATTCACCGGCCTTCAGCGCGCGCAGCGCTGCGGTCGCGCGGACCGTATCCCCCCCGCATGCATTGACGAGCGCCTCGGCCAGCAGGACGTGCTGGGCGAACCCCCGCCCCGAAGCGGATTCCGTGGCCTGGGGCAGGCTGTCGAGCAGGGCGCCATGGAGCGCGCGCACGGCCGGCGCATGCAATGGCTGGCTGAGCAGTCGCGCAAGGTGAACGCGCATGCCCGCCTCCGAACTCATTGCCTCGGCAATCGATACCGACTGCGGGGCGACTTTGCCCTGGCCCAGGCCAAGGTGGCTGCGCATCGATTCGGCAATCGACGAGGGTGGGTTGAAGGCCGCCTTGACGGTCGCGTCGATTTTTCGCTGGCGCGCGGCCGGCTGGGCCGGGCCGGTGGCGGGCACGGTTGGCAGGTCCTCGGGCCGCGTGCCGGCGGGAACGGGGCGCGACTGCAGCACCTCGGGCCTGGGCCGGGTTGTCGACATCGTGACCGGCTTGCCGACGGTGGTCTCCGTGTGCAGGCCGAACACCGAGGTCTGGCTGCTGACGAAGTTCCTGTCCGCCGCCGTCTTTGCCTTGCCGACCAGTTTCTTGACCTTGCCGGTGAACTTCGCCAGGCCCGATTTGCTGGACTTCTGAGGCCCGTCTGGCCCAGCCAGAGAGGCGCCGCCAGCCGTGCCACCCCCGTGCAATTCCGGATCTCCGGCAAGGAAATCCCTGATGCTCCGGTGCACGCGCGTCGCGTCGCCCGTGCCGAAAGCCGAAGGCACCGTCACCGCCGGCCGGGAAGCCGATTGAGTCGCCTGGAGTTCCGCGAGGCGCTGCAGCGTGCCACCAGCCCTACGCTGCTGGTTTGGCGTGCTTTCCGGGGTGGGCGCGCTGTTTGCGGATCCGGGGGAAAAATGATGGGCAGGCGCAATGGGCTGCGCATGCCTGCGTCTGGTTATTGATATCAAGGCTGTCCCTCCTCGCATCATTGTTATGTCAACAACTTATGAGGGCGCCGTGGGTCGCTGCTCTTGGCATGCGAAATATTGAGGACCGGTGCGAAGTCAAGCACGCAAAGCGAATATGAGGCACCGCGCATCATGCGTTTTTTGATGAAATGCCCCCGCAGTTTGCACTGGTTTGCATAATGAACACGCGGGCCGGCCATTTTTCAGCCCCGAAGTACGGCCGGCATTCCGGGTGTGAGATGGTCGCAGATGCGCGCTCCATGCATCGACGCGATGAGACGGTGGATCGGGATGGGGTTCCGGAACGGAGGGACGGGTCAACGCGAAGCCCCGGCGCTGCGGCGAGCCGATAGGGCGATGCCGGAGGCCGGCCAGCGGACCGCATGCGGCACGGTCTTATTCGCGTTGTAATGCGGCCTTGGTCGGGCTCAGCCTTAGCGGCGCTGCGTGCAGGGCGCGCAGCCGTGGTGATTGCCCCCGAGCGCTAGGAGCACCGGCTCGGGCCTCGACGGGGAGGCGGATGCTCGCGGCCCGCTGATCGGTTGCCGGTTGCGCGCACCGCGCGACTCCTGCGCCGAGCCACCGCCCCAGGGTCAATACCTCACGATCGCCGCTTGCTCCAGCGCGCTTCGAGAAACGCGATGGGGTTCCTGACGCCGAAGACATGCTGCCGCTGATCACCACCCGACACAGTCTGGCCGGGGATGCCGAGAACTATCGTGCACGCTTGCTTCAGGAGGCCGCTCATGCGTGCGGGGCAGGTGTTGCTCCACCGCAAGGCTGGCGTTGCTGATGGTTTTCTGGGCAGGGCTCCCGATACCCTGGGCAACCTTGGTGGTCGGGGTGGCAGGGTCATCGATCCGTATCGCAGTCGTCCAGGCGACGGCAAAGGAAGGGGGCGATGCATCGGCCCCTTTCATTCGAAGGTCGTCGCTGCGAAGACCGCCGTTCCGGCACACTGGCCGGTTCCGGTTGCACACCCGGCCAGCCTGGCTACATCCGGCGCTTGGTAGATCGCCTGGCCGGTCAGGGTGCGATGCGGCTCCGCAACGATGCACGCGCGGGCCGCCGCCACATCTGCATCGCAACCATCGGCATCAGACGGCAGGTCGCAAATGCGGTCGTGCCTGCGCCGTCCCGCCGCCTCAGGTCACCAGTGCCGTCAGGTGCGCGCTGGAGCCGGCGGAAACCAGATGCGTGGCGTTCATCCATTCGACATGCGCGGGCAGGATCCAGGTCTGCACCGGGACCGGGACGGCCTGCCCTGGCTGCGCATCGCGCTGCGCGATCACCGCATGGCCGGCGAGATCGGTATGGGTCGCGTGGGGCTCCAGCGCCGAATCGTTGTGGTGGATGGTGAGCTGATAGCCGCGAGCGTAAATCGTCTTGATCTCCACGCCCGTCTCTTCGCCGCACCGCAGCTTCTTGCGCAGCCGGTAGATGTGCTGCTCGATGGAGCGGCCCACCACGCTGGCATCCGTCCCCCACACCGCGGAAGCGATCTGCTGGCGCGAAAGGAAGGTGCCCGGGGACGAGAACAGCAGCCATGCCGTGGCGAATTCCCGTGCCGTCAGGCGGATGGGCACGCCGTGAAGCTTGAGCGTGTGCGTGAGCCGGCAAAGCCGGTAGGGGCCGACCGTCACGTTCATGCTGACGGCGGGCAGGGTCTGCCCCGCATGGCGGAGCAGGCGCAGCACCCGTGCTCGCAGTTCGTCCGCAGAGAAATGTCCGACCAGCATGTCGTCGACGCCGGCATCGAACACGCGCAGCATGTCTTCCCGCTCGGCAAACTGCCCGAACACCATGGTCGGCCAGCGCATGTCGGCATTGCATTGCCGCCACGACAGCACCAGCTGACCGGCCGTGTGAAATTGCAGCGCGTCGATCATCAGCATCTGGAAGGTCTCCCCCCGCCGCGCGCGCAGCAGCGCCAGGGCATCGTCAAAGCGAACGCATTCGATATGCTCGCTCGCGAGCGCGGTGGCGATCAGCGCAAAGCTGGAGGGAGAGGACGTCAGCACGGCAAACTTCATGTTCTTTTCTCCATTGGGATCGCGGGTGATGGGGCGGGCCGGCCTGGGGCGGCGCCATTGGGGCAATCCAGGTCGATGCCGATAATGTCTTGGGTATTTACATCTTGTGCGAATGGGGCTCGGAGATAAATGCCTTCAGTAATATTTCCTGGCGAGCGGCAAGCGGAAAGCAATATAAGGCGCGCATAGTAGCGGCGACTTATCGAGACGGGAAGGCTCTTCCTGGGTTTCTGTGCATCATTATTTTTATATGTGGGTTAAGGGTTGCTGGGTTGTTGTGGTTGCTTGGTTTGTTTGATATTAAACGCACACTTAATTGGAAGAAAGCGGGATTTTGGTGGAGGGGATAGCAATTGTGCCGGCAGGGTTTAATTGCGGCACATTGTGGTTTGCGTCTAAATAAAATGTCGTCGATTTGATGGAAAATTATCGCGATGCGTTAGCTGGAAGCCGCGATGCGTTATTCGTTTTTCGCGGTAAAGTCGAAACGATGCGGGATGATTCCGTTTCACGGACGGAATCGGGGGAGGCGTTCAGGGGAAATGAGGATGGCGTGCGGCCGCACAGTGCGTGTGCGGGCGCGTCGAGACTCAGGGGCGTCTGCGGTACGGTAGGGCGCCCGATGGCCGGTGTCGCCGACAGGTGGCGACGGATGGGCTCGCGCTGGCGGCTTCGTGTGCCGAGTGCCTGGGTACCGAACGGCTGCGGAGCCACGCGGCGAGAGGCGGGCCGCTTCCAATGCGGTCGGGAGCCGGTCGCAGACTCGGCTCAGGGGCGCAGCGGGCCGGGCAAGATGGTGGTGTGTGGCGTCAGTCGGACTTGGGGTGCATGCCCAATGTTCTGCCTGCGCTTGCGCCGTCGGGGCTCGGCTCCGGCTTGCGCTCATGCCAGACGCGGCGCGGGGCCGCAGCACCGTCCATCGCTCGGAACCATGCCGCTTCCTGGCGCTGCCGCGGTAGGTCGCCCGGGGTTGCCAGCTCGCCGGTGAATGCGTCCGGCCAGTCGCTGGCGAGCTGGATCGCCTGACTCACGATCGGCGGCACGGCAGTTTTGGCGGCTTCGCAGGTCTCGACAAAGCGCTTCCAGTAGTCGATCGACGGTCCTCCCAGATTGCTCTTGCTCGCGCTCGTCATCAGGTAGGCCAACCGCTGGGGCGAAACACCTTCGCGGTCCTTGAACACGCTCGCCAGCGATTTGGCACTGTCGGGATTGGTCACGAACACCAGCGCTTTGACGGTGGCGCCACCCGGCAGGGTGACCGGCTCGACAGCGCTGCTGTACATCAGGTTGGAGCGTGCCTTCCTGGGGGAGGGCGGCCTTGCCGGGTTGGCCTCTGCCGAACCCGCGCGCCCGGCAGTCTCCGCTGGCGGGGTCGCCGGCATGGGGTGGATCAGGTCATTCTCGTCGAGCAGCTCCCGGCGGATGACGCGGGCGAGCAGTTCTTCAGCGTTGCCGACCGGCAGCTTCAGGATGACCCCGTCCATGGCGCGGCCCTCGCTTCGGTTCAGGCCGGCCACGACACCGGGATGCTGGTGGTGGCCCCGATACTGGGTGCTCATCACGAAATCCAGGGCGTGCTCTTCCAGCGTGGCAGGGACCCAGTCTTGCCCTTCGCGGACTTCATCCTGGCTGCGCTTGCCGAGCTCATGGAAATTCTTGTAGCGCAGGGACAGATAGCCGAACACCGGCACGTAGTTGAGCTCGTTGCGCTGCACGTCTTCGTAAAGAGCGTGCAGATCCTTCCCCAGCTTCTCGATCACCGTTTCGGGAATGCCCGCCAGTTCCTCCGGCTTCAGGTGGGACAGCGGGTTCCAGCCCCCGGCGGCATGCGGGAGGGGGCTGGCTTGCACCGTGCGTTGCGGCACAGGCGCGAACCGGCTACCGAGCGGTTCGTTGGGCCTCGAAATGGCCATCAGGTTTCGGCAGGCCAACGAGAGAAGCGGTACATGGGCTCGTCTCGCCGGCGGGGTGCTCTTCTTTTTGGGAGGCGGCGCGCTTCCACTGTTCAGGTCCGACCGTGCAACTGTTGGGGAAGCGGCATTTGTCGAGATTCTATCCATGGCGGGCACCGTCGATCGGGAAAGCACGATTAAATCAATCTGCCACGGCCACGAAGCTCGATGGCGGCGAAAGTGACTGCCTTGTGGCGAAGTCACGAACGGCGCGGGCGAATATCGATATGCGTTTTTCGCGGTTTTTCGAAATGCCATTTCCACTGCCGCTGGATTGGCGCGAAGCCGCCTGCGAGCGGGCTTGACGGCTGGTCTCAACGCTTTACGATGTGGTCTTGGCGGTCTCGTTGCGATGCACCGGATGCGTGCTGTTGCATTATATTTTCGAAAATCTGAATTCAATATCTTTCAGGGGAACTCAAAACGGATTCCCGCTAGCATAATCGATCGAATGACAACGCACGCCATGCAGCGCATGACTTCTTATCGCGAGACTGTAACCACACACAACACGCTTTCTTCAAAAACCGACTGGGCCACTTTGCAGCGTACCCGCAATGTGAAGCGACATCTGTGGACGTCGCGCCCCTGGCGCAAATCCGTCGCAGGCCATTCCTACCTGCGCGCCGATGGCTACATCACCCGCATCGAAGCGGGATCGGCGGCGTGGCGCTTCGAAGTGCGGGCGATCGGGGCGACGGAGATCTGCCGCTGCGGCGATGGCTTCCGCTCCGTCGAAGCGGCCCGTCTGGCGGCATTTGATGCCATCACCGATCTGCTGCTGAAGCAGGCGGGCCGGCCTGCCAGCATGTAACGCCGGTTACGCTTCATCGTCGGTATCCCGCAGTGAATCCGGTTGCGCTCGCCTGAGCGGCGGAACCCCGCGTGGCGGGCCGGATTCCACCACCTTTCCGGACGAATGCGTGCGCTGCCGTCGACTCATGCTGTCGTGAGCCGAGGGTTGCGCGCGCGCTGCCGCGGCGGCGGTCTTCTGTCGCCCGTCCGGTGCCTCATTCTTGCTGGATTAGCCCGCGCCAATGGCGGCGGATTGATGTATTTTCTTTTTTTCAATATTCGCCTCAATTTGATTTTTATTTGATCTTTTTTTCAAAAAGAGGGCTATGTATCGCTTTGGGGGTTCCCCTCTAAAGCGTGGTTACATCAGTCTTGGCGTCACTGAAATAATGCATCTCGGCAGAACATCGCGTTCTGCCTATTTCCCTTGAGGGTGTAGGCGGGTTCCGCGTCTACACCCTTTTTCTTTCAAGCTTCCCAGGTATCGCCCCCCCTTCTTCGCACGCAAGGCCCGCTAGAGCGGCGCGTGGCGCGGGCTGCCGGCTCATGCATGCCGTCCGTTCAGCCTGAATTCCGTAAGCCAGACTTTTAAGAAATCGAATTCTGTATCGAATCGACACTGCGCGTACGAATAACGCACCCAACTGTAAAACGTATCCACTCCGAAGTAGGGAAACGAAATGAGCATAAAGCCACCTGTTGGTATTGAAGCATCACCAATTGCGGCCATACACTTTGCCACTCCCGACGAAGCGGTTGTGCAAGGCAACAATGCAACCGGATTCGATGGACGCGGGTCATCCAGGAGTCTTCAGGACGCATTCATGTTCGTAAGCATTCCGAATATCCGAAAAGCAGTAGTGTCATTGAGCGCGGTGCCGTTGCTGGCCGCATGTGCATTCGCCCCGGGCATGCGGTTCGATCCGCAGCGCCCGCTGGATCCGGCCGACAATGCGTCGGTACCGAAGATCACGCCGATTACGCCCGATCTCGTGCGGGCCGGGCAGACGCAGGCACAGGTGCAGGCGTCGCACGAGAACGCCGATGTCGGGCCGTTGCTGGCAAAGCCAATGTCGTATCGCATCGGTACGGGCGACATCCTGTCGATCGTGGTCTGGGATCACCCCGAACTGGTGTTCCCGACGCAGACGTATTCGATCGGGTCCACCTACGATATCGCCAACTTTGCCGGCTCACCCAATGTGCCAGGCTACTTGGTCAGTACCGGCGGTGACATCCAGTTCCCCTATGCCGGCGTTGTCAGGGTGGCGGGCAAGACCCAGAACGAAGTCCGCGAGGAGATCACGCGTGCCATTGCCCGGGTGGTGAAGGACCCGCAGGTCACGGTGCGGGTGCTGGCCTACCGCAGCCAACGGGTCTACGTGGATGGCGAGGTCAAAACCCCCGGCCAGCAGAGCATCGACGACGTGCCGATGACCCTGGTCGAGGCACTGAACCGCGCCGGCGGCATCAACACCACCACCGGGGACAACAGCCGGATCCGGCTGACCCGCGGCGGCAAGCAATGGACGCTGAGCATGCCCGCGCTGATGCAGCAGGGCATCGACCCGGCCAACATTCTGCTGCGCAGCGGCGACATCGTCCGCGTGGAGCAGCGCGAGGACAGCAAGGTCTTCGTGACCGGCGAAGTGGTCAGGCCGTCGACGGTGCTGCCGCGCAACGGCAGGCTGACGCTGAGCGAAGCGCTGGGCGAGGCCGGGGGCGTCAGCCCGGTGTCGTCCGATCCGCGCAATGTCTACGTGATCCGCCGGGCCGCGGAGGGCGAGCCCCAGGTCTACCACCTGGATGCCAAGTCGCCCGTGGCGCTGGCGCTGGCCGAAGGCTTCGAGCTGAAACCGAAGGACGTGGTGTACGTGGATGCCGGCGGCCTGGTGCGCTGGAGCCGTGTGATCAACCTCTTGGTGCCGACCGCAACCCCGCTGATCGGGGCGGCCGCTGTCGCGAAATGATCAAGACCATTCTTGTCGTGTGCATCGGCAACATCTGCCGCAGCCCGATGGCGCAGGCGCTGCTGCGGCAGTCGCTGCCGGGCGTGAGCGTCATCTCGGCGGGCATCGGCGCGCTGTCGGGCTACCCGGCCGATCCGAGCGCCGTCGAGGTGATGGCCCACCACGGCATCGATATCTCCGAGCACCGCGCGCAGCAGCTCACCGGTTCGCTGGTCAGCCGTGCCGACCTGATCCTAGTGATGGACGGTGCGCAGAAGCAAGAGATCCAATCGCGCCACCCCGCCAAGACCGGCAGCGTGTTCCGGTTGGGCGAGATGGAGCAGTTCGATATCGCGGACCCGTACCGCAAGCAGGTGACCGCCTTCGAAGAGGCGCTCGAAATGATCCAGCGCGGTGTCGACGCCTGGGTGCCCCGCATACGGGCACTCGGTTGATCGAGTCCGGTTGATTGAACGCACGGAATACGACCCTGATGACGCAGAACCTCTCTCAGCCGCCAGCCGTCAACGCACCGGAAAGCGAGCTCGACCTCGTTCGCTACCTGGACGTTCTGGTGGCCAACCGCTGGCTGATCGCGGGCATTGCCGCGGTTGTCATGCTGCTCGGCGCGACCTATGCCTTCCTGGCACGCCCGGTCTACGAGGCCGATGTCCTGGTGCAGGTGGAAGACAATCCCAACAGCGCCAAGAGCCTGCTGGGCGATGTATCGAGCCTGTTCGATGTGAAGACCGACGCCAACGCCGAGATCGAGATCCTGCGATCGCGCATGGTGGTGGGCAAGGCGGTCGACAATCTGCACCTCTACATCACGGCCAAGCCGCACTACTTTCCGCTGATCGGCGCGTGGGTCGCCAACCGGGCGAAGCAGCTGTCCGAGCCCGGGCTGTTCGGCCTGGGCGGCTATGCCTGGGGCACGGAGCTGATCGACGTGGACGGCTTCGATGTGCCGGAGGCGCTCGAAGGCCAGCCGTTCAAGCTGATCGTGCTGGGCAACGGGCGCTACCGGCTGGAAAACAAGAGCCTGGATACGCCCATCGAGGGCGTGGTCGGCGAGCCGCTCGAGTCGAAGCAGAGCGTCGGGATGATCCAGCTGCAGGTCAACACGCTGGCCGCCAAGGCCGGCGCCGCCTTCGAACTGCAGCGCGACTCGCGGCTCAAGACGCTGGAGATGCTGCAGGAAAAGCTCAAGATCGCCGAGAAGGGCAAGCAGAGCGGCATCATCGGCGCTTCGCTGGAAGGCACGAATCCCGCGCTGACCGCCGCGATCATGAACCAGATCGCCACCGAGTACGTGGCCCAGAACATCAAGCGCAAGGCCGAAGAGGCGGAACGCTCGCTGGTCTTCCTGGACGGCCTGCTGCCGCAGCTCAAGGTGCAGCTCGAGCGCGCGGAAATGAAGTACAACGAGATGCGTAACCTGCGCGGGACCTTCGACCTGAGCGAAGAGGGCAAGGCGTTCCTGCAGGAGAGCGTGACCATCGAGACCAGCCTGCAGGAGCTCAAGCAGAAGCGCGCCGAGCTGTTGACCCGCTTTACCTCGAGCCATCCGGGCGTGCAGGCCATCGATCAGCAGATCGCGGTGATGAGCGGGAAGGTCGGGGCCATGACGCGCCGGCTCAAGTCGCTGCCCAACATCGAGCAGGACACCGTGCGGCTGATGCGTGACGTCCAGGTCGACAACGATCTTTACGTGAGCCTGCTCAACGACATGCAGCAGCTCAAGCTGGTCAAGGCGGGCAAGGTGGGCAACGTGCGCCTGGTCGACGGCGCCGCGGTGCCGGAAGAGCCGGTGAAGCCCAAGAAGCTGACGGTGACGGCGCTGGCCGGCGTGCTGGGGGTGGTGCTGGGCGTGATGGCGGCATTCGTGCGCAATACGCTGTTCGGCGGCATTACCGACCCGCAGGACATCGAGGAGCATACCGGGCTGAGCGTCTATGCCACCGTGCCGCTGTCGAACGTGCAGATCGACCTGAGCAGCCAGCTGACGACGCACAAGCGCGGCCAGTACCTGCTGGCCAGACGGGTGCCTGACGACCCGTCGATCGAAAGCCTGCGCAGTCTGCGCACCGCGCTGCAGTTCGCGATGCAGGACTCGGGCAACAACCTGGTGGTGCTGACCGGGCCGACCCCGGGGGTGGGCAAGTCCTTCGTGTCAGCCAACCTGGCCGCCGTCATCGCGACCGGCGGCAAGCGGGTCCTGCTGGTGGACGCCGACATGCGCAAGGGCTACCTGCACCAGTACTTCGGCAAGGACCGCAAGCCCGGCCTGCTGGATCTGCTGGCGGGCAACCGCTCGATCGAGCAGGTGGTGCATCGCGAGGTTGTCCCCGGGCTGGACTTCATCGCGACGGGCCTGTTCCCGCACAACCCGTCGGAGCTGCTGCTCAATCCGCGCATGGTCGAGCTGATGGATACCTTCCGCGCGCAGTACGACCTGGTGCTGATCGATACGCCGCCGGTGCTGGCCGTGACCGATACCGCCATTCTGGCCGCGCGCGCCGGATTGGTGCTGATGGTCACCCGCTTCGAGCGCAGCACGCTGGGCGAGATCCGCGAGACGATCAAGCAGCTCCAGCACGCCAATGTCGAGGTCCGGGGCGTGGTGTTCAACGCGCTCGACCCCAACACCTACCGCTACGGATACGGCTCGCGCTACGGGCGCTACCGCTACGTGCAGTACGGGTACACGAGCAAGGCATCGGAGGAGGCCGAAGCCGAATCCGCGTAGCGGCTGCAGCGCGGCGAGCCGATCGCCGCCAGGGATTACGAATCAGGAGGGGAACGGCGGTTGACAGCCGCCGGTTGAAGTCGCCGCCGCAGCGCTGCCCACATCGGGCAGCGCTGCTGGTGTGTGAGTTCAGTCACGCATCTGTGCCGCAGAGCGATGGGCCGGAGGCGGGGAGAGTCGCGCCGCGCGCGGGCCGATCCGGGCCGCGGCCGGCGCAAGCGCGGAATCGGTGGATCACACTATGAAAAAAGTCCTGGTTGTATTCGGTACGCGGCCGGAAGCCATCAAGATGGCACCGCTGGTCAAGGCGCTGCAGGCCGATACGTCGATGCAGTGCGGTGTGTGCGTGACGGCCCAGCACCGGGAGATGCTCGACCAGGTGCTGCGCCTGTTCGAAATCCGTCCGGACTATGACCTCAACATCATGAAGCCGGGACAGGACCTGTATGAGCTCACCAGCAATATCCTGACGGGCGTGAAGTCCGTGCTGGAGTCGTTCGCGCCCGATCTGGTGCTGGTGCACGGCGATACCAGCACCACGCTGGCGACCACGCTCGCCGCCTACTACAAGCAGGTGCCGGTCGGGCACATCGAGGCCGGCCTGCGGACCGGCAACCTCTATTCGCCCTGGCCGGAAGAGGCCAACCGCAAGGTCACCGGGTCGCTGGCGTCCCTGCACTTCGCGCCCACCGAGCGCTCGCGCCGCAACCTGCTCAATGAAGGCGTGTCGGCCGATGCGGTGGTCGTGACCGGCAACACCGTCATCGACGCGCTGCTGTCGGTGCGGCAGCGCCTGCAGACCGACACGGCCCTGTGCCGGCATACCGCCAGCCTGATCCCGTACCACATCGGCGAGCGCCGCATCGTGCTGGTGACCGGCCACCGGCGAGAGAGCTTCGGCGACGGTTTCGAGCGCATCTGCGCGGCCCTGGCCAGCATCGCGCGCGCGCATCCGGATGTCGACATCGTCTATCCCGTGCACCTGAACCCCAATGTGCGCGAGCCGGTGGGCCGCCTGCTCAAGGGCATCGACAACATCCATCTGATCGAGCCGCTGGACTACCTGCCGTTCGTCTACCTGATGGACAAGTCCCACATCATCCTGACCGATTCGGGCGGCATCCAGGAAGAAGCGCCGTCGCTGGGCAAGCCCGTGCTGGTCATGCGCGACACCACCGAGCGGCCGGAGGCCGTCGAGGCCGGCACCGTCAGGCTGGTCGGCACCTCGGTCGATGCGCTGGTCGACAGCACGACCACGCTGCTGAACGACGATTCCGCGTACGAGGCCATGAGCCGTGCGCACAACCCCTATGGCGACGGTGCGGCCAGTGCACGCATCACCCGCGCCATCCAAGCTTATTTCGCCTGATTCCGCCTGAACCAAGAGCAACCGACATGGATAGAGCAATCGAGATCGACTTCCGCACCATCTCCGTGGTGGGCCTGGGATACATCGGCCTGCCGACCGCGACGGTGCTCGCCTCGCGCCAGCGCGAGGTGATCGGCGTGGACATCAACCAGCACGCCGTCGACACCATCAACCAGGGCCGCATCCACATCGTCGAGCCGGATCTCGACATGCTGGTGCGCGCGGCGGTCTCGCAGGGCTACCTGCGCGCCACCACCGAGCCCGAGCCGGCGGACGCCTTCCTGATCGCGGTGCCGACCCCGTTCCTGGACGACAAGCAGCCCGACCTGTCGTATATCGAGGCCGCGGCCAAGGCCATCGCGCCGGTGCTCAAGCGCGGTGACCTAGTGGTGCTGGAATCCACCTCGCCGGTGGGTGCTACCGAGCAGCTTGCGGACTGGCTCTCGGCGCAGCGGCCGGACCTGACGTTCCCGCATCAGCAGGGCGAGGAGTCCGACATCCGCGTGGCGCATTGCCCGGAGCGCGTGCTGCCGGGGCATGTGCTGCGCGAGCTGGTCGAGAACGACCGCATCATCGGCGGCATGACGCCCAAGTGCAGCGAAGCGGCGCAACGGCTGTATGAGCTGTTCGTGCGTGGTCGCTGCATCGTGACCGATGCGCGCACGGCCGAGATGTGCAAGCTGACGGAGAACGCCTTCCGCGACGTCAACATCGCCTTCGCTAATGAACTGTCGATGATCTGCGATGAGATCGGCGTCAACGTGTGGGAGCTGATCAGCGTGGCGAACCGCCATCCGCGCGTCAACATCCTGCAGCCGGGCCCCGGCGTGGGCGGCCATTGCATCGCCGTCGACCCCTGGTTCATCGTCGATGCGGCGCCGGAGCGCGCGCGTCTGATCCGCACCGCGCGCGAGGTCAACGATGCCAAGCCGCACTATGTGCTGGACCGCGTCAAGCAGGCGGCGCGCCGGTTCAAGGAGCCGGTCATCGCGTGCTTTGGCCTGTCGTTCAAGGCCAATATCGACGATCTGCGCGAGAGTCCGGCGATCGAGATCGTGCAGACCATGGCGCAGCAGCAGCTGGGCACGGTGCTGGTGGTCGAGCCGCATATCAAGGTGCTGCCGGCGGCGCTCCAGGGTGTCGAGCTGCTGAGCGCGGAAGCCGCGCTCAGCCGTGCGGACATCGTCGTGCTGCTGGTGGACCACCAGCAGTTCCGCAAGCTGGATACGGACCGGCTGCAGTCGCGCGTGGTGATCGACACGCGCGGCATGTGGTCGGCCAAACGCATTGCCGCCTGAGCCTCGGACTCCATGCAGAAGACCGCTCCGCGCCCGCCGTCCGCGCGCATCTCGTTTCTCAGTGCCTCCGTGCTGGGGCTGGGCGCCGCGGTCGCGAGCCGGGGCGCGGTCTTCCTCGCCAACATCTTGCTCGCGCATTCGCTCACCGTGCATGATTTCGGCGTGTTCTCGTATGCCTACGTGACCGCGCTGAATCTGGGCTTGTTCCTGGCGACGGGCGTCTCGCAGGCCGCCGGCCACGTGCTTCCGCTGACCGAGGACCCCGAACGCAGGCGCAGGCAGCTGTGCGCTTTCATCGTGCTGCTCGTCGCGCTCATTGCCGTCGCGGCGACGGCGCTGTATCTGTCGGCCACGTCGATTTCGATCGCGGCATTCGGATCGGCGCAGGGCGGCGAGGCGCTGAGGATGGCCGCCATCGTCCTGATCGCGACCGCGTTCACGCAGGCGCTGCAGGCCTTTCTGTATGCGATGCACGAGCACCGCGCCAGCGCTTCGGTTTCCATCGGCGCGGCGCTGCTGCTGCTGGCGCTGCTGTGGACGATGGCGCCGATCCGGCAGCCGGTGGTGGCGCTCGTCATCTTTCTGGCGATCAACGCGGCCGCGGCCGCGAGCCAGTTGATGATCCTGGGGCGCACGACGCAGAATCAGCGCGGCCCGTGGCGGACCGGGCGCCAGGAGCTGCGGCTGGCCTTCAAGCATGCGCTGCCGTCGGTGCTGACGACCTCGATGGGAGCGCCGGTCCACTGGATCTGCTTGTCCATGCTCGCGGCGATGACCGATGGCGCGCACCAGCTCGCGCTGTTCTCGGTGGCGTTCCAGTGGTACATCGCCATCACCTTCATCCCGGCAACGCTGGGGAATCTGGCCCTCCCGTTCCTGGCCCGGAATACGGGCGCGACGGAGGCGGTGGTCCGGCAGCGGTTCCGGTCGGCGCTGCTGTTCGGCGGCGGGCTGTCGTTGGCGCTGGGGTGCATGGCATTCCTGCTGGCCGGGCAGATTTTTGCGTGGCTCTATCCCGCTGCGTACGGCAGCGCTGCGGCCAGCATGCGCTCGCTGGCGGTGGCGGCCGCGCTGTGCGGGATCAGCGTGCTGCTGCAGCAGCGGATCGCGGCGGCAGGCAAGTTCTGGCGCAATTTCGCCATGGCGGCTGTGTACTCGGTCATCTACGTTGCCGCGGCCTACCTGGCGCTGCGTCTCGGGTATGGCGCCCCGTCGATCGGCCTGGCCATGTCGGCCGCGTATTGCTGCCTGATCCTGTTCCAGACGCTGACGCTGCAATCCGGCAGCGGTGCCGCCATCCGGCTCGGACGAAGTTTCTCCTGACCGGACCGGCGGCCCGAGCGAGCGAAACCCTCTGCCGTCAGCACCTGCCTGACAACCCGAAACCCTGATCGATGCAATGAAGTACAGCGCGCCTATTCGACTGAATACCCTCGGTGCGATCGCGTCCCAGCATGGGGTGCTGGTCGTCATCGGCATGCTGCTGGTCGTGCCGATGGTCTTTCCGTTGATCCCCATCGCGGCGATGTACTGCGCCGCGATCTTCGTGATCCTGCTTCCGCTCGGGCGGCTGCAGCACGTGCTTGCCACGGCTTCGTCGGTGGCTTTCGCGTGGCTGCTGACCCTGCGCAATCCGTCCAGGGGTCTGGTGGAGGCCGGCCTGGGCGACGACGCATTGCATTACATGAATGCGTTCTACGAGTTCCAGCGCACCTACTGCTGCAGCCCGCTGGAGGTCCTCACGACGGGCATCCGCAGCGCCGGCGGCGGCGAGCCGGTTTTCTGGTACCTCTCGTATTCCGTGGCCAAGCTGTTCGATACGCCGCTGATGGTTTGGGCGGTCCTGATCTTCATCTCGCTGATGCTGGCCTGGATTGCGATCTACCGCAGCACCGACCGGTTTGCCTATGTCGTGTTCGTGTCGTACCTGTCGACCATCACGCTGTATGCCCTGCAGGGTTCCGCCATCCGGCAGGCGGTCGCGGCCGGCCTGGTGATGATCGCGCTGGATCTGATGATCCGCCGCAAGCTGGTGGCGGCGGCCGGCGTCGGCCTGATCGCGGCGGGCACGCACAGCAGTGCCGCCGTGGTGCTGCTGGCCTGCGCCGTCGTGGTGCTGTTCCTGTCCAGGGATTACGGGATGCTCGCGCGGCGATCGTCCGGGCTGGGCCGCCTGGGCCGGCTGGCTGTGCTGCTGGCGCTGGCGGCGGCGGGGGCGGTCTTCGGGTCGGCGGAATTCGTCATGTCGAAGATCCAGGCGCGCTTGTCGGAGAGCCAGACCGGATCGGCCTGGGAGCTCCAGCTCGCGGTCGAAGCCGTGCTGGCATGCCTGCTCGCGTGGCTGCTCAGGATCAAGCTGCCGCGCGAAGAAAAAATGGCTTTTCTGCTTTTCGTCGTGGTTTGCTTTTCGACAAGTCTTTTCGCACCGGCGGTGGGCGCGAGACTGTTTCGGTATACCTATTGTTTTTACATTGTCTATTTATGCGCGTTCTTCTTTGCACGGCCGGGCGAAAGCCTGGGGCAGAAGAAGACGCTGGCATCCCTGTTGTTGGCGGCTTCCCTGGGGTGGGCCCTCTACATCGTGGGTGCCAGATACCAGGGGCTGTTTGTTTCCGGTGGCGTCATCGACCACTTCCTGGCCGGTCCGTTTTTTTAAAGCAACCGATCTCCGCTCGACGAAGAAGCGGGGGTTCCGGAAACAGACGATTGCAGTGTTCAAGGTAAGCCCATGAGTCTATTGATCAATCTCATTCCCCTGGAGGCTGGCGGCGGATTGCAGAATGCGTGCAGCTTTCTGCTGGCCGCGCCGCTCGGCCGCGATTGCGAGGTGCATGCGCGCCGGCTGAAGTCCATCCAGTCGGCCTTGGCCAAGCGCGAGATTCCGCTCCGAGCCATTCCGCACGGCGCGATGTACCGGCTGCGCGCGGAGTGGGGCATTGCCCGCAAGGGCGACGGCAAGCAGGTGTGCTTCACGCTGTTCGGGCCGCCGCCCGTGTTCAGCAAGGGGCGCCTGATCAATGTGGTCGGCTGCGCCTACGCGAACCTGTTCTATCCGGAGCTCGACTTCTGGAGCAACCACAAGGGGCTGGCCCGGCTGAAAAAGACGGTGATCGACTGGTACCGGCGATGGGGCATCGCCCGCGCCGACTACTGGATCTTCGAGACGGACGCCATTGCGCGGCGGGCGGTCGAGCGGTTCTCGTTTCCGCCCGATCGCGTGTTCGTGGTGCGCATGGCGCCCAGCCGGCTGGTGCTGGAATCGGTGACGACGCGCACCTTTCCGGAGCTGCCGCCGGACCGCTTCCTGACGCTCTATCTGGCGGGGCCGCATCCCAACAAGCGGATCGGCGCGCTGATCGACGTTGCCCTGGCGCTGCATGCCCGCGCGGATACCCGCTTCTGCTTCGTCCTGACCCTGCCGCCCGATGCCCCGCAGACGCGGCTGCTGATGGAGCGCATCGCCCGCTACGGCCTGGAGCGCTATTTCGTCAACGTGGGCACGGTCAAGCCGGAGCATGCCGGTGCGCTGATCCGGCGCTGCCACGCCATGTGCAACCTGGCGCGGCTGGAAAGCTTCAGCAGCAACTTCGTTGAGGCCTGGGCGATGCGCAAGCCGCTGCTGGTCACGGATGCCGACTGGTCCAGGGCCTCGTGCGCGGACGGCGCGGTCTATGTGCATCCGGAGCGGCCGCAGACCATCGTCGCTGCGCTGCAGCGGCTGCACGAGGACAAGGCGTTCTATGCCTCGCTCGTCGCGCGCGGCGCCGACGTGCTGGACACCTACCCGTCGGCCGAACAGAAGGCGGAACACTACCTGGAGATCATCCGCCGTGAGGATCTGACGAGCTACCGCGGCTCCTCGGTCTGGCGCAAGCGGGCGGCGCAGCCATGAAGTATTTCGTTGTGGTGGCGTTCGAGTCGGTCATGCGGCTGCTGTTTGCGCTGCCGCGCTTTCGCCTGGCCAACGCGCTCAAGAGCGGCTTTCTGCGGCTGTGCGGCGCGAGCATCGGCCGGCGGGTGGTGTTCTATCCGGGCGTCTGGATCTGCACCGGCCGCAATCTGCGCGTCGGCGACCACGTGGATTTCGCGCTGGACGTACTGGTGACCTCCGACGGCGGCGTGCGCATCGGTGACCGCACGCTGATCGGGTACCGCTCCCAGATCCTGTCGAGCAACCACGCGATCCCGGCGGGGCGCGGCCGCATCTTCGGAGCCGGCCATGTCCGCAAGCCGGTGGAGATCGGCACCGACGTGTGGATCGGCGCGAACTGCGTGATTCTCCCCGGCGTAACGATCGGGGACGGCGCGGTGGTGGCCGCCGGCAGCATCGTCACCAAGGATGTGCCTGCTTATAGCGTGGTCGGCGGGTGTCCGGCCACACCCATCAAGATGAGGGACTAGTCATGCGACAAATTCTGCAGGATCTCGGCTCGGGCACGACCAATATCATGGAGGCCCCGTGCGTGGCGGCCAGTCCGGGCACGATCGTTTCCACGACGCGGGCTACGCTGATCTCCGCCGGCACCGAACGCATGCTGGTGGACTTCGGCCGCGCCTCGCTGCTGGCCAAGGCGCGGCAGCAGCCGGAAAAGGTCAAGATGGTGCTGAACAAGATCGCCACCGATGGCCTGTCGACGACGCTCAGCGCGGTCCGCGCGAAGCTGAACCAGCCGATTCCGCTGGGCTACTGCAACGTCGGCACGGTGCACGCCGTGGGGGCCGGCGTGGAGGGCTTCAAGGTCGGCGACCGGGTCGTGTCGAACGGCTCGCACGCCGATGTGGTGCGCGTGCCCCGCAATCTCTGCGCGCGCATTCCGGACGAGGTCGACGACGAATCCGCCGTCTTCACCGTGGTCGCGGCCATCGGGCTGCAGGGCATCCGCCTGGCCGAACCTACGCTGGGTGAGGCCTTCGTCGTGACCGGCGTGGGCCTGATTGGCCTGCTGGCCGTGCAGCTGCTGCGCGCCCACGGCTGCCGCGTGCTGGCCATCGATTTCGACTCGGAGAAGCTGAAGCTGGCCGCGCAGTTCGGGGCGGAAACCTGCAATCCGGGCCTGCGCGAGGATCCGGTCGCGGCCGGGCTGGCGTTCAGCCGCGGGCGGGGCGTGGACGGCGTCATCATCACGGCATCCACCGCGTCGAGCGAGCCGGTGACCCAGGCCGCGCAGATGTGCCGCAAGCGCGGCCGCATCGTGCTGGTGGGCGTGACGGGGCTGGAGCTGAACCGGGCGGACTTCTACGAGAAGGAGCTGTCGTTCCAGGTGTCGTGCTCGTACGGGCCGGGCCGCTACGATCCGGCGTATGAAGAGCAAGGCCGGGACTATCCGCTGGGCTTCGTGCGCTGGACCGAGCAGCGCAATTTCGAGGCGGTGCTCGACATGCTGGCCGACCGCCGACTCGACGTGCGCCCGCTGATCACGCACCGCATTCCCTTCGACGAGGCGCCGCGCGCGTACGACCTGCTGAGCAGCGACAAATCCGCGCTGGGCATCGTGCTGGAGTACAAGGCGCCGCCGCCGAGCACGTTCGCGCGCCGGCTGGCGCTGATCGAGGCGCCGCCGGTGTTCGATGCCGCGCAGCCGATCTGTGCCTTCATCGGCGCCGGCAACTATGCCTCGCGGGTGCTGATGCCGGCGTTCAGGAAGGCCGGCGCGCAGCTGCACAGCGTGGTGACCTCGGGTGGCGTGAGCGGCGTCATCCACGGTAAGCCGCAGGGCTTTTCCGAGGCTTCGACGGATGTCGACGAGGTGCTGCGCGACCCGAGCGTCAACCTGATCGCCGTGGCCACCCGCCACAGTTCGCACGCTTCCCTGGTGATCAAGGCGCTGCGCGCGCAGAAGCATGTGTTCGTCGAAAAGCCGCTGGCGCTGACGCTGGAAGACGTCACCGAGGTGAGATCCGCCTACACGTCGGCGCATGCGACCGGCCATGCCGCGCACCTGATGGTGGGCTTCAACCGGCGCTTCGCCCCGCAAGTGGTCAAGATGAAGGCGCTGCTGTCGCAGCTGAACGAACCGAAGTCGTTCATCATGACCATGAATGCCGGGGCCATTCCGGCCCAGCACTGGACGCAGGACCTCGCCAGCGGCGGCGGCCGCATCATCGGCGAGGCCTGCCACTTCATCGATCTGATGCGCTTCCTGGCGGATTCGGAGATCGTCTCGGTGCAGGCCCGGCGCATGGGCGACCATGAAGCGGTGGCGGTGACCGAAGACAAGGCGAGCATCACGCTGGGCTTTGCCGACGGCTCGTTCGGGACCATCCACTATTTCGCGAACGGCAGCAGTGCCTTCCCGAAGGAGCGCGTGGAGGTGTTCTGCGGGGGCCGCGTGCTGCAGCTGGACAACTTCCGCAAGCTGCGGGGGTACGGCTGGCCGGGGTTCCGCGCCATGAATCTGTGGCGGCAGGACAAGGGGCAGGATGCCTGCGCCGCGGCATTCCTGCGCGCGCTCGAGGGGGGCGCCGCGACGCCCATTCCGTCCGCCGAGATCTTCGAGGTGGCGCGCATCAGCGTACTTGCAGCCAAGCAGCTGCGCGAACAATGAAGCGCCCCCCGCTTGTCCTGGCACGCACCGCGTTCGCGCTCGGCTTGCCGAGCCTGGCGCGGGCCCTGCGCTATCGCGTCGGCGTGAAGCTCGGCCTGAACCCGGTGCGCCGGCTGCGGGCCGAGATTCCCGCCGGCGCCTTTTTTTCCGAGAGCCGGATCAAGGCCGCGCCCGAAGGCCTGGTCGGCCATGCCGTGGAAGAGACCGTCGCGGTGCGGTATTTCGGCTGGTACGAGCCCGCGCAGCACGCGGAGCCGGACTGGCACCGCAATCCGTTCAACGGGGCGCGGGTCGACGAGCCCTCGCAGCCATGGTGGCAGATCGCCGATTTCGACCCCACCGTGGGCGACATCAAGGCGATCTGGGAGGCGTCGCGCTTCGACTGGGTGCTGGTCCTGGCGCAGCAGGCGGTGCGCGGCCGGCCCCAGGCCATGACCCAGCTCAATGCGTGGCTGACGTCCTGGGCGCGGGCCAATCCGCCGTATCTCGGTCCCAACTGGAAGTGCGGGCAGGAAGCGGCGATCCGCGTCATGCATCTGGCGATGGCCGCGCTGGTGCTGGGGCAGCATTTCTCGGCGCCGCCCGCGCTGATGGCGCTGGTCCGCACGCACCTGCAGCGCATTGCGCCGACCCTGGGCTACGCCATCGCCCAGGACAACAACCACGGCACCTCGGAGGCCGCCGCGCTGTTCATCGGCGGAAGCTGGCTGGCGGCGCAGGGCGACCCGGACGGCCGCCGGTGGCACCAGGCCGGCAGCCACTGGCTGGAGAACCGGGCGCGCAAGCTGATCGCCGACGACGGCAGCTTCAGCCAGCATTCGGTCATGTATCACCGGCTCATGCTCGATACCTATTCCATGGCCGAAGTGTGGCGCCGGCATTGGAGCCTGCCGGCGTTTTCCGCGCAATTGCAGGCCCGGCTGGGCGTGGCGAGCAACTGGCTGTACCAGATGATCGACCGCACCACCGGCGATGCGCCCAATCTTGGCGCCAACGACGGCGCGCGCCTGCTGCCGCTGACCGCCGCCGATCACCGCGACTTCCGCCCCTCGGTCCAGCTTGCCTGCGCGCTGTTTCAGCGTGCCGACGCTTTCGGCTGGGATGGCGAGTGGAGCGATGCCCTGCGCTGGCTCGGCGTGCCGCGCCCCGAGCAGCGTGTGCCGCCGGCACGCTCGACCCACATGGAGGCGGGCGGTTATGGGCTGCTGCGCTACGGCCGCGCCTTCGCGCTGTTCAACCTGCCGCACCATCGCCATCGCCCGAGTCAGGCGGATGCCCTGCACGTCGATTTCTGGCTCGGCGGCAAGAACCTGCTGCGCGATGCCGGCAGCTTCAGCTACGCGAGCACGGAATCGGCCGGCTACTTCAGCGGCACCGCGAGCCACAACACGGTGCAGTTCGATCAGCGCGATCAGATGCCGCGCCTGAGCCGCTTCCTGTTCGGCGCCTGGCTTAAGGCACGCAATGTGGAGCCGGTCAAGCAGACGGCCGATGGCGTGACGTGCGCCGCGGGCTACCGCGATTGGCAGGGGGCCTCGCACCACCGTGCGCTCACGCTCGGCCGCAAGAGCCTGCGCGTGGTGGATCGCGTGGGCGGCTTCCGGCGGAGTGCGGTGCTGCGGTGGCGGCTGTGTCCGGGGGCACAGCTGTCGGGCAACGTCGTGCAGAGCGAGGCGGGCAACCTCACGGTCACGGCCGATGTGCCGATCCGGCGCATCGAGCTGACCAGCGGACGGGAGTCCCGCTACTACCTCCAGACGGAGTCGATTCCCGTGTTGGAAGTCGAGCTGGATCGCCCGGGCACGCTCACCACAGAGTTCCAATTTCTGCCATGAGAGTCCTCTATTTCCATCAGCATTTCTGCACGCCGCGCGGCGCCGCCGGCATCCGCTCCTACGAAATGGCGCGCCGGCTGGTGCACCACGGCCATGCGGTCACCATGGTGTGCGGCAGCTATGCCGGGGGCCATACCGGCCTGAGCGGGGATTTCCAGCGCGGGCGCCGGGAGGGCATGGTCGACGGCATCCGCGTGATCGAGTTCGATCTCGCGTATTCCAATGTCGACGGTTTCATGAAGCGCTCGGCCATGTTTCTGCGCTTCGCGCTGCGCAGCATCGGCCTGGCGCTGACCGAGCCCTACGACGTCCTGTTCGCGACCACCACGCCGCTGACGGCGGGCATTCCCGGCATCTTCGCGCGTTGGCTGCGCGGCAAGCCGTTCGTGTTCGAGGTGCGGGACCTGTGGCCGGAACTGCCGCGCGCCATGGGCGTGATCCGCAACCGCGCGGTGCTGCGGGCGCTGGACTGGCTGGAGTGGGCCTCCTACCGCTCCGCCAATCGGCTGATCGGCCTGTCGCCCGGCATCGTCGAAGGCATTGCCAGGCGCGGCGTGCCGCACGAGCGCATCGCCAGCGTGCCGAACGGCTGCGACCTGGGCATCTTCTCCAGCCCCGCCGAGCCGTGGCGGCCGGAGGGCGTGGACGCCGGGCACCTGATGGCCGTGTTCGCCGGCACGCACGGCGTGGCCAACGGGCTCGATGCCGTGCTCGATGCGGCAGCGGTGCTCAAGCAGCGCCGCCGCGACGATATCCGCCTGGTCCTGATCGGCCAGGGGAAGTGCAAGCCGGCCCTGGTCGCGCGGGCGCGCAGCCTGGAGCTCGACAACGTGGTGTTCCATGATCCGGTCAACAAGGCGCGGATGGCCGGCCTGCTGGCCTCGGCGGACCTGGGCCTGCAGATCCTCGCCGATGTGCCGGCGTTCTATTACGGCACGTCGCCCAACAAGTTCTTCGACTACATCGCCGCGGGCCTGCCGGTCCTGAACAACTATCCGGGCTGGCTGGCGGAGCTGATCACCGGACACGGCTGCGGCTTCGCGGTGCCGCCGGGCGATCCGGCCGCGTTCGCCGACGCACTGGAGCAGGCCGCGGACCAGCGCGATCGCCTCGCGGAAATGGGCGTGCAAGCCCAGGCGCTGGCTGCCAGCCAGTTCGACCGCGAGTGCCTGGCCGACCGCTTCGTCGAATGGCTGGCTGGCGCGCTCAACGGCAAGCACGTCCAGGTGAGGACCAGCGATGCGGGCTGACGTTCGGCGGCTGTCTTGCAGGGGGAGGAGGCCATGTTGAAGCGGCTCTTCGATATCGTGGTGGCGAGCCTGGTGCTGGTGCTGCTCGCGCCGGTGCTGGTGGTGGTCTATTGGCGGGTGCGCACGCGCCTCGGGTCGCCGGCCCTGTTCACGCAACTGCGTCCCGGCCGGGCGGGGCGTCCGTTCCGCATGATCAAGTTCCGCACCATGACGGACGCACGCGCCGCGGACGGCACGCTGCTGTCCGACGCCGAGCGCCTGACCCCGCTGGGCCAGATGCTGCGCGCGAGCAGCCTCGACGAGCTTCCCGAGCTCTGGAACGTCATCCGCGGCGACATGAGCCTGGTCGGCCCGCGTCCGCTGCTGATGGACTACCTGCCGCTCTACACGCCCTTGCAGGCGCGGCGCCACGAGGTGCGCCCGGGCATCACCGGCTGGGCGCAGGTCAACGGGCGCAATGCGCTGTCGTGGGAACAGAAGTTCGCGCTCGATGTCTGGTACGTGGATCACCGCTCGTTCTGGCTGGACCTGCGGATCCTGGGCATGACGGTGCGCAAGGTGATCCGGCGCGACGGCATCAGCGCGGCGGGGGAGGCGACCATGACAAAGTTTACCGGCAGTGATGAAGTTCAAAGGAGAGGATGAGCAATGACATTGATCGGGGTCTACGGAGCCAGCGGATTCGGCAGAGAGGTAATGCCGCTGGTGCGGGAACAGATGCGTGCAGCGGGGCAGCCGTGCGAGGTCGTCTTCGTCGATGACGGCGCGGACGGCGGCGGCAACGGGCACCGCGTGCTGACCTATCCGCAGTTCCTGGCCGAGCCCGCCGCCGACAAGCGGCTGTGTTTTGCGATCGCCAACAGCCAGGTCCGCGAAAAGCTGGCAACGCGCGCCGTCGGCGACGGCATCGCGTGCATGGAGGTGCGCGGGGCCAACGCCGTCGTGCTGGATGCCGTGGAAATCGGCACCGGCGCGGTGCTCTGTCCGTTCGTGACGCTGACCAGCAATATCCGGATCGGCAAGCACTTCCACGCCAACATCTATGCGTACGTGGCGCACGATTGCGTGATCGGCGACTACGTCACGTTCGCGCCCGGGGCCAAGTGCAATGGCAACGTCGTCATCGAGGACCACGCCTATGTCGGCACGGGCGCGGTGCTCAAGCAGGGCAAGCCGGGCGCGCCGCTGGTCATCGGCAAGGGTGCCGTGGTCGGCATGGGCGCGGTGGTGACCCGCGATGTGCCCGCCGGCACGACGGTCGTCGGCAATCCCGCGCGTCCTCTCGTCAAATAGCAACAGGAGTCATGCCGATGCTCGATACCGGATTCTCTCCCTGGCCCAGCTTCAGTCCCGAGGAAGTCGCGGCGGTCGGCGCCGTGCTGGCCTCCAACCGCGTCAACTATTGGACCGGCAAAGCGTGCCGCGCCTTCGAGCGCGAATTCGCCGAATGGGTGGGCGCGGAGCACGCCGTGGCGCTGGCCAACGGAACGCTGGCGCTGGATGTCGCCCTCAAGGCGCTGGAGATCGGCCCCGGCGACGAGGTGGTCGTCACGCCGCGGACGTTCCTGGCGTCGGCGTCCAGCATTGTGCTGGCGGGCGCGACGCCGATCTTCGCCGACGTGGACCCGGACAGCCAGAACATCACCGCCGACACCATCCGGGCGGTGCTGACGCCGCGCACCAAGGCCGTGATCTGCGTGCATCTTGCCGGCTGGCCCTGCGACATGGACCCCATCATGGCGCTCGCGCGCACGCACGGCCTGGCGGTGATCGAAGACTGCGCCCAGGCCCACGGCGCGCGCTACAAGGGGCGCGCCGTCGGCACCATCGGCGATGTCGGCGCCTGGTCGTTCTGCCAGGACAAGATCATGACCACCGGGGGCGAGGGCGGCATGGTGACCACCAGCCGCCGCGACCTGTGGGAGCGGATGTGGTCATACAAGGACCACGGCAAATCGTGGGACGCCGTCTATGAGCGCAAGCACCCGGTCGGCTTCCGCTGGGTGCACGAGTCGTTCGGCACCAACTGGCGGATGATGGAAATGCAGGCCGCCATCGGCCGCATCCAGCTCGAGCGCATGCCCGAGTGGAGCCGCCTGCGCCGGGCCAATGCCTCGGTGCTCGCCGAGGCGCTGTCGACGTGCGCCTCGGTGCGGGTGCCCCGGCCGCCGTCCGACATCAGCCACGCCTGGTACAAGTTCTACGCCTTCGTCGAGCCCCAGCACTTCGAGCCGGGATGGACGCGCGACCGCATCCTGGCCGAGATCAACGCCGCCGGCGTGCCCTGCTATGCGGGAACGTGCTCGGAGGTCTACCTGGAAAAGGCGTTCGAGCACACCGGCTGGCGCCCCGAGCGGCGGCTGCCGGTCGCGCAGCGGCTCGGTGAGACGAGCCTGATGTGGCTGGTGCATCCGACGCTGACCGAAGCGGAGATGGCCCGCGCGGCGGAGGTGTCCCGCGCCGTCTTGACGATGGCGGCACGGAGGGCCGCGGCGTGACCCCGCCTGCGGGACGCCCGCCCGGTCGGGCTGGCCCCGCCGGGCGGCCCGGGTCTCGCATGACCCGGGATGGCGACGGCGCGTGACGGCGGCACTCTGCTCACGCATCGTCGCCTTCGGCGACAGCACCGGGATGCTCCCGCTGGCCGCCGTGATCGGCCTGATCTTGTTCGGGGCTGGATACCGCTTGCGCGCACTGGCCTGGCTGGCCAGTTTCGGCGCGGGCGTGCTGCTGATCCTGGTCGGCAAGATGGCGTTCGATCTTGGCGGGCTCCATCTCTCCGCGCTCGGCCTCTACAGCGTCAGCGGCCATGCCATGCTGACGACGGCGGTCTATCCCATGCTGCTGATGTTGCTCGGCGCCTCGCTCGGGGAGCGTGCCGCCCGCTGTGGCGCGGCACTGGGCCTCGTGCTGGCCGCTGCGCTGGCCACGATCTTGATCACCTGCGACTACCATACGCTCGTCGAAACCCTGATCGGCGGCGCCATCGGCCTGTGCATTGCCTGGGTCAACCTGCGCGTTCCGGTCCGGCTTGAGCTGCGCCGGCTGGGCGGGCTCCTGCTCGTGATGTTGCCGCTCTGCCTGGCCGTGCCGGCGATCCTGCATGGGCGGGCCCGGCCGATCAAGGAAGCGATGTGGAAGGGGCTCGCACACCGCTTGGGCGCAACCTACTCGTACCGGCGCGATATCGAGACCGATCCGCTGAGCGGCCGGCAGCAGATCAAGCTGATCGAGCAGAGAAAATCCTGGTAGCGCAGCGCGAAAAAAGGCCAGCATCAGCTGTAATGCCGTTCAGTTAAGCGTGAGCTGGCTGGCTCGCGACAACGCGAACTGCGTCGACAACAAGGAAAAAGGCCGTTTCGACGTTAATCGGAGCGGCCTTTTTTGCCTTAACTGAACGGCATTACAGCATCAGCTGGCCTCTGCGGTGGCGGTATCCAGCGCGGCTTCCGTATCGCCACGCCCGAGCCTGTTGAAGGGGCGGGGCAGCGGTAGCGGAAGCGGCAGCAGCGGGCGCTCCGCCGGTACGGCCACCGGCTTGCGGCCGTCCAGCGAGGAATACGGCGCGTATTCGGGCACGATGGCCTGCACCTGTTCGCGGATCCGCAGCGCGTCGCCGCTTTCGCACGCGGCGAACAGCCCGGTCAGCAAACGTTTCAATTCCGGCTCGAGAACGAAATGTTCGTGCGAACACATGATGCGCGGGTGCGTGCTGGGCGTGACGTCGGTGCCGATCAGCAGCTCTTCGTAGAGTTTCTCGCCGGGGCGCAGGCCGACAACCTTGATCTCGATGTCGCCGCCGGGATTGTTGGCGGTCTTCTCCTGCAGGCCGGACATTTCGACCATGGCGCGGGCCAGGTCGGCGATCCGTACGGGCTTGCCCATGTCCAGCACGAACACTTCGCCGCCTTCGGCCATGGCCCCGGCCTGGATGACCAGCTGGGCGGCCTCCGGAATCAGCATGAAGTAGCGGACGGCTTCGGCATGCGTCACCGTGATCGGGCCGCCGTGCTCGATCTGGCGCCGGAACAGCGGCACCACCGAGCCGGACGAGCCCAGCACGTTGCCGAAGCGCACCATGGCGAAGGTGGTGCGGGTATTCGCCCGCGCGGCGGCGGCCTGGAAGACCAGCTCGGACATGCGCTTGCTGGCGCCCATGATGTTGGTCGGCCGCACAGCCTTGTCGGTGGACACCAGCACGCAGGTCTGCACGCCATACGTGCTCGAGACCTCGGCCACCGTGAGCGCGCCCAGCACATTGTTGCGGATGCCCTCGGCCATGTTCGATTCCACCAGCGGAACGTGCTTGTACGCCGCCGCGTGGTAGACCGTATCGACGCCGTGATCGCTCACCGCGGCAGTGACCGTCTTCACATCGCAGACCGAGCCGATATGCGCGGCCAGTTGCAGGTCGGGGAAGCTCTGGCGCAATTCCTGCTCGATCGTGTACAGCGCGAATTCGGAATGGTCGAGCATCACCAGCTTGCGCGGGCGCTGGGTGGCGATCTGGCGGCAAATCTCGCTGCCGATCGAGCCGCCGGCGCCCGTCACCAAGACCACCCGCCGGTAGATGCACTTGGAGAAGAGCGCCTTGTTGGGCGGAACGGGGTCGCGTCCGAGCAGATCCTCGATGCGGATCTCGCGGATCGACTGCGCCGTGATGCGCCCATCCACCAGCTCGAGCAGGGTCGGCAGCGTACGCACCTTGACCGGAAACCGGCGCAGGCTTTCGAGTACCTTGCGGCGGCTCTCCGGTGAGGCAGACGGAATGGCCAGCACGATCTCATCGAGGCACAGCCTGCCGATCTGCTCGGTGATCCTGTCCACGCCATAGACCGGCAGGCCGCCGACGGTGGTGTTGTTGAGCGTGCCGTCGTGATCGAAGAAGCAGAGCACCCTGTGGCCCGCGCTCGCCTGCATTGCCTGCGCCAGTTGGGCGCCCGCTTCACCGGCGCCGAGGATGGCCAGGCGCGTCAGGTTGCCGCGGTTCTTGTGGTACAGCGACGTACGCAGCAGCGTGCGCGCCAGGAAGCGCGAAATCACCACGTACGAGAACGCGATGAACCAGTAGATCAGCAGCCCCGTGCGGGGCAGGTATTCCTGCTGGATGGAAAGGGAAACGAAATACGTGAGCGCGATCAGGGTGGCCAGGCTGATGCCGGACAGCCACAGGACCTTGATATCGATGTAGCGCAGCACGGTGCGATAGAGGCCGCTCAGGTGCAGCACCGGAATGGTCAGCGCGGCGATGGTGAGCGGCGGCAACACGCCGTACTGGATCAGCAGTTCCGCGTCGCCTCGTCGCAGCAGCAGTGCCAGCGAGAAGCACAACGGCAGGACGATCACGTCGATCGCCACCATCAGAAGCACTTTGCTCCGGCGCGGCAATACCAGCAAGCGGCGAATGAGTGTGGAGGTCATTTTTTATGCCTCATTTCCAGTAGCGGCATCGTCAAGCCATCGGCAGGCGTGCCGAATCAATCAAACCGAGAGAGAGAAAGGAAAGCGGTTGCGTAAAGGGCGGTGTCTAAAAGAAACCTGCTTGCTCTTCACGCTGGCCAACCTCCGATTCATGTGCATTGATAATGTGTTCCCCAGTACACCGTCGGTACCCTGCGGGAGAAGGGAAAGCGCAAATGTCAATGAATCCCCTCTAAATTGGGGATTCATTTTCGTTTGTAGAAAATACTCGGGCAAATGACGCTGAAATGGCCGGGTAGCCGAGAAATACTCATCCAATCTGCTGCTATGCAGCATTTCGTAAGAATTTCGCTGGGATTCCTGAGGTTTAGGCTGTTCTTTGGTGTTGGCCCCCTCTTTTTTGTGCTAGCGGCCCCTCCGAGGGGGCGGGGCTGGCTGCGCAACATTACACACTCGCCGTGATATTAAAAAAGTTTGATTCTCTTTTAGCGGGATTTCAGGCGGTTTTTGTGGAAAAGGGATCTGGCGTGAGGGCATCATGTGCCCTATCTGTGTAGTGTCCCTGTTGTCGAAAGGGATCAATAATGATATTTCGGGGGATTTTGTGGAGATTTTAGCGATGCTTTTAAGGGGCCTCGCTGGCTGGGCTGTAATCGGGTGCGTGCGCCCGGGGGCGGCCGGCATTCAAAATCCGGAGGGAAATTACCGAAATGGAACAGAAGCTCATCTTCTCGCGCGAACAATTGGACAAGTACTTTGCTTCCTATGTCGGCATGGAGGGGGGCAACCCCGACGGGGCTGTCTGGTTTTGCGACAGGGATCCGCATCCATGGACAGAGTCGCTGGTTGCCCCGCTGGGGCCGCGTGAGCAGCCCAACGCCTGGGGCACGGTCTTCCGCGCACGCAACCGGGACAGCATGGAGCGGTGGCAATCGCATCAGAAGATCGCGCGGATCATGGCGGCCGCGCGTGCCGAGACCCATCGGCGGCCGCAGAGTGAATGCGACTGGAAGCATTACTTCGCGGACCTGCTCTATGCGCCGAACGGCGCCGAGTTCAAGCTCAGCCTGTTTCCGCTGCCCGCGCAGCAGATCGGTGACACGCCCTGGTCGCGGGCATTCCGCGGGCAGCCGGCGCTGGTTCCGAAGCAGCGCTATGTCGATCTGTGCCGGACCGGCAGCCGGTTCCGCTTCATCTCGAAGATCCGGGAGCGCTGGCGGCCCAAGATCGTGCTGTGCTTCGGCGAGCGGCACATCGACGACTACGTTCAAGCCTTCGGCTTGCAGACGGCCGCAACCCGCCAGTTCATTCTGCAGCCGGCCGATCTCGCCAAGACGCTGCAGGTGCTTGAGCACGACGGCACCACCTGGATCATCAGTCCGCCGCTGGCGGGCGCCTCGGGGCTGACTTCCGACGTGCTGCTCGAAGCGATGGGGCGCTATATCGCGCGTTGGCTGGCACCGGCCGATTTTCCCCGGCTGCAGGAAAGCAGCGGGGTCAGCCTGGTCACGAAGGAACGGGATGACCCGTTCGGCGACGGCCGGGGAGGCCGGGAAACGTACCCGGCACCCGGACGCGTACCGTTTCCGCCGCCAGGCAGGGACGACATCGCAGGGCGGGTTGCCTACTGATTCAACAAGATGCCGGCACGCTCCGAGGCATGTCGCGACCGCGGCTGCCCGGGCCACTCGGTATGGGTGGCACAAGCGTGGTGGAAAGGGGAGTGGCGGCAGCCACAGTGACAGTGGCAAGCCACATTCAATTAAACCGAAGTAAGTTTGGAGTGACAACGTGCAACCACAGTTCAAAAAGAGAGCATTGGTTCTAGGTGTAAGCGCATCCGCCATCGCGGCGCTGGTCGCTTGCGGTGGTGGTGGCGGCTCGGATTCGGGGGCTTCGCTGTCCCCGAGCCAAGCCCAAGTCCAGGGCAAGGCTGTCGATTTCTATCTGTCGCAGGCGAACGTCGTCTTCACGGATTGCAACAACCAGACGACGACCACGGACAACGAAGGCAACTTCACCATCCCGAGCAATTGCGCCAAGAGCGCGATCACGGTGTCGGGCGGTACCGATATCGGCACCGGGCTGCCGTTTACCGGCGTGCTGCAGGCGCCCGCCGCCGATCTGTCGCAGGGCGGCACGGTGCTGGTGTCGCCGATGACCACCCTGCTGGCGCAGGTCGGTACGGGCCAGAGCTCGGTACTGGCGAGCAAGCTGGGCCTGCAGGCCAGCGACCTGCTGAACAAAGACCCGATGAACGATTCGGGGCTGCTCCAGAACGCCGTGGTCATGCAGCAGCTGATCGATCAGATCGCCAAGGCGCTGACCGGGCTGTCCCAGAGCACGGGCGGCACGTTGACCCCGACTGCTGCAGCCGCAGCGGCCGCGGCGGCTGTTGCCAGCGTGCTGGTCGGCTCGACCGGCTCCGCTGATCTGAGCGATCCGACCCTGATCGCGAACGCCATTGTGACGGCGGTGAAGAACAGCGCCGGTGCATTGCCCGCCAGCGTGGTGGCCAACGTCGAAGCGATCGCCGCCAACCTGGCCGCGCTGATTGCGCCGGTGATTGCCGGCAATGTGGCCAACGTCAATGACAGCCTCGACAGCGTGGAACTGAGCGCCACGCCGTCCGAGACACTGGCAGCCCTGCAGAAGGCCGGCTCGATGCACGCCGTGGTGGACAGCGCGCAGTCGAGCGCGTCCAACCTGCTGGTGGCGGCGGTCTCGCCGGCGGCGCTGCGCGATACCTCGCTGTCGGACAGCCTCTCCGGGCTGGGCACCGCTGTCGCGGAGGGTGACGAAGACGACATCACCGATGCCGCGGCCACGCTGGGCAGCAATGTCGACAGCAACAACCTGGGCAACATCATCAGCCGCGTCAAGTACAAGAACTTCCTGCGCGTCGACAGCATCGCCATCAATGACACGGTGGTTCCGGTTGCCAACGCGATCACGCTGCGGGGCGGCACGATTTCGAGCCTGAAGACCAGCGTGACACAGGTGGGCAGCCCGTTCGGCTACAACAATTCGGAAATCCGGGCCGGCGTGCGGTATCGCTATAACGGCAACGAAGTGAATGCCGTGATCCAACGGATCGTGCTGACCTTCGACAGCAGCAACAAGCTGGTGGCCGCGCAGGTGCCCGCCGGTACCAACTTCGACTTCGTCCTGAAGGGCGATACCAACACCCGCCTCTCGGTCACGAGCTCGGGCGACAACATGCTCGACGGCAGCACCGGGCAGCTCGTTCTGCCGATCGACAAGCTCCAGGCCAAGCTCAAGCATGCGGGCATCCTGACCGCGGCGCAGGTCGACGCGCTGACGCCGAAGGCACCCGCCCGGGTCTCCATGGCGTTTGCGATTGCAGGCACGTCCGGCCAGAAGGTTCGGGTGAGGGCGGCGACCGGTCACGGTCATCGCACGAAGTCGCTGCCGGTGATTCGCATCAACGCCGGGGATAGCTCGGTGGTCGGCTACGGGAAGCGGAGCGTCGTCACGCTGCTGCCCTGATTGCTGCGCTGAGTCATGATCTGCCCGCCGTGCCCGCAGCTGTTGCGGGCACGGCGGGTTTTTGCCATGTCTGAGCGATGGGGCGCAAGCCCGTACCACCTCAGCGCATGGATAGCCACTGCATACGGGGATCTATGAGGGTGTCTTTCTCGCATGGGCGCGGCATGGCCGTGGCCCTGATATTCGGCGCGGTCTGTTCCGGTGGTGCATACGCCGCGCCCGATGACGTGTTCCTCCAGGCCGAGCCGGCTTCGGGTGAGTTCTCGACCTTCCGGGCCGAGGGCAGCTACGACATGGTCAACAGTACGGTCGATGTCTTCAACCTGCGCGGGAGCCAGGGGATGCCGGACAACGCCGGCGACTATCGCGGGGGCCGCCTGATGCTGGGCTACAAGCTCTCGCCGACGTGGTCGGCTTCCGCCTCGTACTGGCGGCGCGGCATCGACTACGGTCAGGACAACAACCGCATCCATACATGGATGCTGGCGCTCTATTACGATCCGCTGGCCGAACCGGGTGCCCGCGACCGCGCGCTGTTCCGGTTTTCGGCGTGGGGGGACTACGCCGCGGCGCTGCAGCGCTCATCTTCGCTGCGCGCCGGGGCGGCATCGCTCACCGGGGTGACCATCCGTCATGCCAACGACGTGCAGGCGCAGGCGGACCTCATCGTCTCGGGTGAGCTGAGCGAGCGCAACCGGCTCACCGGCTTCTTAGGGCTGGGGATCAGCCGGGTCTCCATGAGCAGCCTCAACGCGCGGCTGCAGATGGGGAGCTGTCAGTTCAATGTCGACATCGGCTCGAACAATGCCGGCACCGGTACGCTCCTGGCGCCATGCCGGGTGGGCAACACGACGATCAATTCCGCGTCGCTCCCCGTCAACGGTGCGCAGTTCGGCGTGGATGTCGGCCAGGACTTCAACTACACCTCGGGCTATCTCAACCTGGGTGGGTCCTGGCGCTGGAAGTACGACCGGTTTTCGACCCTGCTGGGCTACCAGTTCCAGTATCTGATCCGCAACCATATCGACAGCCGCGTCAGCGCGGCCGGCTATTCCGCCATCAAGACCAACCATACGCTGGGCCTGGAGCTGGGGTACGCCGTCACCAAGAACGTCGACGTGTTCATGCGGGCGCAGGCGTCGGTGTACAACTTTGTCGGCACCATTCCGTTTCTCTACAACACCGCAACGGCGGGTAGGCTCGATCGCGCTTATGGCTATGCGTCGATCGGCGTGCGGTTTTCGGGGTTCTAGCCGTTCTCCGGTCGATTCGGAGCGGGGCAGTTTGCTGTAGGTACGCTTGGTCAAGGTGCGCGTCGTGGGTGGTGGCCTGGCAGCAGCCGAGTGGCTGTCGGGGCAACGGCAAAGTACATTCAATTGACAACCAGTAGTGACCTCGGGAGTAACGACATGCAAGCACGGATCAAAAGAAATCTTGTCTTGAGTCTGGCGGCCGCGGCAGTCTCTGCGCTTGCCGCATGCGGAGGGGGCGGCGGATCGGATTCTGGCTCTGGCTCGTCCCCATCGACGAGCCAGGTTCAGGGCAAGGCCGTCGACTTTTACTTGTCCCAGGCGAACGTCGTTTTTCCGGACTGCAACAATCAGGCGACAACCACCGATAGCACGGGTAACTTCACCTTTCCGAGCGGTTGCGCCAAGAGTGCGATCAAGGTTTCGGGCGGTACCGATATCGGCACGGGGCTGGCATTCGGTGGCGTGCTGCTGGCGCCGGCGAGCGATGTCGCTCAGGGCAGCACGGCAGTGGTCACACCGTTCACCACGTTGCTGACGCAAGTGGGCACGGATCAAAGTGCCGCGCTGGCCGCCAGGCTCGGTGTGCAGTCGAGCAACCTGCTGACCCAGGACCCGATGCTGGACGTGACGATGCTCAAGAGCGCGGTCGTCTTGCAGCAACTGATCGAACAGATTGCGAAGGCCTTGGCCGGGCTCTCCGCGAGCACGGGCGGTTCGCTGACGGCCGAGGCCGCTGCCGCTGCCGCCGCGAAGGCTGTGGGCACAACGGTGATCGGTTCCAGCGGCATCGTCGATTTGACCAGCACCACGCTGATATCGAATGCCGTTGCTGCAGCGGTGATCAACAGTGAGGCAGCGCTGCCTTCCAGCGTGCAGGCGAGCATCAGCACGGTTGCGGCCAACGTGGCGGCATTGGTGACGCCGCTGATTGCCAGCCAAGTGGCCAACGTGAGCGCGGGGCTCGCCAACGCAACGCTGGGCGCGACGCCGGCAGCAACGGTGGCTGCGCTGCAGAAGGCCGGGGCGCTCCAGGCGCTGAGTGACAGCGTACAGTCGAGCGGCTCCAGCCTGCTGGTGTCCTCGGTCACGGCGGCTGCCCTTGGCAATGCGGCATTGGCAAGCAGTTTGGCCGCGCTTGGCAATGCGGTCGCCCTCGGCGACGAAAGCGCCATCAACAGTGCCGCCGCCGCATTGGGCAACAATGTCGATGGTAGTGGCATCTCGTCCGTCATCAGCGCGGTCAAGCCGACGGACTATCTGCGGCTCGACAGCATCACCATGAATGGAACGTCGGTTCCGTTGCGCGGCGCGGTGACGGTCACCGGCAGTACGCTGACGGAGATCAAGGCCGGCGTGACGCAGGTGGGCCAACCATTCGGCACTGGCGCCTCGGAAATCCGCGCAGGCTTGCGCTACGTGTACAACGGCAATGAGGTGATCGTCGTCATCGAAAAGGTAGCGCTGACCTTCAGCAACAACCAACTGGTTGCTGCGCAGATCCCGTCGGGTACCGCCTTCCAGTTCATTGTCAACGGGACGATCAACGCCCGGGTCTCGGTCCACAGCACCGGTGACAGCCTGTTCGATAGCGGCACTGGGCAGTTGACCCTTTCGATCGCCGCGTTCCTGAGCAAGCTCAGCCGTTCCGGCATCCTGAGCTCGGCGCAGATCCAGGCGCTGACGCCGACCGCACCCGGCACGGCCAACATCACGCTTGTGATCGGCAGCGAAACCGGCCAGCCGGTCAGGGTCAGAACCGTGTCGGGCAGCGGGACACGGCCGATGTCGGTCGTGGGCGTCGATACTGGCGACAGCGCGGTGGTCGGTTATGGCATCCAGACCAGCTTGACGCTGGTGCCCTGACCCCGGCGCGCATTGTTCAGCCGTCCATGCCGGCAGCGCATGGACGGCTCCGGCATCCCGCCTGAGGGCGGGTCTGCCGTGACAAAGCGCGTCGATGTGTGCCTGCGGGCGCAGCCTTCGGTGGACAACTTTGTCGGCACCATTCCATTGCGCTGCAACGCGGCAACGGCGGGCAGGATCGATCGCGCGGATGGCGATGCGTCGATCGGCGTGCGGTTTTCGGAGTTTTAGCCGTTTGCCGGCCGGGCGCGGTTGCATGCCCGGCTGATCGGGCCGTCCTGCCCAGCAACCCGCGTGACGCATGGAAGGCAGCGTTTGCCGGAACCGGGCGCGCACCCGGTCGAGCGAACCTTGCCGCGGCCCTCTATCGTGTAGAGAAACAGGTAGGTGCGGCCATGATCAGTTCGCTCATCCTCGCCAACGTGATCGTTTTTGTCGCGGAGCTGTTCGCGGGGGATGCGCTGCTGCGCAGCTTCGCGCTGTGGCCGCCGGGCGCCGCGGGCATCGGCGCGGACGGCGGATTCTTTCCCTGGCAGCTGCTGACGTATGCCTTCCTGCACGCCAGCGTTCCGCACCTCGTATTCAACATGTTCGGGATGTTCATGTTCGGGCGCGATGTCGAGCGTGCGTTGGGGGCCGCGCGTACCGGCGTGCTGTATCTGGCGAGCGTGCTGAGCGCGGCATTCACGCAGATGGCGGTGATGGGGCTCTCCACCTTGCCGGCCGGCCCGATCGTGGGCGCTTCCGGGGGCGTGTTCGGGCTGCTGCTGGCCTATGCTGTGCTGTTTCCGAGGCGGATGATCCTCCTGCTCATTCCGCCGATCCCGATGCCGGCGTGGCTGTTCGCCACGGTCTACGCGCTCGTCGAGTTGACGCTCGGCATCAGCGGAAGCCACAGCGGGATCGCGCATTTCGCCCATCTGGGCGGCATGGCGGGCAGCGGTGTCCTGCTGTGGCGGTGGCTGCGCGGGCGGGCCGGCGGGCGTTGAAGGGCGCGGATGTTGCCCGGATGAGAGGCGCCGCCACATGCGGCGTCCCTGGCCCGATGGGGCCTGCCGTGGCGTTGTGGTGCTGCGGCGCCGTCAGCGCGGTGAGGCACGGAACCGTCCGGCCAGGAAATCCACGAACAGCCGGATGCGCGGCGACAACTGGTGGCGCTGGAGATAGACCGCATAGATATCCGCTTCCGGCGTCGCATAGGCCGGCAGCACCTGCACCAGCTGGCCGCCGCGCAGGTAGCGCTCGACATCCCATTCCGCGCGCATGACGATGCCGTGGCCTTCCAGGGCCCAGTTCACGGCGATCTCGCCGTCGTTGGTGGTCAGGTTGCCGCGGACGTGGACGGTCTCGGTGCGGCGCTTGGTGCCCTTGCCGGAGGTCAGGCGCCACACGCCGTAGGCATCGCTGCCCTGGCGGATGCCGATGCAGTTGTGCCGCGCGAGATCGGCGGGCGCGAGCGGCGTGCCGTGCCGGCGCAGGTAGTCGGGGGCGGCGCACAGCAGCCGGCGATTGGGCGCCACCTTCCTGGCGATGATGCGTGCGTCGGGCGGCTCGCCGAAGCGGATGCAGATGTCGAAGGCGTCCTCGTTCAGCGGCGGCGGGTCGGCCGTGAGCTGCAACTGCACATCGACCCCCGGGTACTGCCGGACGTACTCCGAGATGGCCGGCGCGATATGCCGGCGCCCGAAGCCGAGCGTGGCGTTGACGCGCAGCAGCCCGCGCGGCCGGCCCTTGGCCTGTGTCAGCAGCTGATCGAGATCGTCGATCTCGCCCAGGATGCGCCGCGCGTGCTCCAGGAACACCTCGCCTTCCGGCGTCAGGCTCATGCGCCGCGTGGTGCGCGTGACCAGCGGCATGCCGATGCGCGCCTCCATCTGCGCCAGGCGCTTGCTGACCGCGGGCGTGGTGATGCCGAGATTGCGCGCCGCAGCGCTCAGGCTGCCCGCCGTCGCCAGCGCGACGAAAAAGCCGAGTTCCGCTGGCTGGGTGCCGGAAGGGGTCATGGTTCCACTGTTAATCGGAGGTTAAGAATGGATTAACTTTAGGGCCGATCCGCAACCCTGTCCACGACCGAGAATGGCGCGACACCGATGACCGATCCGATCAGGAGACAGGAGATGAAGACATACCGTATCGCGACCATTCCCGGCGATGGCATTGGCAAGGAGGTCGTGCCGGCCGGGCGTGAAGTCATGGAAGCGCTCGCCGCCGCGGGCGCGGGCTTCCGCTTCGAATTCGAGAACTTCGACTGGGGCGGCGATTACTACCGCCAGCACGGCGCGATGATGCCGGCGGACGGGCTGGACGCCCTGCGCGGCAAGGACGCCATCCTGTTCGGCTCGGCTGGCGATGCGCAGATTCCCGATCACATCACGCTGTGGGGCCTGCGCCTGAAGATCTGCCAGGGCTTCGACCAGTACGCGAACGTGCGCCCGACGCGCATCCTGCCCGGCATCGATGCGCCGCTCAAGCGCTGCGGCCCGAAAGACCTGGACTGGATGATCGTGCGCGAGAACTCGGAAGGGGAATACGCGGGCGTGGGCGGCCGCGTGCACCAGGGCCACCCGATCGAGGCCGCCACCGACGTGTCGATGATGACGCGCGCCGGCGTCGAGCGGATCATGCGCTTTGCCTTCAGGCTGGCGCAGTCGCGCCCGCGCAAGCTGCTGACCGTGATCACCAAGTCCAACGCGCAGCGCCACGCCATGGTGATGTGGGATGAGATCGCCGTGCAGGTGTCGAAAGAGTTTCCCGACGTGCAGTGGGACAAGGAACTGGTCGATGCGGCGACGGCCCGCATGGTCAACCGGCCGGCCTCGCTCGACACCATCGTGGCAACCAACCTGCACGCCGACATCCTAAGCGACCTGGCGGCGGCACTGGCCGGCAGCCTGGGCATCGCCCCGACCGGCAACATCGATCCCGAGCGCCGCTATCCGTCGATGTTCGAGCCGATCCACGGTTCGGCCTTCGACATCATGGGCAAGGGACTGGCCAACCCGGTCGGCACGTTCTGGTCGGTGGTGATGCTGCTGGAGCACCTGGGGGAGCAGGCTGCCGCGCGCCGCCTGATGCAGGCCATCGAGGCCGTGACCGCCAACCCCGCGCTGCATACGCGCGATCTGGGCGGCAATGCCACCACGGTGCAGGTCACGCGGGCGGTCTGCGAGTGCCTCGCGGTCTCGCAGGCGCGGGCCGCATGACCATGCCACGACAGTGAAGGGCAGCGGCGTCATCGCGCCGCCGCTGCCGCCGGCCGCCCACGGGCGGCTGCCTGCCTTCCAGACCAAGGGATCGGCCGTCAGAGCCGCCCGGAAGCGCAGGCACAGACACATCACAGGAGACAGCCATGATCCGCAAGACGCTTGGCAAACTGTACGTGCAAGTCCTGATCGGCGTTGCGGCGGGGATCGTGCTGGGGGTGGCGGCGCCCAACCTCGGCAGCGATCTCAAGCCGCTCGGCGACGTGTTCATCAAGCTCATCAAGATGGTGTTCGCGCCCATCATCTTCGCGACCGTCACGCTCGGCATCGCGCGCATGGAGAACATGAAGGAACTGGGGCGCGTGGGCGTGCGCGCGCTGGTCTACTTCGAGGTGCTGTCCACCTTCGCGCTCGCGCTGGGCCTGATCGTGGTCAACCTGGTCCAGCCAGGGCAGGGCATGAACGTCGATGCGGCGCACCTCGACACCAAGGCCATCGCCAGCTACACCCATGCCGCGGCCAAGCCGCAGACCTTTGTCGATTTCCTGCTCAGCCTGGTGCCGTCGAGCATCATCGATGCGCTGGCGCGCAACGACATCCTGCAGATACTGGTCTTCGCCACGCTGTTCGGGATTGCGCTGTCGCGCATGGGCACGCGGGCGCGGCCGGTGGTCGATTTTCTCGATGTCTTCACGCAGGGCGTGTTTTCCATCGTCGGCATGATCATGCGCCTGGCGCCGATCGCGGCATTCGGGGCGATGGCCTTCACCGTGGGCAAGTACGGGCTGGGCTCGATCGCGGCGCTGGGCAAGCTGATGGCCACGATGTACCTCACGTGCGTGCTGTTCGTGGCGATCGTGCTGGGCGGCGTGGCGCGGCTGGCGGGCTTCAGCCTGTGGAAGTTCCTCCGGTACATCCGGGATGAGATTTTCACGGTGCTGGGCACCAGCTCGTCCGAATCGGTGGTGCCGCAGCTCATGCGCAAGCTGGAGTCGGCTGGGGTGTCGAAGCCGGTGGTGGGCCTGGTGGTGCCGGCGGGCCTGACCTTCAATCCGGACGGCCAGTGCATCTACTACACCATGGCCGCGCTCTTCGTGGCGCAGGCGACCAATACGCCGTTGACGCTGACCGACCAACTGGTGGTGCTGGGCGTGCTGCTGCTGACGTCGAAGGGGTCGGCGGGCGTGACCGGGTCGGGGTTCATCACGCTGGCGGCGACGCTGGCCTCGCTGGGCAAGATTCCGGTGGCGGGGATGGTGCTGCTGCTGGGCATCGACCGGTTCATGTCGGAGGCGCGCGCCATCACCAATACCATTGGCAATGCCGTGGGCACGCTGGCCATCGCCCGCTGGGTGGGTGCGGTGGACCGGGAGCGGCTGCAGGCTGCGCTGGATGGTGGTGTGCAGGAGGCAGCGCAGACGCCGCCGCAGGCCGTGCAGGTGCACGCGCCGGTAGCGCATGTCGAGGCGGCGCATCCGCCGCTGGCGCACTGATCGGGCCATCCCGCGCGCGGCGGGTGTGAAGCCGATGGCGCCGCCCTGTCGAAGGGCGGCGCCATGTTGCTTCCGTGTGCCCCGTTCAGCCGGCGCGCAGTTGCCCCGCTTGCGGCCCGCGCGCCAGCACCGGTACCAGCGCCGCGCCCGTATGGCTGGCTGCGACCTGCGCCAGCGCCTCGGGCCCGCAGGCCGCGACGATGGTGCCGCCGTCGACACCGCCCTCGGGGCCGAGATCGAGAATCCAGTCCGCCTCGGCGATCACGTCGAGATCGTGCTCGATCACGATCACGCTGTGGCCGCCGTCGACCAGCCGGTGCAGCACGCGGATCAGCTTGGCCACGTCCGCCATGTGCAGGCCGACGGTCGGCTCGTCGAGCACGTACAGCGTGTGCGGCGCCTTCTGGCCGCGGCGCGTGAGGTCGTCGCGCACCTTGCTCAGTTCGGTGACGAGCTTGATGCGCTGCGCCTCGCCGCCGGACAGCGTGGGCGAGGGCTGGCCCAGCGTCAGGTAGCCCAGCCCCACGTCCTTCATCAGCTGCAGCGGATGCGCGATGCTGTTCATCGCGCCGAAGAACTCGACCGCCTCGTCGATCTCCATCGTCAGCACTTCGCCGATGTTCTTGCCGCGCCAGGTGACGGCCAGCGTCTCGGGGTTGAAGCGCTGGCCGTGGCAGACGTCGCACGGCACCTTCACGTCGGGGAGGAAGCTCATGGCGATGGTGCGCACGCCCTGGCCTTCGCAAGCCGGGCAGCGGCCGTCGCCGGTGTTGAACGAGAAGCGCGAGGCGGAATAGCCGCGCGCGCGGGCCTCGAGCGTATCGGCGAACAGCTTGCGGATGGTGTCCCACACGCCGATGTAGGTGGCTGGGCAGGAGCGCGGCGTTTTGCCGATCGGGGTCTGGTCGACCTCCAGCACGCGGTCGATCGATTCCCAGCCGCTGATGCTCTCGCAGCCCTGCCAGTCGTGACGCACGTTCAGCTTGGCCGGTGCCTTTGCGGCGGTGCCCGCTTCGGCTTGCGCGGCACGGCGCGCGCGCCGCGTGGCCGGCGACGACAGCACCGAGCGGCCCACGGCATCGAGCAGGTTGGCCATCAGCACATCGCGCGCCAGCGTCGATTTGCCCGAGCCCGACACGCCGGTGACCGCCACCAGCCGCGCCAGCGGCAGCGTCGCGGTGAGGTTGCGCAGGTTGTGCAGCGAGGCGCCGTGCACGGTGAGCCAGCGCTCGGGCGTGGCGGTCGTTTCGGGGAGGGGCGCCGCCACCTCGCGGCGCGGCTGCAGCGGATGCAGGATCGGCTGGGCCAGGAACTGCCCGGTGAGCGACTGCGGCTGCGCAGCCAGGTCGCGCACGTCGCCCTGCGCCACCACCGTGCCGCCGCGCTTGCCGGCGCCGGGGCCGATGTCGATGATGTGGTCGGCGCGGCGGATGGTGTCTTCGTCGTGCTCGACCACCACCAGCGTGTTGCCCTTGTCGCCGAGCTTGCGCAGGGCGTCGAGCAGGATGCGGTTGTCGCGCGGATGCAGGCCGATGGTGGGCTCGTCCAGCACGTAGCACACGCCCTGCAGGTTGCTGCCCAGCTGCGCGGCCAGGCGGATGCGCTGCGCTTCGCCGCCGGACAGGCTCGGCGCGGCGCGGTCCAGGCTCAGGTAGCCCAGCCCGACTTCTTCGAGGAACGACAGCCGGCTGTGGATTTCGGCGATCACGTCGCGCGCGATCTCGGCGTCGCGGCCCACCAGCGCCAGCCCTTCGACCCAGCGCCGGGTCTGGCTCACGGTCCACTGCGCGATGTCGACGATGGCCCGGTCGCTGAAGGTTACCGCGCGCGCCGTCGGGTTCAGCCGCGTGCCGTTGCACTGGGGGCAGGGCAGGTCGCTCATGCCTTCCGGGTCGACTTCCTCGGACGGCAGGGTCTGCTCGCGGCCGCGGTCGTCGCCGCCCAGCACGGTGTCGTCGAACGCGGCGCGCTGCTCGCGCGTGAGCGCCAGGCCCGTGCCGACGCAGCCCGGGCACCAGCCGTGCTTGCTGTTGTACGAGAACATGCGCGGATCGAGCTCGGGGTAGCTGGTGCCGCAGGTCGGGCAGGCGCGCTTGGTGGAGAACACCTTGACGCTGCCGACCTGGGCGCCGCCGCCGTCCTGCATGGCGCGCTGCAGCCCGTCGAGCGGCGCGAGCACGTGCGCCACGCCCTTGCCGTGCTCCAGGGTCTGCTCCAGCAGGGCGCGCAGCGCGGCTTCGTTTTCGGGCGTGACCACGATGTCGCCCACCGGCAGCTCCAGTGTGTGCTCGCGGAAGCGGTCGAGCCGCGGCCACGGGGCCACCGGCAGGAAGGCGCCGTCCACGCGCAGGTGCGTGTAGCCGCGCGCCTTGGCCCATTTGGCCAGATCGGTGTAGACGCCCTTGCGGTTGACCACCAGCGGCGCGAGCAGGCCGATATGCTCGCCGCGATGGTCGCGCAGCAGCTGCGCGAGGATGGCCTCGGGGCTCTGCGCCGTGACCGGCGTGCCGTCGTGGATGCAGTGCTGCACGCCCAGCTTCACGTACAGCAGGCGCAGGAAGTGCCACACCTCGGAGGTGGTCGCCACGGTGCTCTTGCGGCCGCCGCGCGACAGGCGCTGCTCGATCGCCACGGTGGGCGGGATGCCGTAGACCGCATCGACCTCGGGCCGGCCCGCCGGCTGCACGATCGAGCGCGCGTAGGCGTTGAGCGATTCCAGGTAGCGGCGCTGGCCCTCGTGGAACAGGATGTCGAAGGCCAGCGTCGATTTGCCCGAGCCCGACACGCCCGTGACGACGTTGAACTTGCCGTGCGGGATATCGACGTTCAGCGCCTTGAGGTTGTGCTCGTGCGCGTTGACGATGCGCACCACGTTGTCGCCCTGGACTTCGGCCACGGCGGCGCGGCGCGCGCGACGGTCGGCGAGGGCGGTCTGCAGCGGCACACCTTCGGACGCCTGCGGCCGGCCCACGCTGGCCTCGTACTGCTTGAGCGCGGCGCCGGTATGCGAGCCGGCGCAATCCTTGACCTGCTCCGGCGAGCCGGCGCACACCAGCTCGCCGCCCGCATCGCCGCCCTCGGGGCCGAGGTCGATGATCCAGTCGGCCGCGCGGATCACGTCGAGGTTGTGCTCGATCACGATCAGCGAGTGGCCGGCATCGAGCAGCTTGCCGAATGCGCGCATCAGCTTGGCGATGTCGTCGAAGTGCAGGCCCGTGGTGGGCTCGTCGAACATGAACAGCCGGCCGGCATTGGGCGCTGCCTCTGGCTTGACGCGCTTGCGCGCCGCGGCCTGGGCCGCCTGCGCGGCTTCGGCCAGGAAGCCGGCCAGCTTGAGCCGCTGCGCCTCGCCGCCCGACAGCGTCGGCACCGGCTGGCCCAGCTTGACGTACTCCAGGCCGACATCGACGATGGGCTGGAGCACGCGCAGCACGTCAGCATCGGCGGCGAACAGCGCGGCGGCTTCGCTCACGGTCAGCGCGAGCACGTCGGCCACCGACAGCATCTGGCCGCTGCGCTCGATCTTCACTTCGAGGATCTCGGCGCGATAGCGGGTGCCGTCGCAGTCGGGGCAGCGCAGGTAGATGTCGCTCAGGAACTGCATCTCGACATGCTCGAAGCCCGAGCCGCCGCAGGTCGGGCAGCGCCCGTCGCCCGAGTTGAAGCTGAACGTGCCAGCCGTGTAGCCGCGCTGCAGCGCCATCGGGGCGCGGGCGAACAGCTTGCGGATTTCGTCGAAGGCGCCGACGTAGCTGGCCGGGTTCGAGCGCGCGGTCTTGCCGATCGGCGATTGGTCGACGAAGACCACGTCGCTGACTTGGTCCGCGCCGCGCAGCGCGCGATGGGCGCCGGGTGCCTCGGTAGCCTTGCCGAAATGGCGTGCCAGGGCGGGGTGGAGCACGTCCTGGATCAGCGTCGATTTGCCCGAGCCCGAGACCCCCGTGAGGCAGACCAGCCGCTGCAGCGGGATCTCCACCGTGATGTCGCGCAGGTTGTGCTCACCCGCGCCTTCGAGCACGAGGCGCGGCGTTGCCTCGTCGACGGCGCGGCGCTGCCAGTCGGTGGCGTCGGCCACGCGATGGCGGCCGGACAGGTAGGCGCCCGTCAGCGTGTCGGCCGAGCGGATGGCGCCGGGCGTGCCGTCGAAGACGATGCTGCCGCCGCGCTCGCCGGGGCCGGGGCCCATGTCGATCAGGCGGTCGGCGGCGAGCATGACCGACGGATCGTGCTCGACCACCACCAGCGTGTTGCCGGCATCGCGCAGGCGCTGCATGGCTTCGACGATGCGGTTCAGATCGCGCGGGTGCAGGCCGATGCTGGGCTCGTCGAGCACGAACAACGTATTGACCAGCGAGGTGCCCAGCGCCGTGGTCAGGTTGATGCGCTGGACTTCGCCGCCCGACAGCGTACGGCTTTGACGGTCCAGCGTCAGGTAGCCGATGCCGACGTCGCACAGGTACGCCAGCCGCGTGCGCACTTCGGCCAGCAGCAGCTTGAGCGCATCGTCGAGCAGGGCGGAGGGCAGCGTCAGGTTGTCGAAGAAGCGGCGGATGCGCGCGATCGGCAGCAGCATGAGGTCGTGCACCGTCAGGCCGGGCAGGGCTTCGAGCGGCTCGCGGTGCCAGGCCACGCCGCGCGGCAGGAAGCGCTGCGCGGGCGGCAGCACGGCGTCGGCGTTGTCCTTCGTGCCCAGGCGCCACTGCATGGCCTCGGTCTTCAGCCGCGCGCCGCCGCAGGTCTCGCAGGGCGTGTAGCTGCGGTACTTGGACAGCAGCACGCGGATGTGCATCTTGTAGGCCTTCGACTCCAGGTAGTCGAAGAAGCGCCGCACGCCGTACCACTGCTTGTTCCAGCCGCCGCGCTTCCAGTCGGGGTCGCCGTTGACGACCCAGTCGCGCTGGGCCTGGGTCAGCTCGGCCCACGGCGTGTCGCGCGGAATGTCGTGGCGGGCGGCGTGGCGCATCAGATCGTCCTGGCATTCCTTCCAGGCCGGGGTCTGCATCGGCTTGACGGCGCCGTCGCGCAGCGTCTTGCGCGCGTCCGGGATCACCAGCCCCAGATCGACGCCGATCACGCGGCCGAAGCCGCGGCAGGCGTCGCATGCGCCGTAGGCGGAGTTGAAGGAGAACAGCGCGGGCTGCGGATCGGCGTAGCGCAGGTCGCTCTCGGGGCAGTGCAGGCCGGTGGAGAAGCGCCAGATGTCGGGCTCGCCTGCGTCGGCCAGCACGTAGACGTTGACGCGGCCGCCGCCGCGCTTGAGCGACGACTCGATCGCCTCCAGCGCCCGCACGCGCTCGGTGCCCTGCAGGCGGAAGCGGTCGGCCACCACGTCGAGCAGCTTGCGCTTGCCGGTGGGCGATTCGACCTCGCGCTCGGCCTGCACCCGCGTGTAGCCGCTGACGGACAGCCACTGCGTCACCTCGTCGGCGGTGGTGCTGGCGGGCAGCTCCACGGGGAAGGTCACCACCAGGCGGGGATCGGTCTCGCGCGTGCGCGCCAGCAGTTCGGTGTAGATCGTCTCCGGCGTGTCGTGGCGCACCGGCAGCGCGGTCTCCCGGTCGAACAGCTGCGCGGCGCGGGCGAACAGCAGCTTGAGGTGGTCGTTGAGCTCGGTCATCGTGCCGACCGTCGAGCGCGAGCTGCGCACCGGGTTGGTCTGGTCGATCGCGATCGCCGGCGGCACGCCCTCGACACGGTCGACCTGCGGGCGGTCCATGCGGTCGAGGAACTGGCGCGCGTACGCGCTGAAGGTCTCGACATAGCGGCGCTGGCCCTCGGCGTAGAGCGTGTCGAAGACCAGGCTGGACTTGCCCGAGCCCGATGGGCCGGTGACCACGGTCATCTCGCCGGTGCGCAGGTCGAGGTCGAGGTTCTTGAGGTTGTGCTGACGGGCTCCGCGCAGGCGAATGACACCGGAAGACATGGGCGTTCCTTGCAGGGGTTGGCGTGCGCCGGCGCGCAGCGGAGGCGGGCTGCGGGCCGGCGGCCGGAAATTCGAGCCGTAAACTGTAGCCGATTCCCGCGCGGCGGGCCGGATGGCTGTCGCGGTGCGGGTCGGCCCGGGGCTGCGCACGGCAGGTAGCCCGCACGGCGCCGTCGAGCGCGGGAGGCGCGCGGCAGGGCGGCGCGCGGCGGCCAAGCGGGGCGTGTTCCGGCCCACCGGGCGCTTCGGCGATGTGATGGGGGCGGTCGATGCGCATGGCCCGCGCCCGCCCGTCCGGTTGCAAATTTCCGTTGATCGCCTAGATTGGAGTGCACGCCCTTCCGGGGCGGGCGACTCCGGCTGCAGAGCATCGTTGGCGCACGGCCTTGGGGCAGCGCGCGCCTCCAGTCCGCCGTCCAGGCGTGAAGCATGAGAAACGGAGCGGATTGTATGAGCACGGTCTCCATCCTTTTGTCTGCTTTCATCCTTTCCGCGGTCGGCCTGCTCATGTTCATCGTGAGCACCCGCTATGGGCTGCTGGATGGCTCCCAAGGCGCGGCGGGCATCATCTTCGGCCGCGACGAGATCGGCCGACCCGAAGAGCCCGCGGCGACCGGCGAACAGCGGACCGCGCTGGAAGGCATCAGCGCCGCCGCCGAGCCCTCCGCGCCCCCCGCCACCTCCGACCAGGACCTGGCCGCCCGCGCAGCCGCCGACCGCTCATCGTCGCTGGTCGTCTTCGTGTTCTTGTGCAGTGCGATGGTGTGGCTGCTGGTGGCTTCCCTGGCGGGGCTGACCGCGTCGCTCAAGCTGCATCTTCCCGATGCGCTTGCCACGCAGGCGTGGCTGTCGTTCGGACGCATCCGCACCATCCACCTGAATGCGGTGGCCTACGGCTGGGCGCCGATGGCCGGCCTGGGCATTGCGCAGTTCGTCCTGCCCCGCGTGCTGAAAACCCCCCTGGTGGGCGGAAACTTCGCGGTCCTGGGGGCGATGATGTGGAATGCCGGCGTCGTTGCGGGCCTGGGCAGCATCGCGGTCGGTCTGTCCGACGGGCTCGAATGGCTGGAGATTCCCTGGCAGATCGGCGTCCTGTTTGCCGTGGGGGGCGCCCTGGTCGGCATCCCCCTGGTGCTGACGCTGTTGGCGACCCGGGTCAGCCATCTCTATGTGTCGGTCTGGTACATGGGCTGCGCGCTCTTCTGGTTTCCCGTGCTGTACCTGGTGGCGAAGGTGCCCTACGTGCATTTCGGGGTCGAGCAGGCGACCATGAACTGGTGGTTCGGGCATAGCGTGCTGGGGCTGTTTTACACGCCGCTCGCGCTGGCCTCCATCTACTACTTCCTGCCCAAGATCATCGGCAAGCCGATCCAGTCGTACGGCCTGTCGCTGCTCGGGTTCTGGACGCTCGCGTTCCTGTATGGGCAGGTGGGCGGCCACCATCTCGTGGGCGGGCCGGTGCCCGGCTGGCTGGTCACGCTGTCCATCGTGCAGAGCATGATGATGCTGATACCGGTGGTCGCGTTCTCGGTCAATCTGCATCAGACCATGCGGGGCCATTTCAAGGCGCTGCTGTATTCGCCCACGCTGCGGTTCGTGACCTTCGGCGGGATGATGTACACCCTGAGTTCGGTGCAGGGGTCGTTCGAAGCGCTGCGCAGCGTCAACGTCATCACGCATTTCACGCATTACACGGTGGGCCACGCCCATCTCGGGCTGTATGCGTTCGTCAGCTTCGTCTTCTTCGGCTCGATCTACTTCATCGTGCCGCGCATCACGCAGCGCGAGTGGCCGTATCCGAGCCTGATCACGGCGCATTTCTGGTGTGCCGCCATCGGCATCGGCATCTACTTCGTCGCCCTGACCATCGCGGGCACGCTCCAGGGCCTGGCCATGCTCGATGCGTCGCGGCCGTTCATCGATTCGGTCACGGTGACGGTGCCGTACCTGGAGGCCCGCTCCGTCGGCGGCTCGCTGATGGTGCTGGGCCACCTGCTGTTCGTCATCCACTTCGCCTGCGTCATCTTCGGGCTGGGCCCGAACCGGGACAAGCCGGCGATGTTCGCCCTCGCTGATGTGCCCAAAGCGGGAGCCGGCTCATGAGGAACGTCACCTTCCTGATCGCATCGGGCATGTTCATGCTGGCGCTGGCCACCAGCGCATTGGTGGTCTTGCCGTTCCTGCAGCTGCATGAATTGAAGGCGCCCAAGGACCTCAAGCCGTACACCGCGGCCGAGCTGCGCGGGCGCCAGGTCTATATCAGCAACGGCTGCGTCTATTGCCATTCGCAGCAGCCACGGGATGCCTCCTTTGCGCCCGATGCCAAGCGCGGCTGGGGGCGGGCGTCGGTGGCGGCGGACTACTACTACGATCACCCGCATCTGCTCGGCACCATGCGCACCGGCCCTGACCTGTTCAACATCGGTGCGCGCCAACCCAGCGCCGACTGGCACCTCGGCCACCTGTACCAGCCGCGCGCCTACGTCGCGCAGAGCATCATGCCGAGCTATCCGTATCTGTTCGACGAGAAAGACGCGGCCGACCAGGGCGATCGCGTGGTGATCCTGCCGCCGGGCGTGGCGCCGCCGGGCAAGGTGGTCGTGGCGACGCCCGAGGCGCTCGATCTGGTGGCTTATCTGAAGGCGCTCGACCATACGTATGCGGCGCTTGCCGCGCCGGACGCCGTGGCCGGCAAGGCCGGCAAGCCCGCGGCCGCCAACTAGCCCGGCGGAGCCACGACCATGCCGAACGACAAGTCTGCCCCGCCGCCGACCCGGCAAGAGCAGCGCGAGCACGCCGAGCCCGGCGAATCCCAGACGCCCATTCCCCTGGGTATCAAGCTGCTGGTGGCGGTGCTGATCGTGTGGGGGATCTATTACATCGCGAATGCCCCGATCAACGCCCCTTCCAGTCTCGGGGATGGCCGGACCGTGGCCGATCTCGAAAAGGGGAAGGCTGGCGGCGGCAGTGGTGCCGCCGACGGCGCGGCCCTGTTCGCTTCGCGCTGCGCGGCGTGCCATCAGGCGACCGGCCAGGGCTTGCCCGGGGTGTTCCCTCCGCTGGCGGGTTCGGAATGGGTGCAGGGGCGCCCGGAGACCGTGGCCGCCATCGTCCTGCACGGCATCGCCGGCCCGCTGACGGTCAAGGGGGCCAAGTTCAACGGCGCGATGCCCACGTTCAGCGACCAGCTCAGCGATGCCGAGATCGCTGCCGTGCTGAGCTATGTGCGGAGCCAGTGGGGCAACGCGGCGGCGCCCATCCTCGCGCAAGCGGTCACCCAGGTGCGCGACGCGACCAAGGGACGCAACGCGCCCTACAACGGTGACGACGAACTCGGCAAGCTCAAATGGTGAGCGTGCCGCAGGGCGCCCGGTAGCCATCGGTCGGAGCAAGGGGCGTGCATGCATGAATTGCCGAACGCGGCGTCCCGGGACCGGCAGCCAGGCTCGTCCTCGACGCCGCCGAGCCTGTGGGCGGCCGGCATCGCTTGCCTGGCGCTGGGCATCGGCTTCGTCGCCGCGCTGTCTGGCCTCACCCGTGGCTTGCAAGTGTGGACGCTGGACGATCGCCGCAGCCTGGCGGTCGCCGAGGGCCGGTTGATCGCGCCGCCCGTGGCGCTGCGCGATGCGGGCGGGCGCCGCTTTGTGCCATGGACGCCGGCGGCCCGCACCGACCGTGTCTATCTGGTGGATTTCATCTATACCCGCTGCGCCACCGTGTGCGTTGCGCTGGGCGCCGAGTTCTTTCAGCTCCAGCAGCGCATCCGCGCCGGCGCGCTGGCGGGCCGTGTCGAACTCCTGTCCGTTTCCATCGACCCCGACCACGACGATGCACGAAGCCTTGCTGCGTATGGCCTCCAGCAGCATGCGGACCCTGCCGCCTGGCGCATCGGCGCGCCGCTGACCGCCGCATCGAAGGACGCGCTGCTGCGCTCGCTCGATGTCGTCGCGATACCGGACGGGCTGGGCGGATACGTGCACAACGGCGAGATCCACCTCATCGACGCGCGCGGCGTCGTGCGCGGTCTTTACGACTACAGCGCGTTCAATGACGCGCTGGCCGCGGCACAGCAGGCGTTGCGATGAAGCCGGCGGCCAGGCTTTCGGCAGCATTGTTGCGCCTGCATCGCGCGTGGGCGGAGCGGGGTGTCCTGTTCCTGCCCCTCGTGCTCCTGCTGGCGCCGGTTCGCAACGGCGTTGAATCCACCATGGCGCTGCAGATGCTGGTGGAGTTTCCGTTCGTGATGGCATCGGGATGGGTGGCTTCCCGCCTCGTTGCGCGACGCCTCGGTGACGGCCGCGTCGTCGAGGCGGTCATGCGCATGGGGCTGGCACCGCTGGTCGGCGCGACCTTGTGCCTGATGTTCTGGATGGTGCCGCTGGCGCTCGATCTGGCACGGCTCGATGCCGGCATCAACGCGGTCAAGCTGGGTTCGCTGTTTGCCGTGGGAATCGCGCTGGAGCACGGTCTGCGGCGCGCGCCCGGCGGGGGCCTGGTGTTCTTCGCCGGCAACATGGTGTGGATGCTCGCCACGGTGGGCCTGCTGTTCCACGACACGCCGAGCCGCCTGTGCGCCAACTACCTGCTGGACGATCAGCGGCTGACCGGGGTGGGCCTGCTGGGCTATGCCGTCGCGGTTGCCGCCGGTCTTGTCCTGCATCTGCGGCGCCTGCCCGGCTTCGGATTCGCCTTTCTTGCCCAGGAACGGGATCGCGACGGGCAATGACCGGCCGGTCTGCTATGGCGGAGCCGGTCCATCTCGATGACGATGTCGGCGAGCCGATCGATCGGTCCCCGGCAGCCTGTACGCTGCGAAGCGACGGCGGCGATGGGATTTTGATTAATTCAAATCAGAATTGAATTTATCTTATTGAATCGCATTCGAAATGATTTGCGTTCGAGCCATAAACCGTTTGCTTTTCGTTCAAGTCGGCAATTAATATCGCGGCTTTCTATTGATTGAAAATCCGGTGCATTGGCGTCACGCAGAACCGGCGCGGCGGTTGTCGCGCCCCCGCCGAGCCCGGCGGCAGGCGGATCTGCGCTGCGCCATTGCGGGGATGTTCGACCCGAGCCAGCGTGAACATTGCGGAAGTCGGCAGCGTAATCCGTTCGGATAGTTTCAGCCCGCTTGCGTCGGCCGCAACCGCGGATGCTACGTCCATGCCTGTTGTGCGCCGCTCGCCGGCCCCTTGGCCTGATGGCGCAGCCGGTCACATGCCGGAGACCGCAAACCGGACGCACCCGCCGATCGCGGATATGGCCTACATCTATTACCTGACGCACATCCATCTCGGCTACGACGCGCTCGCCCAACTGCCCGCGGAATGCGCGCGGCTCGGCATCCGCCGGCCGCTGCTCGTCACGGACAAGGGGGTGGTCGGGGCGGGCCTCGCGCAGCGCGTGCTGGATGCGCTGGGCATGGAGGGCGTGCCCCTGTTCGACGACACGCCCGCCAACCCGACCGAGGCGATGGTCATGGCCGCCGCGGCGTGCTACCGCCAGCAGCGTTGCGACGGGCTGATCGCCGTGGGTGGAGGCTCGTCCATCGATCTCGCGAAAGGCGCGGCCATCGCCGCCACGCACCCGGGCGGGCTGACGTGCTACGCGACGGTCGAAGGCGGCAGCGATCGCATCACCCAGGCCGTACCGCCCCTGATCGCCGTGCCGACGACCGCCGGCAGCGGCAGCGAAGTGGCGCGGGGCGCCGCCCTGATCGTCAAAGACGGGCGCAAGCTGAGCTTTCATTCGTGGCATCTGGTGCCCAGGTCCGCCATCTGCGATCCGGGGCTGACGCTCGGACTGCCCGCGACGCTGACCGCGGGGACCGGCATGGACGCCGTCACCCACTGCATCGAGACCTTCCTTGCGCCGGCGTTCAATCCGCCCGCCGAGGGCATCGCCCTCGACGGCCTGGAGCGCGCATGGGCCCACATCGAGCGCGCCACCCACGACGGCGACGACCGCGACGCGCGCCTACACATGATGAGCGCATCGCTGCAGGGCGCGATGGCGTTCCAGAAGGGCGTCGGCTGCGCGCATGCGCTGTCGCACGCGCTGGGCGCCATCGCGATCGGCGGCCAGACGCAACTGCATCACGGCACGCTCAACGCCGTCCTGCTGCCAGCCGTGCTGCGCTTCAACGAGACGGCGGCCAGCGTGGTCGCGCAGCGGCGCTACGTGCGCCTGCGCCGCGCGATGGGCCTGCCGGAGGATGCCGACCTCGCCCAGGCGGTCTACGACATGAACGTCCGCCTCGGGCTGCCGACCGGCCTCAGGCAATTGGGCCTGGACGAAAGCACGTTCGACCGCGTGATCGGCAATGCGCGGGCGGACTATTGCCACCGGACGAATCCGCGTGAAGCGACGCCGGCCGACTACCGGCGCATGCTGTGCGAATCGCTGTGAGCCGGCCAGGCATCCGGGCGGGGCATGACAACCGCCGGCGCCGGCCCATGGCGCCATGGTTGCAGACCGCGACATCGTCAATCCGCGAAAAGGGAAACACGTGACCGACATGCAAGCGAAAGATAGGGGCTGGCCGGCCGGGCCGGCGGCTTCGATGGTGCGGCAGGGCGCTGCGGACGGCATCGCTGCACTGGTCGGCGCCGGCGGCCGCCCCGCGGATGGGGTGCTCAGCCCTGTCAAGGCACAGGATCCGCCGCGCGGCGGCTATGCGGCAGTGCGGGCCAGTCTCGCGAGCCTGCTGGGCAGCACGATCGAGTGGTACGACTTCTTTCTGTACGGGGCGGCGTCCGCACTGGTGTTCAACCAGGTCTTCTTTCCGAAGCTGGGCGCGCTGAGCGGCGCCATTGCGGCGTTCGGCACGTACGGGCTGGGCTTCGTGGTGCGCCCGCTCGGCGCGCTCGCCTTCGGCCACTTCGGTGATCGCCTGGGCCGGAAAACCGTCTTGCTGGCCTCGCTGCTGGCGATGGGGTTGCCGACGGTGCTGATCGGCCTGCTGCCGTCGTACGACGCCATCGGCTATCTTGCGCCGCTTCTGCTGATCGTCCTGCGGCTCGTTCAGGGCTTTGCCGTGGGCGGGGAGTGGGGCGCGGTCATTCTTGCGGTCGAGCACGCGTCGCCGCGTTTCAAGGGGCTACTGGGCGGGTTGTCGCAGACCGGGGTGGCGGCGGGGCTGACCTTGTCGTCGCTTGCCATGACTGCCGTGAGCGCGATGGGCCACGAGGCGATGCTGAACTGGGCGTGGCGGATTCCGTTCGTCGCGGGCGGGCTGCTGGTCGCGCTCGGGTGGCTGCTGCGCCGCAACGTCGACGAGACGCCCGAGTTCGTCTCGGCCAAGCAGCAGGGGCGGTGCCTGAAATACCCTGTCGGCAACGTCTTCAAGGACCATGCCGGCGCGCTGCTGAGCGTGGCCGGCGCGCGCGTCGCGGAGATCTCGTTCTTCTATATCGTGACGGCCTTCACGCTCTGGTACGCGACCAAGCAGCTCGGCCTCCCCGGCGCCTGGTGCCTCAACGGCGTCACGCTGGGCGCGGCGGCGGCGACGTTCCTGATGCCGCTGTGCGGCATGCTGGGAGACCGATGGGGCGCGCGCCGGATCTATATCGCCGGCATTGTCACGGCGTTGCTCTGGATCCTTCCGTTCTTCATGCTGGTGAACACCCGCACGATGGCGTGGGTGGTCCTGGCCGAGGCGGTCAGCGTCGTGCTGTCGTTCTCCATGGCGGCCCAGCAGGCCAGTCTCTTTGTGCAGCAGTTTCCGGTGATGGCGAGATATACCGGTGCATCGCTTGCCGTCAACATCGCCGGGGCATTGGGCGGGCTGGCGCCGATCGTCGCCACCGCGCTGCTCGGGAACGTGCCGGACGGCGTCACTTATATTGCGGGCTACGTGGCCGCTTTGGCGGTCATTTCGATCGCCAGCGCGCTACGGCTCAGGAAAGTCTGACCCCGCGGACGGCCCGGTTTCCGCGCGCCAGGCATTTCCCACCTTGCCCTTCCGGGACCTTTTTCAGACCCAGCGCCTAACCAACCCGAGAGGGCATCCCTCATCCATGGGGCACGGACACAGCATGAGAAGCGTTTCCCTTCCGGATTTCTACCAGGTCACGCCCGAGCCGGCCGGCTCGCCAGATTTTGAGCCGTTCTTCGCTGAACTGACCGACACGCTTCGGTCGGGTGTCCGCCTGCTTCAGCTTCGCGCAAAGCGGTTGGATGCGCGCGAGCACCTGGCGGTCGCGCAAAGGACGCAGGATCTGTGCCGCCAGTTCGGGACGATTCTGATGTTCAATGGCCCGATCGACATGGCCCGCGAGGCCGGCTGCGATGGTGTGCACCTGAGCAGCGATGCATTGATGTCGCTGCGGTCGAGGCCCGTGCCTGAGACGGTGCTGGTGTCCGCGGCCTGCCATAGCGCTGAGCAGCTGGAGCAAGCCACCAGGATGGCGGTGGACTTTGTGACCCTGTCCCCGGTCTTGCCGACGCGCACGCATCCGGAGGCCGAGCCGCTCGGCTGGGAGCGCTTCGCCGCGCTGGTTCAGGGGGCGCGCATCCCGGTGTTCGCGCTGGGCGGCATGCGCCCGGACATGCTCGATCAAGCCAAGCAGGCCGGCGCCTGGGGCATCGCGGCGATTTCCGCGACCTGGCGCCGCCCATCTGCCGGCGGCTGATCGGCAGCGCATCGGCGCTCGCCCGGGGCGCTTCGCATGCCTATTGATGCATCAGGTAATGGGCATGCTGTTTCGCAAGGAGCTCCTTGACGAGCATCGATTTCTTCGTGCACCCGAGTTTCTGCTTCATGTGCTCGAGATGGCTCTCGACGGTGCGATGCGAGATGCCGAGCGTGTTGCCGATTTCCTTGGCGGTCGCCCCGGTCACGAGGAGCCTGGCGACATCGTCTTCCCGTGGGGTGAACATCGTTTTTTCGCCCGGGAAGGTGCGCTGGGCCGGCGCTTCAATGCTCGTCACAACCGGGGGCGGATTGACCGTGCGGTGAATGCGGTACTGATCCGCCTGCTCGATCAGGCCGGCGGCGGCCTGCAGGAAGTAGCTCGAAAAATTCTCGAGGCGATCAAAATTGTTCAGGTAGAAATTGAGTGCCATGACATTGCTGCGCGGTGCGTAAAAAATAAAATATTCGCAGAAATCATGGTTCTGATTCAATATCGCAAAACAGTGGTCGTAATCAAAGTAATCACGTTGATCCGCGAGTTGCTGGCGGTAGCGTGTTCGAAGATGTGCAGGATAGGTTTCAACCTTCCTTTCTAAAATGGAATAGCGTTCACGCTGTTCGAAATATTGCGGCGTATAGGCGCCGACAATGTAGCGGGCCTTATGGAAGGTGTGTTCGAACGCTCCGGCGTCGCTCCACACTTCGGATCGCGTGCCATCCATGAACAGGCGCGAATACGAGAAAGAATTTAATCCGGTTTCATTGAAGAACGGTTCGCATAAATTGCGGGCGCCTGAAAAAATGAATTCCGGTGTTTTCTTCATCGCAAGGTCAATCTGCATAAGATTCGTCCGTAATTTGTACGGATGTTTTTGTGGGATTGATCGTAAGAAAATGCCTGAAATGCCAAGGCAATCATTATCCTTTACTTAATTCCACCTTGAATTTTTTGCAGGGTGGGCGCGCAAATGGATCCGCCGGGCAGACCATTCGGCACGAATTGTAGTGTCGTCGATGTTCGATGACCATCGAGTCAAGTCTATCCGGAGGATTCGGCGAAGGGGTGGGGGAATGGCTGTAAGAATTATTTATTGCAGATGTGAATTGCAATAAATGTTTGCGATTGCGGCAGGCTAAGCACTTCTGAAACGGAAGAGATGTTCCCTCTGCGCACATCAAGACGTGGTGGGACGTACGTGTGTGATGGAGTCGGAGCGATGAAGCGGGAAAGCAGTGTGGATGCCTATCCGTTCGAGAAGCGGGAGCACGTCAAGGATGCCCGGGACCACGTCTTCGAGCAGAGCGTGGCGTTCGGGGTCTTGTTCCTGATCCTCAGCATGGTTATGGCCGTCGCGATGTTGACCCGGAAGCATCCCGTGGGGATGGAGCGGGCCATCTGCTGGGCGACCGGGGTCATTGCCGACTGGCGCTCATGGATGCCGATGGCCGTGGGCTTCCTGCTGGTGGCCGCGGTGTGCCTGCTGCGCAGATTGCAGCGCTAGGCCCCGGCCGAAGCCGGGCATACCGGATGCCGCATCGACGTCCGGCCGGCGCGATGCATGCGTGGCCGTGGTGCTTGCCTTGCCGGGCCTTGCGTGGGCGGTCGGCGCGCAAGCGCGGTCCGGCAAGACGGCAAGACTCGGCGAGGAACAAGGTGCGTGCGAGCGCCTTGCGGCCCTGCCCGGATCGTGCCGAAGGCTTCCGTCAGAACGTCTCCCACGCCTCGTTCGTCTTGGACGTCAAAGGCAGCGCCGCCGCGGCCGGCTTGGCACCAGGCGCGTGCGCGGGAACAGCCCTGGCAGTCGTCAATGTGCGTGTGGGAAGGGACCCATTGCGTTTCGGCGGGCGCACGGCGGATGTCAACGGGATGGCGTCGGCAACCTTGAACACCGAGACCGCGGCCTTCAACTGGGTGGCCTGTTCTTCGAGCGACTGCGCCGCTGCCGCCGCCTGCTCGACCAGCGCCGCATTCTGCTGCGTGACCTGGTCCATCTGACCTACCGCCTGGTTGACTTGCCCGATGCCGAGGCTTTGCGCTTCCGAGGCGGCATCGATCTCGCCCATGATGTCCACCACCTGCTGCACCGCCTGTACGGTTTCGCGCATCGTCGCGCCGGCGCGCTCGACCAGCGCGGAGCCGCTTTGCACCTTGCCGGCGGCGTTCCCGATGAGCTGCTTGATCTCCTTTGCCGCGCTCGCGCTGCGCTGCGCGAGCGAGCGGACCTCGCCGGCGACGACCGCGAAGCCCCGGCCCTGTTCACCGGCGCGGGCGGCTTCCACGGCCGCGTTCAAGGCCAGGATATTGGTCTGGAACGCGATGCTCTCGATGGTGCCGATGATATCGACGACCTTGTTCGAGCTGGCCTCGATGTCCTGCATGGTGGTGACGACCTCGCCGACCACCGCGCCGCCGCGGGTGGCGATCTCGCACGCGCTTGCCGCCAGCTGATTGGCCTGCCGCGCGTTGTCGGCGTTGTGCCTGACGGTTGACGTGAGCTCGTCCATGTTGGCCGCCGTCTCCTGCAGGGAGGCAGCTTGCTGCTCGGTGCGGGAGGAGAGATCCTGGTTGCCGGAGGCAATCTCGCCGGCGCCGATCACGACGCTGTCAGCGGTTGTGCGGATCTGCGTGATGAGGTGGGTCAGCCTGTCCTGCATCTGCGCCATGGCACCGAGCACGCTGCCCGCAGCGGCGCCCTTCGCGCCGGGGATGGGATCGAGATTGCCGTCGGCGATCCGCTGGGTGACGGTTTTCAGGACACGGGGCTCGGCGCCGAGCGTGCGCATCAGACAGCGCACGATGGTCGTCGCAAAGAAGAGCGCCAGCCCGACCGCGATCAGGCCGATCGCGATCATCAGCTTGCAGCGGCTGGCCGCATAGGTGGCCGCATTCTGGACGGTTTGCACGGCGAGCTCCTGGGAGTGCCGCAGGTAGTGCTCGATCTGCTGTTCGAGTTCCGCGGCAAGGGGGCGCGCTTCGTTCAGCTTGGCCACGGCGCGCTGCCGATCCGACGCGGCGCGCGCCAGCATCTGTTCGGAGGCGTCCTGGTAGGAACGCTGCAATCGGTTGATGTTCGCCGCGATGGAGCGTTCGTCCTCATCCAGCCCGGTTGCGTGCGCCTGCAGCTCGTTGAATTGCGCCAGGACGGCGCCGACCTCGGCCGCTGCTTTCTCCTCCATCGATCGCGCGGCCGCCAGTTCGGCCGGATCCGCCGCCAGCATCACGCGCTGTACCGAGATGGCATGCCGGTGGAAGGCCGCACGATACGCCTCCATCGTTGCGGTGCGGGCCCCGATGCCCGAGGCGTAGCGGGAAGCCTGATTGCCGGCTTCGCTCATCGAGTTCACGGCGATGCCGGCCAGCGCGAGCATCAGAACGGTCAGCGACGCGAAGGCCAGCCACAGCAAGGCTTTCACGGTCATGCTTCGGGTGAAGTTCATAGGGACGGAGCCTGAAATAACCGCGGTATGGAGGAATGAGAGAGACGCTTCGCCGCGCCTCACCCGTTGGTGGGGAGCGTGTGCCGGCCCGTCGCGGTTGAATCGGGCGCCTGATTTGATCTGGATTTTAGGTAGCTGCGCAGGCAGAGAACTATCCGTTTTCTGCCGTCGCTATCCGAAATGTGCGCCTAAGGCACGCGCGTTGCTACCGCGTGGCGGGAAGCCATGCGGCAATCACATCCCGGTCAGCGCGCCCGCAGGTAGCATTCGTCGAATGCCGGGATTTGGGGCGCAGTGGTGGCGATTTCCAGGCTGCGCTGGAGAGGGTGCGGCGGCGGAGGGGCGTCTGAGGTTTTCAGCGCCTACCGTGCCCACCCAGAGGGAGGCTGTCGCCAGTGGGGTGGGCAAGTGACGGAGAACGAAACCGGATCGGGCGCGCGCTGCGTTGAAGGCGCGCCCGTGCCGTCAGGCGCTGTTCAGCCCATGTTCGACGGCATAGACGGCTACTTGCACCCGGCTGGTCAGGTTGAGCTTCTTGAGGATGTTCTGCACGTGGATCTTCACCGTGCTCTCGGCCACGTCCAGTGCGCGGGCGATTTCCTTGTTGCTTTCGCCGCGTGCCAGGCCCCGGACGATATCGCGCTCGCGCGGGGTGAGCCGGTCGGCGCTGACGGAGGCGGCGGGGGCGGCCGGCGCGGCCTTTTCCGGCGCGCGGAAATGCGCGACCAGCTTGGCCGTCATGCTCTCCGAGATGACGGGCTCGCCGGCCGCCGCGCGGCGCACGCCCGCCACCAGGGTGTCCGCCTCGATGTTCTTCACCAGGTAGCCGCGTGCGCCGTCGCGCAGCGCGGCCTTCAATTCGTCGGCCTCTTCGGACACGGTCAGCATCACCACGGCCGTATCCGGCAGGTCTTGCGCCAGCAGTTGCAGGGTTTCCAGCCCGGACAGCCCCGGCATGTTCAGGTCGAGCAGGATCACGTCGGGCCGGTGCCGCTTGGCGAGCTTGATGCCCTCCAGCCCGTCGGCGGCTTCGTCGACGACCTCGAAGTCCGGCTGCCGCTGCAGCAGGAGCCGGATGCCCGAGCGGAACAGGGTGTGGTCGTCGATGAGCAGGATGCGGATGGTCATGATGGTCGGCGGGGGGAAGCGATGGAGTGTTGAGGTCAGGCGGCCTGACGCTGCTGTCCGGGCAGCAGCAGGATAACGGAGGCGCCCTGGCCGGGGCAGCCCTCCAGCCGCAGCTGTGCCGACAGCCACGCAGCGCGTTCGCGCATGATGTTCAGGCCGATGTGGGCCTCGCCGCATTCGGCGACTTCGGCGGCGTCGTAGCCGCGGCCGTCGTCTTCCACGCGCAGCTCGAAGTCGCGGCCGTTGGTGATGGCCACGTCCACGCGGCTGGCCATGGCGTGCTTGCGCACGTTGGAGAGCGCTTCCTGCAGGATGAACAGCACCTGCAACTGCTGATCCGCCGGCAGGGGCGCGCCGCCGATTTCCTGGTAGCGCAGCGTCGGCACGACGCCGCTCTGCCGCGCAAAGCGCGCCAGCGTCTGCTCGACCGCCGGGCGCAGCTCGCCGGTCTCCAGCTTGCTGCGGAAGTTCAGCAGCAGCTCGCGCACATCCTGGTAGCACTCCTCCACGCCGCAGCGCAGCAGCGGCACGGTCTCGCGCGCCTCCGTGAGGTTTTCGTCCTGCATGGCGGTGTCCAGCATCTGCACTTGCAGGTTCAGGAAATTCAGGCCTTGCGCGATGCTGTCGTGCAGCCCCTGCGCGACGAGGTTGCGCTCTTCCACCACGGCCAGTTGCGTGGCTTTGGTCTGCAGCCGCAGGTTTTCCAGCGCGATGCCGAGATGCTGGCCCAGCGTCTCCAGCAGGCGCAGGTCGTTGGGCGGCAGCTGGCGGTCGTCGCGCAGGTGCAGAGAGAAGGTGCCGAGCACGGCCTGCTGCGTCAGGATGCGGAACACCGCCACGGTGGTGTAGCCCTCGCGCTGGCAGGGCAGGGCCATGGGCACCGCCGGCGCCGCCTTGGACCGCATGCGGTGGAAGTCGTGCACGATCACCACGTCTTGCTGCGTGGCTTGGCCGCACAGGCATGTGTCGGCGCGCATGCATTGCTCGGCCTCTTCCAGCTCGGCGGGCAGGCCGACGGACGACACCAGGTGCAGCCGCTCGCCGTCGGGGTCCATCACGCGGATGCTGCCGCCCGCGGCGCCGAACTGCGTGGTGACGCGCTGCAGGAAGCCGCGGCACATCGCGTCGATGTCGGACGAGATGTTGAGGAATGCGGTGATGTCGTACAGCGCGGACAGCTCGCGGTTCTGCTCGGCCAGCTCTTCGGTCTTCCGCGCCACGCGCGAGGCGAGATCGGCGTACAGCCCCTGCAGCTCTTCGGCCATGCGGTTGAAGCCGTGCGCCAGCAGGCCGAACTCGTCGTACGACTCCACCGTCAGGCGCGTGGTGAACTCGCGCGCCGCCATGCGCTGGAGCCCGTCCTGCAGGCGCAGCACCGGCAGGATGATCCACAGATACAGCAGATAGATCATCGCCAGGGAGCCCACGCTGGCCATGGCGGCCAGCGCGAACTGCGACAGCCGCAGCAGCGTGGTCTTGTGGGCGTTGCTTTGCTCGATCATGCGCACGAGCTGGTCCGCTTGCTCGATGAAGCCCGGCAGATGCACCAGATAGGCCGACGGGGCCCCGTGCGGCCCGGCGATGTCGGCGGCGATACTGGGCTTGAGGCGGGTCCGCCAGGCGGTGCAGACGGCGTCGAACTGGCTGTGGACATCGGTGTCCGCCGGCAGGAACAGCGGCCGCTGGGCGTCGCCCTTGGTCAGGCTGTCGAGGGTGGTGTCGAGCCGGGCGACCTGCTGGTCGAGCAGGCGGGTATCGCCGTTGCGCGCTTGCAGCACGGCCACGCCGATCTGGCTGGCGCGCATGCGCAGGCTGCCGGTGTCGTTGATGGCGGCGCCCGCGCCTTCCAGCTGCCACGACAGCCACAGCGTGCCGCCGATCATCGCCAGCACCAGCGTGAGCGCCGCCAGGGAGGCCGAGACGATACGGGTCGACAGCCGTTGCCGCACAGGGGGCAGCATCGCTGAAAGCGGGACGGAGGCAGCGTTCATGGTTGGGGCGCGTGTAAAGCCCGGCCATCCTCCGCTGGACTTGGATCGAGTCGGGGTGGCTTTATGCGGGCAGTTGATCTAGCTCTAGTATCTGCCAGATGAAGTCCGCGACGCTTTGCGGCCGATCAAGGAACAGGCTCGGGCGGTCCAGCGACAGCGCCACATCGCTGGCCACGGCGAGGATGCTGTCGTCGTCGGGATACATCGGCGGCTTGCCGAGTGCCGGCCGGTGCACTTCGAGGCGCGGGATCGACTCGCGCCGGAAACCTTCCACCAGCGTGAGGTCGGCCGGGCTCATGCGCGCCAGCAGCGCATCCAGCGTGGGCTCCGGCACGTCTTGCAGCGTGTGGACGATGGCGTAGTGGTAGGGGGAGGCCACCATCACCTCGCTGGCGCCGGCGGCGCGCACCCGGGCGCTGTCCTTGCCCGGCGGCTCCAGCGTCAGCCTGTGGTGGCTGTGCTTGATCACGTTGACGCGCAAGCCGCGGGCGCGCAGCAGCGGCAGCACGGCCTCGATCAGCGTGGTCTTGCCGCTGCCGGAGCGGCCGGTGATGCCGAACACGGCCGGCTTGCGCGTTGCCATGTCAGCGCCCCCGCACCAGTTGCCAGGCGCGGCCCACGTACGTGACCGACGCCAGCCCGCTCCACACATGCACCAACCGCGTGAACGGGAAGATCAGGAACAACGACATCCCCATGAACAGGTGCAGCTTGAAGATCAGCGGCACGTCGGCGACGAAGCTGGAGGCGTCGGCCTGCAGGGTCACGATGTGCTGGGCCCAGGTCATCAGCAGCACCATCACGTGGCCGTCCAGATGGCCGGCGGAGGTGAAGATGGTGGTCAGGCCGAGCAGCAGCGTGATGAGCAGCCAGGCGAGCAGCAGCTTGTCGCCGCGGCGCGTGACGGCACGGATGCGCGGGTTGGTCAGGCGCCGATAGATCAGCATCAGCAGGCCGACCAGGCACAGGCTGCCGAGCACGCCGCCGGCGGTCATCGCCACCAGCTGCTTGGCACCATGGGGCACGCCCAGCGCGTCCCACACCGCCACCGGCGTGAGCAGGCCGGCCAGGTGCCCGCCGAACAGGCCCAGGATGCCCACGTGGAACAGCAGGTTGCCCACGCGCAGCGTGCCGGTGTGCAGCAGCTGGGAGCTGTCGCTCTTCCAGGTGTATTGCTCGCGCTCGAAGCGCAGCAGGCTGGCGAGCAGGAAGATGGTGCCCGCAATGTACGGGTAGATACCGAAGAGCAGGGTGTTGAGCATCGTCATGTCAGGCTCACTGAGGGGTGGGGTGCGCAGCTGCGCCCTTGCGCGGGTGGAACTGCACGGGCTGCTCCGCCGCCGGCGCGGGGCGCAGCAGCGGCTCGACGCCGTCCGCGCCGGGGCCGAAGTGCTCCATGGCCTCGTCCATGTCGCGGATGGGCGGCTCGGTCAGCGGCTGCGGCTGCACGTCGCTGCGCGTGAGCAGGACGTCGAAGACGGCGGCGTAGGACGTGCCGTCGCGCGCCAGGCGCTCGCCGACGGCGGCCAGCACGTGGATGGCGTCGCCCAGCAAGGCCGTGGCTTGCTCGCCGTGCCCGGTCGTTTCCATGTGGCCGAGCACTTCCAGGAACAGCGGCACGTAGTCCGGCAGTTCGTTGGCGGCGGGCTCGACGCCGTATTTGCGGTACTCCTCGATCAGGTCGACCATGGCCTGGCCGCGGTCGCGGCTCTCGCCGTGCACGTGCTCGAACAGATGCAGCGCATGCGACGGGTTACGGTCGAAGGTGGCAACGTAGTGTTCCTGCAAGGTGATGAGATCGGTGCCGCGCAGCGTGTCGAGCAGCGGCGTCAGCCGCCGGTGGGCATCGGGGGTGGCGCTGAGTAGGCGGTCGATCTCGGGCAGGGCGTCCAGCAGCTCCGGCTCGGGGTAGGCGAGCAGGGTGGAGAGCAGGTGATAAAGAGAAGGCTGGGTCATGGTGGTCTCCGGTGGCATCAGGCTGCGCTGGTCTTCTTGCGCGAGACCGGCAGGCTGACGGTCGACACGCTGGCTTTCTTGCGCCCAAAGAGCGTGCCTTCGGACACGCCGCCCGAGCAGCCGTTGCCGAAGCTGAAGCCGCACGCGCCCTTCTCGTCAAAGCTGTCCTGCGTCATTTCCTTGTGCGAGGCCGGGATAACGAAGCGGTCTTCGTAGTTGGCGATCGCCATGATCTGGTACATGTCTTCCACCTGCGCGGGTGTGAGGCCCACCTGCTGCAGTACGTCGAGATCCTGTGCGCCATGCACGGTCTGCGCGCGCTTGTAGGCGCGCATGGCCAGCATGCGTTCGAGCGCGCTGACCACCGGTGCCTCTTCGCCCGCGGTAAGCAGGTTGGCGAGGTAGCGCACCGGAATGCGCAGGCTCTTCACATCGGGGATCATGCCGTCCATGCCCATGACGCCAGACTCCGCCGCCGACTGGATCGGCGACAGCGGCGGGATGTACCAGACCATCGGCAGTGTGCGGTATTCCGGGTGCAGCGGGAAGGCCACCTTCCACTCGCAGGCCATCTTGTAGACCGGCGACTTGACCGCCGCATCGATCCAGCTCTGCGCAATGCCCTGGCGCAGCGCCTCGGCCTGGATGGCCGGGTCGTGCGGGTCGAGGAACACGTCGAGCTGCGCGTTGTACAGGTCCTGCGTGTTTTCCACGCTGGCGGCGGCCTCGATGCGGTCGGCGTCGTACAGCATCACGCCCAAATAGCGGATGCGGCCCACGCAGGTTTCCGAGCACACCGTCGGCTGGCCGGTCTCGATGCGCGGGAAGCAGAACGTGCACTTCTCGGCCTTGCCGCTCTGCCAGTTGAAGTAGATCTTCTTGTACGGGCAGCCCGACACGCACATGCGCCAGCCGCGGCACTTGTCCTGGTCGACCAGCACGATGCCGTCTTCTTCGCGCTTGTACACCGAGCCCGACGGGCACGAGGCCACGCAGGTCGGGTTCAGGCAGTGCTCGCACAGGCGCGGCAGGTACATCATGAAGGTGTTCTCGAAGGTCGAGTACATCTCCTTCTGGATGTTTTCGAAGAGCTGGTCGCGGCCACGCGACTCGAACTCGCCGGCCAGGTCATCTTCCCAGTTCGGGCCCCATTCGATCTTCTCCATGGTCTTGCCGGTGATGGCGGAGACCGGGCGCGCGGTGGGCGGCGTCTGCGACAGCGGCGCGTTCTGCAGGCGCGCGTAGTCGTAGGTGAAGGGCTCGTAGTAGTCGTCGATCTGCGGCAGGTTCGGGTTGGCGAACAGGTTGGCGAGGATCTTCAGCTTGCCGCCCTGACGCGGCGTGAGCTTGCCGTCGGGGTTGCGCTGCCAGCCGCCTTGCCACTTGTCCTGGTTCTCCCATTGCTTGGGGTAGCCCACGCCGGGCTTGGTTTCGACGTTGTTGAACCAGGCGTATTCCACGCCGTCGCGCGAGGTCCAGACGTTCTTGCATGTCACGGAGCAGGTATGGCAGCCGATGCATTTGTCCAGATTGAGGACCATGGCCACCTGGGCACGGATTTTCATTGCGAGGCTCCCGGGAGTGTTTCGGCCAGTTGTTCTTCCATCCAATCGATGCGCTGCATCTTGCGCACGATCACGAATTCGTCGCGGTTGCTGCCTACGGTGCCGTAGTAGTTGAAGCCGTAGGCCAGCTGCGCATAGCCGCCGATCATGTGCGTGGGCTTGGTGACGGTGCGGGTGACGGAGTTATGGATGCCGCCGCGCATGCCGCTGGTCTCGGCGCCCGGTACGTTCACGATCTTCTCTTGCGCGTGGTACATCAGGCACATGCCGCGCGGTACGCGCTGGCTGACCACCAGCCGCGCCGTGAGCGTGCCGTTGACGTTGAAGACCTCCACCCAGTCGTTGTCGCGCAGGCCCGCGGCCTTGGCCTCGGGCTCGGACACCCAGACGTGCGGCCCGCCGCGCGAGAGCGTGAGCATGCGCAGGTTGTCGGAGTAGGTCGAGTGGATGCCCCACTTCTGGTGCGGGGTGATCCAGTTCAGCACAAGCTCCGGATTGCCGTTGCTATGCTTGCCCAGCATCGGCTGCACGGTCTTGGTGTCGATGGGCGGTTTGTACAGACACACGCCCTCGCCGAAGTCGAGCATCCAGCGGTGGTCCTGGTAGAACTGCTGGCGGCCGGTGAGCGTGCGCCATGGAATGAGTTCGTGCACGTTGGTGTAGCCGGCGTTGTAGCTGACCTCTTCGGACTCCAGCCCCGACCACGTCGGCGCGGAGATGATCTTGCGCGGCTGCGCCTGCACGTCGCGGAAGCGGATCTTGTCGTGCTCGCGGCCGACCGCCAGATGCGCGTGGTCGCGGCCGGTGATCTTCGACAGCGCGTCCCATGCCTTGACCGCCACGTGGCCGTTGGTCTCGGGCGCGAAGGTCAGGATCATCTCCGCCGCGTCGGTGGCCGTCTCCAGGCGTGGGCGGCCCTGGCTGACGCCGGGCGTGGTCACCTTGTGCGTCAGGCCGGCGAGCTCGTGCACCTCGTGTTCCGTATCCCAGTTGATGCCCTTGCCGCCGTTGCCGAGCTTGTCCAGCAGCGGCCCGACCGAGGTGAACTTGCGATAGATGTCGGCATAGTTGCGCTCGACCACCGTCATGGCCGGCGCGGTCTTGCCCGGGATCAGGTCGCACTCGCCGTGCTTCCAGTCGCGGGGGGCAAACGGCTGGCCGAGTTCGCCCGGGGTGTCGTGCATCAGCGGCGTGCAGACCAGGTCGCGGCGCGTGCCCAGCAGCGGCCCGGCGATCTCCGTGAACTTCTTGGCGATGGTCTTGTAGATCTCCCAGTCGGTCTTGGACTCCCACAGCGGTTGCACCGCCTCCGACAGCGGGTGGATGAACGGGTGCATGTCGGACGTGTTGAGGTCGTCCTTCTCGTACCAGGTGGCGGTGGGTAGCACGATGTCGCCGTACAGGCAGGTCGTGCTCATGCGGAAGTCCAGCACCGTCAGCAGGTCGAGCTTGCCTTCGGCCGCTTCGCGCACTTCCACTTCGGCCGGCTTGATGGCGGCGGACTCGTCGCTGAACAGCGCGTTTTGCGTGCCGAGCAGGTACTTCAGGAAATACTCGTGGCCCTTGCCCGAGCTGCCCAGGATGTTCGAGCGCCAGACGAACATGTTGCGCGGGAAGTTGTCCGGGTGGTCGGGGTCTTCGCAGGCGAAGCGCAGCTTGCCGGTCTTGAGCTGCTCGACGGTGTAGGCCACCGGCTCCTGGCCGGCCGCCTGCGCGGCATCGGTCACGTCGAGCGGGTTGGCGTTGAACTGCGGCGCGGAAGGCAGCCAGCCCATGCGTTCGCTGCGGACGTTCAGGTCCAGCAGCGACAGGCCCTCGTAGCGTGCGCGGTCGGCCGTGGGGCTGAGGATCTCGTCCACCGAGAGCTTCTCGTGCCGCCACTGGCTGGTGTGGCTGTAGAAGAACGAGGTGCCGTTCATCTGGCGCGGCGGGCGCGACCAGTCCAGCCCGAAGGCCAGCGGTGCCCAGCCGAACTGCGGGCGCAGCTTCTCCTGCCCCACGTAGTGCGCCCAGCCGCCGCCGCTCTGGCCGATACAGCCGCACATCATCAGCAGGTTGATGATGCCGCGGTAGATCATGTCGTTGTGGTACCAGTGGTTCAGCGCGGCGCCGACGATGACCATGCTCTTGCCGCGCGTGCGGTCGGCATTGTCGGCAAACTCGCGCGCCACCTGAATTACCTGCTGGCGTGGCACGCCGGTGTGCTTCTCCTGCCAGGCCGGGGTGTAGGGCACGTCGTCGTCAAAGCTGGTGGCGACGTTGGCGCCGCCCAGGCCCTGGTCGACGCCGTAGTTGGCCAGCTGGAGGTCGTAGACGGTGGCGATGCGCGCGGTGCTGCCATCGGCCAGCGTCACGCGCTTGACCGGCACGCGGCGCAGGAGCCGCGCATCGTGCTCGCCGCCGAAGTACGGGAAGCCGACGTCCACCACCTCGTCGTGCGCGCCGGTCAGCGACAGCAGCGGGTCGATCGCCGCGCCGTCGGCGGCATCCTTCAGTTCGAGGTTCCAGCGCCCGACCTTGGCGCCGCCGTCGTGCTGCGCTTCGTTCCAGCGCAGGCCGATGGTGCCGTTGGGCACGACCAGCCGGCCGGTCGGGGCGTCGATCAGCAGCGTCTTCCAATCGGGGTTGTTGGCCTCGCCGTGGTTGCCGGCCAGGTGCGAGGCGCGCAGGAAGTGGTCGCTGGTGTAGCTGCCGTTTTCGGCCTCGCGCAGCAGGACCAGCATCGGCATGTCGGTGTACTGCTTGACGTAGTCGCGGAAATAGGCCGACTTGCCCGTCGCGTGGAATTCCTTGAGCACCACGTGGCCCATCGCCATGGCCAGTGCGGCATCGGTGCCCTGCTTGGGGGCGAGCCAGATGTCGCCGAACTTGACCATCTCGCCGTAGTCGGACGAGATCGCCACGGTCTTGGTGCCCTTGTAGCGGACTTCGGTGTAGAAGTGCGCGTCGGGCGTGCGGGTCTGCGGCACGTTGGAGCCCCAGACCATCAGGTAGGTGGAGTTGTACCAGTCGGCCGATTCCGGCACGTCGGTCTGCTCGCCCCACACTTGCGGGCTGGCGGGCGGCAGGTCGCAGTACCAGTCATAGAACGACAGGCATACCCCGCCGATCAGGCTCAGGTAGCGCGCGCCGGCCGCGTAGCTGACCATCGACATGGCCGGGATGGGCGAGAAGCCGACCACGCGATCGGGGCCGTAGCGCTTGATGGTGTAGGCGTTGGCCGCGGCGATGATCTCGGTGGCGGTGTCCCAGTCGGCGCGCACGAAGCCGCCCTGGCCGCGCACGCTCTTGTAGCGCTTGGCCTTCTCGGGGTTCTGGCTGATCGATTCCCAGGCGGCGACCGGGTCCATGGTCTTGCGGGCCTCGCGCCACATCTGCATCAGGCGGCCGCGGATCAGCGGCGTCTTCACGCGCTGGGCGGAGTAGACGTACCAGCTGTACGACGCGCCGCGCGGGCAGCCGCGCGGCTCGTGGTTGGGCAGGTCGGGGCGGGTGCGCGGGTAGTCGGTCTGCTGGGTTTCCCACGTGATCAGGCCGTTCTTGACGTAGACCTTCCACGAGCAGGAGCCCGTGCAGTTCACGCCGTGGGTGGAACGCACGATCTTGTCGTGCTGCCAGCGGCTGCGGTAACCGTCTTCCCAGCGGCGGTCTTCGTTGACGACGGCGCCATGGCCGTCGGCAAAGGTCGACCGGACATGGGTGAGGAACTTCAGGCGATCGAGAAAGTGACTCATGATGCGATGGTCCGCGTACCTGTCGGCACGCGGTGTTTGCGGGGATGGTTTGAGCTTACGGAGTGGTGCCGGGCGCGCCTATTCGCCGGGCGGGGTGCCGATGCACTGCGGTGGAGCTAGCCCGCGCCGCGCACCTAGTTCGAAAGAACTATGCCGCCCGGCCAGCGCTCAGCACGGCATGGGCGCGTTGCGGCGGGCGTAGATGGCCCACGTCACCAGTCCGCACACCACGTAGAAGGCGATGAAGCAGTACAGCGCGGCATTGACCGAGCCCGTCAGCTCCAGCGAGGTGCCGAAGCTCTTGGGGATGAAGAAGCCGCCGTACGCGCCGATCGCGCCGGTGAAGCCCAGCACGGCGGCCGATTCCTTGCCGGCGTCCTGGACGGCCTGGCGCTGCGCGGCTTCGTCCTGGCCCCGGGCCGCACGTTGATGCTGCGTCAGGAAGATGATCGGGATCATGCGGAAGGTCGAGCCGTTGCCGATGCCGGTCAGCGCGAACAGCACGATGAACATGGCGAGGAAGCCCACGAAGCTGCCGGGATTGCCCTCGGCCGGCAGGAACATCAGCACGCCCACCACCGCCGCGATCATGCCGGCGAAGGTGAACAGCGTGACGCGCGCCCCGCCAAGCTTGTCCGAAATCCAGCCGCCCACCGGCCGCGTGATCGCGCCGGCCAGCGGCCCGAGGAACACGTAGGCAGTCGGGTCGACATTGGGAAACTGCGACTTGGTCAGCAGCGCCAGCCCGGCCGAGAAGCCGATGAACGAGCCGAAGGTGCCGACGTACAGCAGGCACATCAGCCAGTTGTGGGTGCGCTTGAAGATCACGGCCTGGTCGGCAAAGGAGGCGCGGGCATCGGCAATGTCATGCATGCCGAACCACGCGGCCAGCGTGGCCGCGAGAATGAACGGCACCCACAGGAAGCCCGCGTTCTGGAGCCACAGGCTGCGCTCCACGCCGCCCGCCGTGTAGGTCTGCGGATCACCGCCCAGCGCGCCGAACACGCCGACCGAAATCACCAGCGGCGTGATGAACTGCACCGCCGACACGCCCAGGTTGCCGATGCCGGCGTTCAGCCCCGTGGCCAGCCCCTTCTTCTGCTTGGGGAAGAAGAAGCTGATGTTGGCCATCGACGAACTGAAATTGCCGCCGCCCAGGCCGCACAGCAGCGCTAGCACCAGCAGGGTCGGAAAGCCCGTCTGCGGATCGCGCAGCGCCATGCCCATGCCCAGCGCGGGGATCAGCAGGCTGGCCGTGGACAGCGCCGTCCAGCGCCGCCCGCCAAAGATCGGCACCAGGAACGAATAGAAGATGCGCAGCGTGGCGCCCGACAGCGCGGGCAAGGCAGTGAGCCAGAACATCTGGTTCTTGGTGAGCGCAAACCCCGCTTTGTCGAGGTTGACCACGACCACGCTCCACAACGACCAGACCGCGAACGCGATCATCAGGGCGGGAATCGAGATCCACAGGTTGCGATAGGCCACCGACTGGCCGGTGGCGCGCCAGAACGAAGGGTTCTCCGGCTCCCACTGCGTGAGGACGTTTGACGACATGATGGACTCCAGCAAAGCCGCGCCCCGGCGGGCACGGTAGATGAGAAAGGGATCAGGCGGCGCGCTGCGCGAGGGCAGACGGCCGCGGCGGTTCGGACGGCATGCCGCCGCGTCCGGCGCGGAAGCTGAAGTGCATCCACACCAGGCTCACGCACACGGCGCCGTACAGCAACATGAAGCAGGTCGAGCGGATGCCGGTGAGATCGACCAGCACGCCGAACAGGATCGGCAGGACGAAGCCCGCCAGCCCGCCGGCCAGGCCCACCGCGCCCGAGACCGCGCCGATGTTGTCGGTGAAATCGTTCGAGATGAACTTGAAGACCGAGGCCTTGCCGATGGCCATGGCCACGCCCACCACGCCGATCAGCGCGGTGAAGGCCAGCGGCGACAGGCCGATGTGGAAGTCCAGCGGGCCGCGCGTGCTGGTCACCGTGAACTGCGTCTGCGGATAGCTCAGCAGGAAGAACGCGACCCAGCACACCCACATCACCGCCCAGGTGGTGCGGGAGGCGCCGTAGCGGTCCGACAGCCAGCCGCCCACCGCGCGCAGCACGCCGCCCGGCAGCGAGAAGCAGGCCGCCAGGAAGGCCGCGGTCTTGATCGAGAAGCCGTACTCCGACACGTAGTACCGCGTGAGCCACAGCGACAGCCCGACATAGCCGCCGAACACCACCGAGTAGTACTGCGAGTAGCGCCACACGCGCGGATCCTTCATCACCTGCAGTTGCGCGCGCAGCGAGACCGATTTGCCCGTGGCATGGGCCGGATGGGTGGCCGAGCCGAACCAGAACAGCAGCGCGGTGACCAGCATGGCGACGGCGTACACGTGCGGCACCACCGTCCACGTGCCCGCGGCGACCACCAGCAGCGGCGCGACGAACTTGTTGAGCGCAGCGCCCGCGTTGCCGGCGCCGAAGATGCCCATGGCAAAGCCCTGCCGGCTCTTGGGGAACCAGCGCGCCACGTACGGCGTGCCCACCGAGAACGATCCGCCGACCAGCCCGACCAGCATCCCGAGCAGCAGGAATTGCCACAGCCGCGTTGCCTCGGACACAAACCAGATCGGGACGACCGTGGCCAGCATTAGCAGGAAGAACACGATGCGTCCGCCGAAGCGGTCCGTCCACATGCCCAGCGGCACGCGCGCCAGCGAGCCCGTCAGGATGGGCGTCGCGGCAATCAGGCCGAATTCGGTTTCCGACAGGCCGAGCTGCTTCTGCAGCGGAATCCCAAGAATGGCGAACATCGTCCACACCGCGAAGCAGATGGTGAAGGCGAAGGTGGAGGAGGCCAGTACCGAATAGGCACGCGGTACAACGGCCGCTTGTGCGATGGCGTCTTGCGAAACGATGGGAGTGGAGGACATGGCTGACACTGGGTGCGAATAGGCTTGCCCAGTGTCGGCTGCGCCGCGCAGGTGCGTCCATTCGTCACTGGAGGAGGACGGCCTGCGCCGGGGATTGTCGGTCGGGCTAGTTCGTTCGACGGGGGCGGCCCACGGACCGCCGCAACGGCACCGATGGCGCCTGCGATGTCTGCATGCCGCCGGAGCCTTAATTCACGTCAAATGGGCTGGGCCCCGCATCGGCTAGCGTGGGTGACTCAGCACGCCGGCCGCCCATGATAAAAACCGCCCCCCCTCTCTTCTATGAACGCATGCCTGCCCCGGGTGTCGTGTTCGGTTGCCTGCTGCCGGTTCCATGGGCGGGCGCGGCGGTGGGTTTGTTGCTGGCGCTGGGCCCGGTCGATGGCTTGCCGGATCGCTTCGCGCCGCTCACGCTGGCGCTTGCCCATGCACTCGCCGTCGGCATGCTGTTGCCGGCGATGCTGGGCGCGCTCTTCCAGTTGTTTCCCGTGGTGGCGGGCGTGCCGGTGTCGGCCGCGCGCTGGGTGTCGCCATGCGTGGCCGCGACCTGCGTGGCGACCGCAGCCGCGCTGGGCGCTGGTTTTCTCGGGGTGGGGCGCGCCGCGTTTGCGCTGGCGGCGTGGTTTGGCGCGCCGCTGCTGGCCATCCCCGCCGTCTTGCTGGTGCTGGCGGGGCGGCGGGTTGCCGGGACGCACGCCACCACGCGCACGCTGCGGTGGATCGGCTCGGCGCTGCTGTTGACGCTGGCCAGCGGTGCCACGCTGGCCACGGTGCTTGGTCTGGGGATGTTCGCGCCGTCGGCCACCCTGCTGGATCTGCACGTCGGCTGGGGGCTGGGCGGCTGGCTGGCGACGCTGGTGGCGGGCGTGGCCTCGACGGTGCTGCCGATGTTCTGGCAGACGCGCCGTTGGCCCGCGCGGTGGCAGCGGTGGCTGCCGGCGTGGCTGTGGGCGCCGCTGCTGCTGGGCAGCGTGATCGGCGGGCGGGGGCATGCGCTGTGGTGGCAGGGCTGGGGCTGGCTGGCGCTGGGCGCATTGTCGGCGGCAGGCGTGCTGGCGGTGGGCGGCGCAAGACGCCGGCACGATCCGGCCTGGCCGCTGTGGTTGGCCGCCACCAGCGCCTGGCTGGCGGTTGCCGTGCTGGGCCTCGCCGCGCATTGGCTGCCGCCGGGCTGGCCGGTGGCGTGGTGGATGGGCGCGCTGGCGCTGGTGGGCGGCGGCGTACTGCCGGTCAATGCGATGCTGGGCAAGATCATTCCGTTCATGGTCTGGATGCACCTGCGCCGGCGCGTACCGAAGCACACGCGGCTGCCGGCCATGCAGACCCTGATCGGCGAGCAACAGCAACGCTGGCATGCCCGCCTGCTGTTGCTGGCCTTGGCGATGGTGCTGCTGGTGCCGCTGCGGCCGGGCGCGATGGCGCCGCTGGCCGGCGTGTTGTTCACGTTGTCGCAGGTCTGGCTGGGTGTGCAGCTGTGTCGGGCGTTGCTGATCTTCCGGCGGGTCTCGCGGGCATTCGCACGCGGTTGACCGAACGCAAAACCACACTGGCAGACACGTCGCAGACTGCCGCCATGGCACCGATCACTCCCCACACTATTGAACTGGTGGCCCCCGCAGGCAGCCTGGCGGCGCTCAAGGCCGCCCTCAACGCCGGAGCCGACACCGTCTACCTTGGCCTGAAGAACGCGACCAACGCACGCAATTTCGCTGGCCTCAATTTCACCGAAGCGGATATCCGCACGGGCGTCGATCTCGCGCACAGCATGGGCCGGCAGGTCCTGTTCGCGATCAACACGTTTCCGCAGGCCGGCCGGGGCATCGAGTGGCGCACGGCCATCGATGCCGCCTACACGCTGGGCGCCGACGCCGTGATCCTCGCCGACCCGGGGCTGATGGCCTACGCGCGCGACCGCTATCCCGACTTGCGGCTGCATCTGTCCGTGCAGGGCTCGGCCACGCACGCCGATGCCATCGAGCTGATGCGCGAGCAGTTCGGCATCCACCGCGCGGTGCTGCCGCGTGTGCTCACGCTGGCCGAGATCGGGCGCGTGATCCCGCAGACCTCGGTGCAGATCGAGGTGTTCGGGTTCGGCAGCCTGTGCGTGATGGCCGAGGGCCGCTGCCTGCTGTCGTCCTTCGCCACGGGGGATTCGCCCAACAACAAGGGCGTGTGTTCGCCCGCGCATGCGGTGCGCTGGCACGAGCAGGACGGCCAGCTCGACGCGCGCCTGAACACCATCCTGATCGACCGCTACGCGCCGGGCGAAGCCGCCGGCTATCCGACGCTGTGCAAGGGACGCTTCGTGGTCGACGGCGAGGTCGATCACGCGTTGGAAGAACCGACCAGCCTCAACGCGCTGAGCCTGCTGCCCAAGCTGATCGGCATGGGGGTGGCCGCGATCAAGATCGAAGGGCGCCAGCGCAGTCCGGCGTACGTCGCGCAGGTGGTCGCCACGCTGCGCGCGGCACTGGACGCCGCGCAGGCAGACCCGGCCCGCTTTTCCGCGCGGCCCGAATGGCAGGCGGCGCTGGTCAGCCATGCCGAGGGCGCGCATGTGACGCAGGGCGCGTTCGACCGGCCCTGGAAATAGGCTTCACCGCACGCTCATCATGTCCTATCACATCTCTCTGGGGCCGCTGCTGTACTACTGGCCGCGCCAGCACACCCTCGATTTCTACGCCAAGGTGGCGGACAGCCCGGTCGACATCGTCTACGTGGGCGAGACCGTCTGCAGCCGCCGCCACGAACTGCGCACCGATGACTGGCTCGCGCTGGCCGCCATGCTGCGCGATGCCGGCAAATCGGTCGTCATCTCGACCCGCACGCTGATCGAAACCAGCGCCGAGGCGCAAGCGCTGCGCCGGCAGTGCCAGCAGGACGATTGGCCGGTCGAGGCCGGCGAGCTGGGCGCCGTGCGGCTGCTGCGCGGCCGGCCATTCGTGGCCGGGCCCCATTGCAACGCTTACCACGGCGGCACGCTGGCATGGCTGGCCAGCCTCGGCGCCATGCGTGCCGTCATGCCGCTGGAGATGAGCCAGGCCACCCTGGCCGAACTGATGCGCGAGAAGCCCGATGCGCTGGAGATCGAGGCGATGGTCTGGGGGCGCCTGCCGCTGGCGTTTTCCGCACGCTGCTTTACCGCGCGGCACTTCCGGCTGAACAAGGACGACTGCGGTTTCCGCTGCATCGAACACCCCGATGGCCTGGCGGTGCGCACGCGCGAGGGTCAGGAGTTTCTCGCCATCAACGGCATCCAGACGCAATCGGGGCAATGCCTGGACATTCTCGACCAGGCCCCGGCGCTGTCCGCGCTGGGCGTGAAGGTGTTGCGCGTGAGCCCGCAATCGACGGGCACGCTGGAGGCGGTTGCCGCGCTCGACGCCTTGCGGCGCGGCCTGCCCGCGATGGAGGTGCATCCGCCGGAGGGCATCGGCCGCTGCAACGGCTATTGGCACGGGCAGTCCGGCATCGAATGGCTGGAGACATCGCGATGAAACCGTTCCGTCCACGCCCGCCCGCCGCGCTGGTGCGCCTTGCCCGCCGCCTGCCGGTGCCGCTGACGTCGTTTCCGTTCGTGCTCGGGCTCGATGTTGCACGACGGCTCGCCTGGCTGACGCCGCCGCCCGAACTGGAGGGGCGTCGCTTTGCCCTGACCGTGGACGACCTGGGTCTGCGCGCGTGCTTCTGCTGCCGTGGCGGGGCCTTTCATCTGCTGTCGGACGGTCAGCCCGAACTGGAACTGACCGCGGGCGTGGCCGATTTCGTGGCGCTGATACGCGGCGCGGCCGATGCCGACACGCTGTTCTTCCAGCGTCGCCTCAAGATTGCCGGCGACACCGAGCTGGGATTGATCGTCAAGAACTGGCTCGACGCAGCCGAGCGGCCGGCCTGGCTCGCGCGGTGGCAATCGCGGCAGGTCTAATTGAGGAAGGCATGATGGCGTTACACAACCTTCCTCTTGTCTATGCCTGCTCGGGGTGCTCGAGTGTGGCGCAGGCGGCGAATCATCTCGCCGTGGGGCTCGATCGTGCGGGCAAGGCCGAGATGTCCTGCATCAGCGGTGTGGGCGGCGGCGTGCGCGCGCTGGTCAAGACCGCACGCAGCGGACGGCCCATCCTCGCGCTCGACGGCTGCGCCCTGGCTTGCGTCAAGGCGTGCCTGGCGACGGCCGGCGTCACGGCGGACATCCACCTGGTGCTCAACCAACTGGGCCCCAGAAAGCGCTATCACGCCGACTGCACCGATGATGAGATGACCGCCTCAGCGGCGCTGGTGGACGAAGCCATCACCATGCTGCAAGGCCGGATCAATGCCGCCGACCACGCGCCCGCATCGGCGCTGACATTGGACGATTGAGTTGCGGCATGCCGCCCAGGGCGGGGCATGCCATTCACCCCGCCCGCAACTGGCGCTGCAAGGCGGCCGCGCTGTGGATGACCACATCGCGGCCCTCGACCAGGATCAGCCCATCGCGGATCAACTGCTGCAACACGCGCGACAGCGTGGCCGGCGCCAGCCCGAGCTTGGAGGCCACCAGGGTCTTGCTGCACGGAAAGCGGGCGCGATCGAGCTTGCGCGGCAGCATCAGCAGGTAGCCGATCAGGCGCTGGCTGGCGCTTTGCAGGTTGACGGTCTCGATGTCGCACATCAGCGTGTGGAGTCGGGACGACAGGCCCGTGAGCATCCGGCGCGCCAGCGTGGGGTGGATGTCGAGCGCCGCGTCGATGGTCGGCTTGCCGATCCGGATCAGCAGGCTGTCTTCCAACGCCTGCGCGTCGGCCGCATGGGGCTGGTTCAGGAACATGAAGGGCTCGCCGAAATATTCGCCCGGCCCGAAGAATTCGATCACCTTGTTGTGTCCCTGGGCGCCGGGCAGCACGAGCTTGATCGTGCCGACCGCCACCACGTAGAACCCGTCGGCGCAGTCGCCACGGTGGAAAACGAAGTCGTGCCGTGCGAGGCGGACATGATGGCTGTCGCGGGCGAGTGTGGCCAGGTCTTCGGTGTCGAGGTCTTCGAACAGCGGGGAGTGCTTGAGCAGATCGCCAATATCGCGGGTCTCATGCATGGTATCAACGGCAGGAAAAAGAAGAGAAGCAGGCGGCCAGCGCGTGTTGCGTCGCCTCGCTGGGCAATGCGGTGGCCAGGGTTCCGGGAGCACTTCGATAGGCTTGTATGGCGTAGTGTTTCACCCCGCGGCCGCACAGGCTTTGCGCGAGCGCAAGCAGTTGGGATTCGGGCAGCCAGTCCGGGTGCCAGGTGGTGCGGCACTCGAATGCGCAGTGGCTGCGCAGCAACAGATCGAGGCAGGCATCGACCGGCGCGGCACTGCCTCGGCGGCCCGTGAGGGTGTCGTAGCGCGGCGCGGTGGTCTTGATGTCGAGGCCGACCCAGTCCAGCCTCGGCAGCACCTCGGCAAAGCGGGCCGGGTAGATGCCGCCGGTGTGCAGCCCGATGCGGAACCCGAGCGCGCGGGCCGCATCGATCAGCTGCGGCAGGCGCGGCTCGCTGAGCGGCTCGCCGCCCGAGAACACCACGGCGTCGAGCAGGTTCCGCCGGCGCCCGAGGAAATCGAGCACCTCGCTCCAGTCCAGCCCGCGCGCGCGTTCCTGCAGGTGCGGATTGTGGCAGTAGTGGCAGCGCCAGGGGCAGCCGGCGATGAAGACGACGGCGGCCAGCTGCCCCGGCCAGTCGACGCTCGAAAACGGCGCCAGGCCGCCGATGGCGGGCAGCGCCTGCGGGCCCGCCGCGGTCTGCGGCGGGCACGGCTGCGGATCAGCGGGTGCGCTCTTCGACAAAGAAGCGGCGCTCACGGAATTCTCCTTGCTTACCGATGTTGAACGAGCTGACCGGCCGGTGATAGCCCATCACGCGGGTCCAGACTTCGCAGCGCGTGCGCTGGCTGTCGTCGAGCCGGGCGTTGGACGAGGGTTGATGGACGGGCATGTTCATGCGGGTGCTCCTTCTTGGTTGGAACAGGTGGAAGAACCGGTGGCCGGCGCCGTCGCGCAGCCGCAGCCGGCCTGTGCCTGCTGAGCCAGCAGCTCCGCGTCGCACTTGGGGCAGAACGCGTGGTGGCCAGACAGGTAGCCGTGCTTCGGGCAGATCGAGAACGTCGGCGTGATGGTGATGTAGGGCAGGCGGAAGTTCGACAGCGCCCGGCGCACCAGCTGCTTGCAGGCCTGCGGCGACGAGATCGCCTCGTTCATGTACAGATGCAGCACCGTGCCGCCGGTGTACTTGCCCTGCAGCGCTTCCTGCCGGGCCAGCGCCTCGAACGGGTCGTCGGTGTAGCCGACCGGCAACTGGGTGGAATTGGTGTAGTACGGCTGCTCGGGCGTGCCGGCCTGGAGGATGTCGGGCCAGCGCTTGCGGTCTTCGCGGGCAAAGCGGTAGGTCGTGCCTTCGGCCGGCGTGGCCTCCAGGTTGTAGAGATGGCCGGTCGCCTCCTGGAACTCGGCCATGCGCAGGCGCACATGGTCGAGCAGCCGCACCGCCATCGCGTGGCCGGCGGGGGTGGTGATGTCGTCGGCGTCGCCGCTGAAGTTGCGGATCATCTCGTTGACGCCGTTCACGCCCAGCGTGCTGAAGTGGTTGCGCAGCGTGCCCAGGTAGCGGCGCGTGTAGGGATACAGCCCCTGGTCGATCAGCCGCTGCACGAACTTGCGCTTGACCTCCAGCACGTCGCGGCCGAGCGCGAGCAGGGTGTCCAGGCGCGCCATGAGCGCTGCCTCGTCGCCCGCGTGCAGATGGCCCAGCCGCGCGCAGTTGACGGTGATCACGCCGATCGACCCGGTCTGCTCCGCCGAGCCGAACAGGCCGTTGCCGCGCTTGAGCAGCTCGCGCAGGTCGAGCTGCAGGCGGCAGCACATCGAGCGCACCATGTGCGGCTCGAGGTCGGAGTTCAGGAAGTTCTGGAAGTACGGCAGCCCGTACCGGGCCGTCATCTCGAACAGCCGCTTGGTGTTGGGGTGGTCCCAGTCGAAATCGGGCGTGATGTTGTACGTCGGGATGGGGAAGGTGAAGGCGCGGCCCTTGGCATCGCCGGCCATCATGACCTCGATGTAGGCGCGGTTGATCATGTCCATCTCGGGCTGGAGGTCGCCGTAGGTGAACGGCATCTCCTCGCCGCCGAGGTAGGGGATCTGCTCGCGCAGGTCGGCCGGGCAGGTCCAGTCGAACGTCAGGTTGGTGAAGGGCGTCTGCGTGCCCCAGCGGCTGGGCACGTTCAGGTTGTAGATCAGCTCCTGCATGGCCTGCTTGACCGCCGCGTACGACATGGCGTCGCGCCGCACGAACGCGGCCATATAGGTGTCGAACGAGCTGAACGCCTGCGCGCCGGCCCACTCGTTCTGCAGCGTGCCGAGGAAGTTCACGATCTGGCCGATGGCGGCCGACATGTGGCGCGGCGGCGTGGCCTCCACCTTGCCCGGCACGCCGTTGAAGCCCTCGGTCAGCAGCTGGCGCAGGGACCAGCCCGCGCAGTAGCCCGACAGCATGTCGAGATCGTGGATGTGCAGGTCGCCCTCGCGGTGCGCATGCCCGGCCTCGGGGCTGTAGACGTGCGAGAGCCAGTAGTTGGCGGTGACCTTGCCGGCCACGTTCAGGATCAGGCCGCCCAGGCTGTAGCCCTGGTTGGCGTTGGCGTTGACGCGCCAGTCGCGCTGTTCGAGATACTCATCCATCGTGCTCTCGACGTCGACTAGCGTGTGCCTGAGCGCGCGCAGGCGGGCGTGCTGCTCACGGTAGACGATGTAGGCGCGCGCCGTGCGCCAGTAGCCGGCCACCACCAGGGCTTCCTCGACATGGTTCTGGATGGTCTCGATGCCCGGGCAGGCCAGCCCGGCCAGTTGGCCGATTACGTGCGCGCTCAGGCGCTGCGCTTCCTGCGGTTCGAATTCGTTCGTTGCCTGGCCGGCTGCCGCGATGGCCTGCCGGATCTTCTGTCCGTCGAACGGCGCCAGCGACCCGTCGCGCTTGGTAACCTGCGTGCCCGTCATGGGGTACTCCATATAGTGGTATGGAGTCAGGCTAGCACTAGATATTGTGGTGCGAGGTGTTCTTGGGCCGGGATTTTTGATTCAATTGACGGCCATCAAGTGCGCACCCGGGGGCGCAGGCGAGGGTGGCGCTCAAGAAGGGCCTCGCCCGTGTGTGCGTCGAGACGGTGGTCAACGCCGGCATCGAATACCTGATGGCGTTTTGCCTCGTTGCCCTCATCGGCGAGATGGGTAACGCGTGCACGAACGCTCCTGCCCGGCGCGTTCAACTGGCGGTCGGGCGGTCCCGGCCGGGCGTCCACCAATCCGATTTATGCCGATCCGTCAATCGCCGAACGGCCTTGCCGGAAGGGCAGGCCCGCAGCCGGTGCGCGGCAAGACGGGCGCCCCTCAGGCTGGATGCACGACCACCAGCAGCGCCGTGGCCGTGCTCTTGCCGCCATTGGCGATCGCGTGCGCGACATCGGCGCGGTAGCGCGCGGTCTCGCCGTGCCGCAGCTTTTTCTCGTCGGCGTCGGTGCGCACCGTCATCGATCCGCTCAGCACCGATAGGTGCTCGTGCGTGCCGGCCTCATGCGGCTCGGAAGACAGCACGCCGCCCGACTGGATCGTCAGCTCGTACCACTCGAAGCGCCCGGCCAGATCGATCGGCCCCAGGATGCGCAGGTCGCATCGCGTATCCGGGCTCTTCAGCGCAGGGATGGCATGCGGCGGCACCACGGTGATGCCGGTGCCGGCCGGCTCGCCGGCGCTCTGCGCGAGGAAGTCCGTCAGGCTGACGCCCAGCGCATTGGCCAGTCGCCACAGCACGGCGACGGTGGGGTTGGTCAGGTTGCGCTCGATCTGCGATAGCATGGATTTGGACACCCCCGCACGGCGCGAGAGCTCGTCGAGCGACAGCCGCTGACGCTGGCGCAGCCCCTGCAGGGCAATGCCCACGGCGGGCGGGCCTTCAGGCGGTGAGGACGGGGGCGGCTGGACAAGGGGTTGCGTCATGGATGTTCGTTCTGTATATTGCATTGAATCGTTCTATATATCGAACTTGTTCGATTTATCGATCAATCGTAGCACACGGTACGCACCCGTCCACCATCCTGCCCACCCCGTCCTGGAGCCCAGCTATGCCGAATGCCGAAGCATTCTATGCATCCATCCGCACCGAACTCGACGCGATCCGCGAGGCCGGGCTATTCAAGCAGGAGCGCGTGATTGCCTCGCCGCAGGGTGCACGCGTGCGCATCACCGATGGCCGGGAGGTCATCAACCTGTGCGCAAACAATTACCTGGGCCTGTCGTCGCATCCGCAGGTGATCGACGCCGCGCATGAGGCGCTGCGCACGCATGGCTTCGGGCTCAGTTCGGTCCGCTTCATCTGCGGCACGCAAGACCTGCACAAGACGCTGGAAGCGCGCCTGTCCGCCTTTCTCGGTACCGAGGACACCATCCTCTACGGCTCCGCGTTCGATGCCAACGGCGGCCTGTTCGAGACACTGCTGGGCGCCGAAGACGCGGTCATCAGCGATACGCTGAACCACGCGTCGATCATCGACGGCATTCGCCTGTGCAAGGCGCGCCGCTACCGGTACCAGCACAACGACCTGGATGACCTGCGCGCGCAGCTGGCACAGGCGCGCGCGGACGGTGCGCGCCATCTGCTGGTGTTCACCGATGGCGTCTTCTCGATGGACGGCACCATTGCCCGGCTGGACGAGATGCGCTCGATCTGCGATGCGCATGGCGCGCTGCTCGGCATCGACGAATGCCACGCCACCGGTTTCCTGGGCCCACGGGGGCGGGGCGCGCACGAGCTGCGCGGCGTCTTCGGCAAGGTGGACATCATCACGGGCACCCTCGGCAAGGCGCTGGGCGGCGCGTCGGGGGGCTTCACCAGCGCCCGCAAGGAAGTGGTGGCGCTGCTGCGCCAGCGTTCGCGGCCGTACCTGTTCTCCAATACGGTGGCGCCCGCGATCATCGGGGCGTCGATCGCGGTGCTCGATATCCTGGAGGGCAGCACGGAGCTGCGCGACCGGCTGGAGCGCAACACGCGGTTCTTCCGCGCGGGGCTCGAGGCACTGGGCTTCGACGTCAAGCCGGGCGAACACCCCATCATCCCGATCATGGTGTACGACGCCGACAAGGCTCAGCAATTCGCGCAACGGCTGCTCGAGCTGGGCGTGTACGTGGTGGGCTTCTTCTACCCGGTGGTGCCCAAGGGGCAGGCCCGCATCCGGGTGCAGATGAGCGCGGTGCATGACGAAGCCGCCCTGCAGGCGGCGCTCGGCGCGTTTGGCCAGGCCGGCCGCGAACTGGGGCTGATCTGATGGGCGCGCGCCTGCCGAAAATCCTGGTCGTCGGCGCCAACGGCCAGATCGGCTCCGAACTGGCGCTCGCCCTGGCGGAACGCTACGGACACGCGCAGGTGATCACGTCCGACCTGGTCCCCGCCGGCCGCCATCCGCACCTGACGCACGAGATGCTCAACGCCACCGATCGCGGCGAACTGGCCGCCGTGGTCGAGCGCCATGGCATCACGCAGATCTATCTGCTGGCGGCGGCGCTGTCCGCCACCGGCGAAAAGGCACCGCAGTGGGCCTGGGACCTCAACATGCGGAGCCTGCTCAACGTCCTGGAAAAGGCCCGGCAGATGGGTGTCGAGCGCGTGTTCTGGCCCAGCTCGATTGCCGCGTTCGGGCCGACCACGCCGCGCGATGGCACCCCCCAGAAGACCGTGATGGAGCCCACCACCGTCTACGGCATCTCGAAGCAGGCGGGCGAAGGCTGGTGCCGCTGGTACCACGCCAACCATGGCGTGGACGTGCGCAGCATGCGCTATCCGGGCCTGATCTCGTACAAGACGCTGCCCGGCGGCGGCACGACCGACTACGCGGTCGATATCTTCCACGCCGCGGTGAAGGGCGAGCCGTATACCTGCTTCCTCGACCCGGACGAGGCGCTGCCGATGATGTACATGCCCGACGCCATCCGCGCCACCATCGAGCTGATGGAAGCGCCGGCGGAGCGGCTCACCGAGCGCGGCAGCTACAACATCGCGGGGATGACGTTCACGCCCGCGCAGATCGCGGCGGCCATCCGCGAACATGTGCCCGGGTTCCAGATCCGCTACGCGCCGGACTACCGGCAGGCGATCGCCCGGGGCTGGCCCGATTCGATCGACGATTCGGTCGCGCGCGCGGACTGGGGATGGCAAGCCGAGTATGGGCTTGAGTCGATGGTGGCCGACATGCTGGTCAACCTGAGAACAACGCTGGCCGCCTGAGCGCGGCAGCGGGTGCGTCGAGGACTCGGCCGCCGCCGGCAACGGACGCGTTCCCCGAACGTGCGCAGGGACACGGGTCCCGCTACTTGAGCCCCAGTCGTCGCGCCAGCTTGTGCAGGTTGCTGGCATCCAGCCCGAGCGTGCGCGCGGTCTGTGCCCAGTTGTCCTGGTGGATCGCCAGCGCGGCCTGGATGTGCCGCCGTTGGCAATCGTCCACGGCGTCGCGCAAGGTGATGCCCGGGGCGATGTCCGGGGATGCCTCCGGCGGCAGTCCGGCGGGCGATGTCCGGGCGACGGCCTGGGCGTCCAGGTCGAGCAGCCCGGTTTCCAGCGTCACGATGTCGTCGCGGCTGGCGCCCCGGCTCAGCATCTTGAGCGCGGCGCGGCTGACGACGTGTTCCAGTTCGCGCACGTTCCCGGGCCAGGGGTAGCGGCGCAAGGCTTCTTCCGCGCCGGGGCTGAGCCTCAGGCTGCGCAGGCCCAGGCGCGCACGGTTGCTTTCCAGGAAGCGGCCGGCCAGCAGCAGGACGTCGTTGCCGCGCTCGCGCAGCGGGGGAATCGGCACCGGATAGACCGACAGCCGGTGATACAGATCGGCCCGGAATGCGCCGTCGCGCACGCGCTCGCGCAGGTTGCGGTTGGTGGCGGCGATCACCCGCGCGTCGACATGGCGTGGGCGGTCGGCGCCAAGCCGCTGGATTTCGCCGTTCTGCAGCGCGCGCAGCAGCTTGGCCTGCACCGTGAGGGGCAGCTCGCCCACCTCGTCGAGAAACAGCGTGCCACCGTCGGCGGCCTCGAAGCGGCCCGGGCGCTCGCCCACCGCGCCTGAGAACGCGCCCTTGACGTGGCCGAACAGCTCGCTTTCAGCAAGCGATTCCGGCAGCGCCGCGCAGTTGACATGCACCAGCGGCCGATCGCGCCGGCGCGACAGACGATGCAGCCGGTGCGCGAACAGCTCCTTGCCCACGCCGGTTTCGCCAAGCAGCAAGACCGGCAACTCGGAGTCGGCCACGACCTCCAGCTCATGTAGCAATTGGTGGATGGCCGGGCTCTGGCCGATGATCTCCCAGTCGTCCGCGGCCGGATCGCCGGGCGGCAGGTCGCCGCGGGTCGCGCGCAGCGCGCGGATCTCGGCCTCGAGCCGCGTGGTGCGCGCGGCGGCTTCGATCACGACGGCCAGCTGGCGCAGCTCGGCCTGTGCATCGGCGTCGAAGGTGCCGATCTTGAGCGTGTCGAGCGTGAGCGCGCCCCACAGCTGCCCTTCGACATGCAGGCTGACGCCCATGCAGTCGTGCACCGGCAGCGGCGCGCCGGCCTGTTCGTCGATCAGCCCGTCATAGGGATCGGGCAGGGTGCTGTCATGGTGGAAGCATGTCACGCCCCGCCGTGCCAGGATGGCCGCCAAGCGCGGATGCTGCCCGACCACGAAGCGCCGGCCCAGCGCGTCGCGCACCAGCCCATCCACGGCAATCGGCCGCAGGTGGTCTTCTTCCAGTCGCAGCAGCGCCACCGCTCCGCAGCGGAAGTGCGAGCGCAGGCTGCCGACCAGTCGCTGCATGCGCACCGCCGGCGGCAGATCGGCGACCAAATCGGCCAGGAGCAGACGGTCAATCATGGTTGGAATTACCTGAAGAGGGTGAAAAGCACCTTGGCTTGCATGCGGTCGATTTTACCCAGGCATCAGCAACCCATTGATTGATTAAAGGAAAAGAGTTGGCATGCAATTCGCTGTGATGGTGCATCCACTTCAAGACGTACCGACTTCACAAAGGAGCATGCAATGCCGTTACTGGACCAGCCGTTGGGGCACCTGGCCCGCAACATCCCGGGCGCAACGGGGATCTTTCACGAATATCAGCTCGATTTCTGCTGCGGTGGCCAGCACAGCCTGCGCGACGCCGCGCAGGCCAAGGGGATCGATGCCGCGCCGATCGCAGCGCGCTTGCAGGCGCTGCAGGCCGAGGCCACGCCGGATGGGGCGGTGGACTGGTCCGCCGTGTCGCCGAGCATGCTGATCGACCACATTCTCGAGCGCTTTCACGAGCGCCACCGCGAGCAACTGCCCGAACTGATCCGCCTGGCCCGTCGGGTGGAACACGTCCATGGCGATCGCCCGGAGTGCCCGGTTGGCTTGAGCGAGCTGCTCGAGGCCATGTGGCAGGAACTCGAAAGCCATATGCAGAAAGAGGAACAGATCCTGTTTCCGATACTGGCGCGCGGCCATGGCCTGCGCGCCGGCGGCCCGATCGCCGTGATGCGCATGGAGCATGACCAGCACGGCGAAGCGCTGCAGCGGCTGATGACGCTGACCAACGACATCACGCCGCCGCGCGCAGCGTGCACGACGTGGCGGGCGCTCTATCTCGGCTTGAGCGTGTTCCGTGAAGACCTGATGGAGCATATCCATCTGGAGAACAACATTCTGTTCGAGGGAGCTGTCGCGGCGGATTGAGTGCGTGGCTGGGCGGGCGAGTCAGCACGCTTTGACCCGGACGGGCAGTGCGGGAACGGCGATGGCCGGCCGTTTTTTCGCAACCCATTGATTGTTCCTGCCGTCTTCTGAGCGGGGCTCAGCGAGCCGCCAGCGACCACGTGATCGTGGCTGTCGCTAATCGAACGCAACGGTCAACTGCACGCCGTACGCATATCCGGTGGGCTGCTTGAAAACGGCAGGGCGCAGCAGGCTATCGGCCGCATACGCACCGATCAGGGCGCCCGCCAGGTCGGCCAGCAAATCCTTCGAATCGAACCGGCCGTTCGTCTTCCGTTTATCCGCAAACTCCTTGGCGAGGCCGACCGCCATGCCGGCCCCGAGGCCGTACCAGAAGCGATTAGGGCTATCCACAGCCAAGGTAGTCACGCCGGAGGCTATGACGGCGCTGATGCCGGCGTGGAGATATTTGTCATGCTCCACATCTGCATAGACAGACGGTGCAATTGCAAAAGCGGCTAAGAGAGCTGGAAGTCGAAAACTGGGCATTGTTCCACTTGAAATGAGTTGCAGACTCCAGTCGAGTCGAACTCGAATCTGGTGCATAAAGTGCTAAAAAGAAAAGCTGAGGCGGTAGAAATTTCAATTGAAATGATGATTTTAAAAATTAGAAAAACTGATAACAGCAATTTGTCCGCCATAAAAATGATAGGAAATGCTTAATCGGAGGTCTATTGGAATTGTTATATTTCTCTGAAATGGGTTGTTTTAAATGTGTGAAAGTGAATGATTAAATGCATCTGTGTGAGAAGTGATTGATTAGAATTTTTGCATTATCATGCCGTTTCATGAGGCATCGGCTATGCGACGGAATTGCGCGCGGCGCCTCGTTCCCTGGGAAGCCGGCGGCGTTGCAGCACCACGATTCATGGGGTTTTTCTGAGCAAAACTGCCGAAATTCGCGCGAAAGGAACGATCGTTCCGAGAAATTTGGCGGATCGGCATAAGCGTTCTCCTGTTCATCGAAGATCAGGAAAGGAGTTGCATGGGTGAGAAACTGGGTGCAGAGCGCCTGATGCCGAATGAGTGGCGGGATGATCTTGAAGCACTCGATCTGGAGATTGTCCGCTTGGCGATTATCTGCCAAGTGAAACTGCTGGAGCCGGGGGTGATCCAGCATGTGCTCGACAACGATGCGCGCGATTGCATTAATGACCATCAAACTGCTTTTGCCAGCTTGCGGGGGCTGTTGTTCCTGCATTTCCAGATGCAGAAAGACCTGGCAGAAGCCTATGGCCCTTCGGATGCGACGGAGATCGTGCGCCGGGTCTGGGCGCATTTGCAGCCGCGTGTCGGCGATCAGCTTGGCAGCTTGCCCAATCCGGGAGCGCTTCCCGCGGCATAGCGTCGATGGGCGGTGCGGCAGCGCGCTCAGTCCGCGGCTGCCAGCGCTGGAGTGCGCGGAACCCATTGTGTGTGCAAATGACCTCCCGTAAACGGCGCCACAGAACCCTCCATGACCAAATGCACTGGTCTTTTCTGCTAAGCGGGAGCTGCCGCCGCCGTGTCGCGTAGGCAAGAGGAGCACACAATCAAAGCGCGCTCGGGGCGCCGGTAAAGGTCAGCGAAAAATAGAAAACCGGGTCAGCACCTGCCCGTGGCCAGTCTCGTGTAGCTCCCTGAGCCACGAAGCCCGATTGGCTCGCAAGCGAAAATGGTCAGCGGCCGTTACTGCCGCTGACCAAAGCTATGGAGTGGAGTTGCCCCGGTTTCGTGGACACCTATCCTGTTGAAAGGAGGTGGCACCATGATGAGACACCGCAACCCATATCCGGCGGAGTTTCGAGCGCAACTGGTGGAGCTGGTCAGGGCTGGGCGCAAGCCTGAGGAACTGGCCCGGGAATTCGAACCGACGGCCCAGAGCATCCACAACTGGGTGGCCCAGGCTGATCGCGATGCAGGCCGTCGCCACGATGGTCTGACCAGTAGCGAGCGAGAGGAGCTCACACGCCTGCGACGCGAGAACCGCCAGCTCAAGCTTGAGCGGGAGATCCTGGCAAAAGCCGCGGCCTGGTTCGCGCGGGAGACCGAAGCGGTACCCGGGAAGGGTTCGCGTTCATGAAGGCGAATCAGGCCTTGCCTGTCGCCACCATGGCACGGCTGCTGGGTGTCTCCCCCAGTGGCTACCATGCGTGGCGCCAACGTACTCCCTCAACGCGCTCGCGTGGCGACACCGCGTTGCTAGCCAGGATTCAGGCCATTCATGCTCGCTCACACGGCATTTACGGGGCGCCACGCATCCATGCCGAGCTGGCCGCGCAGGGCGTGCACGTGGGACGCAAGCGCGTCGCACGCCTGATGCGCGAGGCGGGACTGTGTGGTGTGAGCCGCCGGCGCTGGATCACCACCACGCGGCGCAGCGCCCGTGCACGGCCCGCACCGGACCTGGTGCAACGTCAGTTTCATGCCGCGGCGCCGAATCGACTGTGGGTGGCGGATGCGACCTACATTCCGACCGATGAAGGGTTCCTGTACCTCGCCGTTGTGTTGGACGTGTTCAGCCGTCGCATCGTGGGCTGGGCCATGGATGAACATCTCTACACTGCGCTGATGTTGCGCGCGCTGGACATGGCCTTGCTGCAGCGCCAGCCCGAGGACGTCATCCATCACTCGGATCAGGGGTGCCAATACACCTCGCTTGCCTTCGGCAAGCGCTGCCAGCAAGCAGGCGTGCGCCCTTCGATGGGCTCGGTGGGCGATGCGTACGACAACGCCATGTGCGAGAGCTTCTTTGCCACGCTCGAATGGGAGCTGCTTGCACGCGAGCGCTTCTCCACCCGCGCGCAGGCCCAACGGGCCGTGTTCACCTTCATCGAGGGTTGGTACAACACCACCCGCTTGCACAGCGGTATCGGCTACCGCTCGCCCCTGCGCTATGAGCAGTTGTACGAGGAACGGCTGGCCCTCCAACTCCGAACAGACCCAAGCACCACCGCCCTACGAGGAGGTCCACACGACAGCATTCAATCAACTGCTTGACCGTCCACTGAAACGGGGCAACCCCAGAGTCCCGCAAGGCTGTCGACTGCGATTAGGCCGAGTGGCGGTGCCGCGAACTGACCCTGATCGATTGGCTCCTCGGCGGGCAGGAGGGGGCTGCGGCGGATTTCCTGAGGCAGTATTTGCGCAACGCGGTGCACAGAACCGCAACTGGGACTACCCACCCACCGCCTCTGGGTGCCCAGGACGCCTATGCGGGAGCGGCGGCTTTGGGCCGGGAAGCGCCCGACCGTGCCCGGCGAACCGAATCTGGCGGCGACCGGCAGAAGCCGCCCCCACTCTGTTGTTCGGACGGGCGCAGCCTTGGCGACCGCTTCCAGATACGGATTCAACCGGTCGCGTCGGCCGGAAACGCATCGGCCAAAGCCGTGGCTGCAAGGCGCTACCCCACCGTAGAGCACAAGGGCGCACGTGCTCGTCAGTCCCGAGCTCGTAAGTTAGCTGTCCAGAAGTGCCGTGACTGCAAGCTGAGGCAACTGCGCCGAATATCGCTTACCGCAAGTTGGGGGACATCTCTTTGGTGTCGGCGTTGGCGGCAGTCAGTCGTATCGGCGGAGAGTGGGGGCTGTGCAGCGTTATCTGGAGCGGCCGGAAGGCAGAGGCTCGTTACGGAAGGAGGCGCAACCATCCTGAAAGTCTGGTCTTTTCAGTATCTAGTGTTGTTGCAGCGGTTGGCGCAACGCGGGGGACGTGGCCGAACTGGCCGCCACCTGCGTATCGCACAGTCGACGGCGTGTGGCTCCCCATGTGCGATCGCGGTCGAGCGCTCTGTGCAGGGCAAGCGCATCATGTTGCATAGGCATCGTGAGTACCGCTGACTGGACTACGGGAATCATCTGGCTGCGTTCGAGCGCTCGAACGTGCCGGCATCCGGAGCCTGACCACGGCAGTGGCCGGCGCCGTTCGGAACGCAGCCTAGCGATCTTCGTGCTGGAGCGACTGAAGGGCTGATCATGCGAGAGCTTGCCTTGCGCCCCCCTGCCGTAACGCCACTTCTCGTCTTCCTCTCGTAGTGGGCAGGTGATCAATGAGGCTTTTGCAGGTTCCTCTCGAAAAAGCTTGCCAGCTACGCATCGACGCATTAGTATTCGCTCCCCGCTACACGAAGCAGTGCTGTGACGGCGGGGTGGAAATGAGATCGTAGGGGCTGGCTTGGATGAGCGGTTCCTACCGAAGAAAAGAAATTTCTCGAAATAGTTTGATTAATCGAAGAAAGTTCTGCATAATTTCGTTTCTCTGCTGCAGATAACGCAGCGACGCGATGAACAAAGTTGATCGCGCAGTTCTTTAACAAACAAACAGCCGATAAGTGTGGGCGCTTGATGACGGATGCGGCGAACGTAAGTTCGCTAGCTTGCAAGTTATGAAGTGCTCGCACAGAAGTAAGGTTTGAACGAAAGTTCAAGTCAGATTCTGAGAGTGAGCGACCGCTCGTAAAGAGCGAAAACAGCAGATTGAACTGAAGAGTTTGATCCTGGCTCAGATTGAACGCTGGCGGCATGCCTTACACATGCAAGTCGAACGGCAGCGGGGGTAGCTTGCTACCTGCCGGCGAGTGGCGAACGGGTGAGTAATACATCGGAACGTGCCCTGTAGTGGGGGATAACTAGTCGAAAGATTAGCTAATACCGCATACGACCTGAGGGTGAAAGTGGGGGACCGCAAGGCCTCATGCTATAGGAGCGGCCGATGTCTGATTAGCTAGTTGGTGGGGTAAAGGCCCACCAAGGCGACGATCAGTAGCTGGTCTGAGAGGACGATCAGCCACACTGGGACTGAGACACGGCCCAGACTCCTACGGGAGGCAGCAGTGGGGAATTTTGGACAATGGGGGCAACCCTGATCCAGCAATGCCGCGTGTGTGAAGAAGGCCTTCGGGTTGTAAAGCACTTTTGTCCGGAAAGAAATCGCTCTGGTTAATACCTGGAGTGGATGACGGTACCGGAAGAATAAGGACCGGCTAACTACGTGCCAGCAGCCGCGGTAATACGTAGGGTCCAAGCGTTAATCGGAATTACTGGGCGTAAAGCGTGCGCAGGCGGTTGTGCAAGACCGATGTGAAATCCCCGGGCTTAACCTGGGAATTGCATTGGTGACTGCACGGCTAGAGTGTGTCAGAGGGAGGTAGAATTCCACGTGTAGCAGTGAAATGCGTAGAGATGTGGAGGAATACCGATGGCGAAGGCAGCCTCCTGGGATAACACTGACGCTCATGCACGAAAGCGTGGGGAGCAAACAGGATTAGATACCCTGGTAGTCCACGCCCTAAACGATGTCAACTAGTTGTTGGGGATTCATTTCCTTAGTAACGTAGCTAACGCGTGAAGTTGACCGCCTGGGGAGTACGGTCGCAAGATTAAAACTCAAAGGAATTGACGGGGACCCGCACAAGCGGTGGATGATGTGGATTAATTCGATGCAACGCGAAAAACCTTACCTACCCTTGACATGCCACTAACGAAGCAGAGATGCATTAGGTGCTCGAAAGAGAAAGTGGACACAGGTGCTGCATGGCTGTCGTCAGCTCGTGTCGTGAGATGTTGGGTTAAGTCCCGCAACGAGCGCAACCCTTGTCTCTAGTTGCTACGAAAGGGCACTCTAGAGAGACTGCCGGTGACAAACCGGAGGAAGGTGGGGATGACGTCAAGTCCTCATGGCCCTTATGGGTAGGGCTTCACACGTCATACAATGGTGCATACAGAGGGTTGCCAAGCCGCGAGGTGGAGCTAATCCCAGAAAATGCATCGTAGTCCGGATCGTAGTCTGCAACTCGACTACGTGAAGCTGGAATCGCTAGTAATCGCGGATCAGCATGCCGCGGTGAATACGTTCCCGGGTCTTGTACACACCGCCCGTCACACCATGGGAGTGGGTTTTGCCAGAAGTAGTTAGCCTAACCGTAAGGGGGGCGATTACCACGGCAGGGTTCATGACTGGGGTGAAGTCGTAACAAGGTAGCCGTATCGGAAGGTGCGGCTGGATCACCTCCTTTAAGAGCGTGCATCCTAGTTAGGCGTCCACACTTATCGGTTTGTTTGATGTTACAGCCAAGGGTCTGTAGCTCAGGTGGTTAGAGCACCGTCTTGATAAGGCGGGGGTCGTAGGTTCAAGTCCTACCAGACCCACCAAGTTACAGGCGGCGGAGAGCGATCTTGCCGTGAACTGGGGGATTAGCTCAGCTGGGAGAGCACCTGCTTTGCAAGCAGGGGGTCGTCGGTTCGATCCCGTCATCCTCCACCAACACCTTGTGGTTGCCAAACGCAAGCATCGAGCGATCGGTGTTTGCGTTTGGCATTGCCAAGACGAGTAGTAACTCGGCTGTTCTTTAACAATATGGAATGTAGTAAAGGTGTCGCGGCGCGTTGATGAGACGCGTGGTAATAAACGCGACACTGGGTTGTGATTGTATCAACCAGTATTACGAGAGCAATCGAAAGATTGTCTTGGAATACGGCACAACGCGAGAACTCAGCCTATAGCGAGACGTACTCGTTATAGGGTCAAGCGAATAAGTGCATGTGGTGGATGCCTTGGCGATCACAGGCGATGAAGGACGTAGTAGCTTGCGAAAAGCTGCGGGGAGCTGGCAAACGAGCTTTGATCCGCAGATGTCCGAATGGGGAAACCCGGCCCGAATGGGTCATCCCTTGCTGAATACATAGGCAAGGGAGGCGAACGCAGTGAACTGAAACATCTAAGTAGCTGCAGGAAAAGAAATCAACCGAGATTCCCAAAGTAGTGGCGAGCGAAATGGGAACAGCCTTGTACTCTTTAGCAGTATTGTTAGCGGAACGGAATGGAAAGTCCGGCCATAGCGGGTGATAGCCCCGTACGCGAAAACAGTATTGTGGAACTAGGTGTACGACAAGTAGGGCGGGACACGTGAAATCCTGTCTGAAGATGGGGGGACCATCCTCCAAGGCTAAATACTCGTGATCGACCGATAGTGAACCAGTACCGTGAGGGAAAGGCGAAAAGAACCCCGGGAGGGGAGTGAAATAGATCCTGAAACCGCATGCATACAAACAGTCGGAGCCTGGAAACGGGTGACGGCGTACCTTTTGTATAATGGGTCAGCGACTTACATTCAGTGGCAAGCTTAACCGATTAGGGAAGGCGTAGCGAAAGCGAGTCCGAATAGGGCGTTCAGTCGCTGGGTGTAGACCCGAAACCAAGTGATCTATCCATGGCCAGGTTGAAGGTGCGGTAACACGTACTGGAGGACCGAACCCACTAACGTTGAAAAGTTAGGGGATGAGCTGTGGATAGGGGTGAAAGGCTAAACAAACTTGGAAATAGCTGGTTCTCTCCGAAAACTATTTAGGTAGTGCCTCGTGTCTCACCTTCGGGGGTAGAGCACTGTCATGGTTGGGGGGTCTATTGCTGATTACCCCGCCATAGCAAACTCCGAATACCGAAGAGTGCAATCACGGGAGACAGACATCGGGTGCTAACGTCCGGTGTCAAGAGGGAAACAACCCAGACCGCCAGCTAAGGTCCCTAAGATTGGCTAAGTGGGAAACGAAGTGGGAAGGCTAAAACAGTCAGGAGGTTGGCTTAGAAGCAGCCACCCTTTAAAGAAAGCGTAATAGCTCACTGATCGAGTCGTCCTGCGCGGAAGATGTAACGGGGCTAAGCCAGTCACCGAAGCTGCGGATGCACGTAAGTGCATGGTAGGAGAGCGTTCTGTAAGCCTGTGAAGGTGTCTTGTAAAGGATGCTGGAGGTATCAGAAGTGCGAATGCTGACATGAGTAGCGATAAAGGGGGTGAAAGGCCCCCTCGCCGTAAGCCCAAGGTTTCCTACGCAACGTTCATCGGCGTAGGGTGAGTCGGCCCCTAAGGCGAGGCAGAGATGCGTAGCTGATGGGAAGCAGGTTAATATTCCTGCACCGTCGTATGATGCGATGGGGGGACGGATCGCGGAAGGTTGTCCGGGTGTTGGATGTCCCGGTCCCTACATTGGAGATGGCACTTAGGCAAATCCGGGTGCGTGATTCAAGGGTGTGGGGCGAGCGACGTTAGGTCGCGAAGCAATTGGAAGTGGTTCCAAGAAAAGCCTCTAAGCTTCAGTCATACGAGACCGTACCGCAAACCGACACAGGTGGGCGAGATGAGTATTCTAAGGCGCTTGAGAGAACTCGGGAGAAGGAACTCGGCAAATTGGTACCGTAACTTCGGGATAAGGTACGCCCTTGTAGTTTGACTGGCTCGCGCCAGAAGGATGAAGGGGTTGCAATAAAATGGTGGCTGCGACTGTTTAATAAAAACACAGCACTCTGCAAACACGAAAGTGGACGTATAGGGTGTGACGCCTGCCCGGTGCCGGAAGATTAAATGATGGGGTGCAAGCTCTTGATTGAAGTCCCGGTAAACGGCGGCCGTAACTATAACGGTCCTAAGGTAGCGAAATTCCTTGTCGGGTAAGTTCCGACCTGCACGAATGGCGTAACGATGGCCACACTGTCTCCTCCCGAGACTCAGCGAAGTTGAAGTGTTTGTGATGATGCAATCTCCCCGCGGCTAGACGGAAAGACCCCATGAACCTTTACTGTAGCTTTGCATTGGACTTTGAACCGATCTGTGTAGGATAGGTGGGAGGCTTTGAAACCGGGACGCTAGTTTCGGTGGAGCCGACCTTGAAATACCACCCTGGTTTGTTTGAGGTTCTAACCTTGGCCCGTGAATCCGGGTCGGGGACAGTGCATGGTAGGCAGTTTGACTGGGGCGGTCTCCTCCCAAAGTGTAACGGAGGAGTTCGAAGGTACGCTTGGTACGGTCGGACATCGTACCTAAAGTGCAATGGCAAAAGCGTGCTTAACTGCGAGACCGACAAGTCGAGCAGGTGCGAAAGCAGGACATAGTGATCCGGTGGTTCTGTATGGAAGGGCCATCGCTCAACGGATAAAAGGTACTCTGGGGATAACAGGCTGATACCGCCCAAGAGTTCATATCGACGGCGGTGTTTGGCACCTCGATGTCGGCTCATCTCATCCTGGGGCTGTAGCCGGTCCCAAGGGTATGGCTGTTCGCCATTTAAAGAGGTACGTGAGCTGGGTTTAAAACGTCGTGAGACAGTTTGGTCCCTATCTGCCGTGGGCGTTGGAATCTTGACGGGGGCTGCTCCTAGTACGAGAGGACCGGAGTGGACGTACCGCTGGTGTACCTGTTGTCTCGCCAGAGGCATCGCAGGGTAGCTATGTACGGAAGAGATAACCGCTGAAAGCATCTAAGCGGGAAACTCGCCTGAAGATGAGGATTCCCTGGAGACTTGATCTCCCTGAAGGGTCGTTCGAGACCAGGACGTTGATAGGCTGGGTGTGGAAGCGCAGTAATGCGTTCAGCTAACCAGTACTAATTGCCCGTGCGGCTTGATCCTATAACCGGTATGTTTCCGGCTGGGTCTGCCTTGTGCCTGATACAAACTAAAGCACAACCCTAAACTACATTCCCATATTGGCGGCGTTGACCCTGTAGTCAGCGACGCGACAAGTCATAGCCTGGTGACCATAGCGAGTCGGTACCACCCCTTCCCATCCCGAACAGGACCGTGAAACGACTCCGCGCCGATGATAGTGCGGATTCCCGTGTGAAAGTAGGTCATCGCCAGGCTCTCCATCAAAACGCCCCAGCCTACACCGGTTGGGGCGTTTTACGTTGGGCGTGTCCAACGCACGCAATCTCTCCCCCTGTCCACGAAAAAAGCCACCTCACGGTGGCTTCTGTTGCTGCGCTCCGCCCTTACGCACCCGATGGCGCCTCCCGCTGGCGGTGGTGCATAGCGCTAGCAGGTCCGCGTTGCGCACCCCACAAAGACCCTTGAGTCTGAGGTTGGCTTCTGTAGCTGCGCCCCCCTTTCGCGGCGTGTGTTCGAAGCGGGTGATCGGCTATGCGACATAGGCGCGAAGTCGACGCGCGCTCATCCGCTCCCGGGGAATGATCGAGGGAAGGTCGAGGTTGGCTTGTACGAGCGATTGCATGATCAGGCGATTACAACGTTTCGCCGGTACGACATCCCATCTGCGTGACAGCAGTCGCTTGACGGGCGGACTGAACGCAAAGCAATTGCTGGGAATGGCATGGCGGAGCAGTGGAACGCCATGCCTTGAGCCGTCAGAACTTGTGCCGGAGGCCAACGGTGGCCTCAAACACGGAATTGCGCCCGCTGATCGGCAGCGTGAACCCTGACGTACCGGCCAGCGTTTTCCATGCGCCGTTGAGCCTCGTGTAGTCGACGCCTGCATAGACCTCCGTGCGCTTGCTCAGGCTGTAGTCGAGCAGCGGGCCGCCGGTAATGCGCGTGCCGCTCTGTCCGGCATGCTTGAGCCGGTCTACATAGACGGGCAGCTTTAGCTCAAGCGCTGGCGTGAGCGGATAGCTCACCGCGACGGAGAACGAGTCGTTCCGATAGCCCGCCGGGTAGACGTTGCTGTAGATGTAGGACGCATACAGCTTGTTCGCGCCCAGCTTGTATGTGGCACCCACGGTGAACACCTTCTGCGTGCTGTCCGGAATCGTGATGCCGAAATACGTGCTGCCGTAGGCCGTCGTTGCCGGCGTCAGTCCACCGATGTTGTTGATGATCTGGAACGCTGCGCCGACGCTGAGCGGGCCATTGTCATAAGACGCCGCCACCGCCGGAGACGCGTTGTGCTTGGTGTCGCCCGCTGTTTCGCCAAAGGTGTAGGCACCCTTGAAGGTGAAGCCACCGAAGCTCGGCGAGGTATAGCGCACGGTGTTGTCGAGTCGACCGCCGCCGGTCAGGCCCGCACCCTGGAAGCCCACGGTGCCGACATAGTTCGACAGCGCGTAGATGTCGTGCGTGTACGCCATCTCGTGGACCAGCGTGTACTGGCGGCCCAGCGCGATCTCGCCATAGGTCTGCGACGAAAGCCCCACGGCCGCGGTTCGGCCGAACAGGCGGGCGTTGCCGGACGGCGTGGATTGCTGCGTGCTGCCCGTGCCGGGGGTGAAGCCGGACTCCAGCTGGAAGAACGCCTTGTTGCCACCGCCCAGGTCTTCATTGCCCATCAGACCCCAACGGCTACCTGACAGCAGGCCGCCGTTGCCCATGCCGATCTTGCTGTCGCCCGCGGCATTCTGATGTGTGTTGTAGCGAATGCCGACATCGATGAGGCCGTACAGCGTGACACTGCTTTGCGCGTGTGCCGTGGCAGAGATGGTTCCCAGAACGGCGACCGTCATAAGCGATCTTTTCATTGCGACTCCCTTTCAGTGTGCAGGTTGACTTCGTGTTGATGCTCGGTCGCCGGACGCACGAGTCCGCTCTCAGCCGCCTTGGTCGAAGAGTGGCTGCGATGTGTGTTGGTCTGGCCAATCGGGTGGATGCTGGTGCCGATGTGCGCGTCCGGATCGGCTCAATCCAGGACGCGGGGTGTCAGCGCAGCGACGGTGTTGGCGGAGGACTGCAGTCCGCATGGATGGGATAACCGACGCCGGCTACGACTACCGTGACAGTGATCATCGGGCTCGAGTCGTATGGGCCATCGCCTCTTCTCCTTGCGGAACGATCCAACAGCGGGCTTGATTGAGATTAGACGCTTGCACGCTTTTTCAACCAAGACGACTTGCCTATGGGGCGATAGCATCCGGCTTATGTCTGCGCGCGGTGCCAATGCCCATGTTCATTCCATCGCCTTGCCCATGTCTTCGACGATCTTCTTGGCGTCGCCGAACACCATCATGGTCTTGTCCAGATAGAACAGCTCGTTATCCAGGCCCGCGTAACCGGAGGCCATCGAGCGCTTGTTCACGATGATGGTCTTCGCCTTGTACGCCTCCAGGATCGGCATGCCGTAGATTGGGCTGCCTTTCTGCTGGGCTGCGGGGTTCACCACATCATTGGCACCGAGCACAATCGCCACGTCGGCCTGGCCGAATTCACTGTTGATGTCTTCCATCTCGAAGACCTGGTCGTAGGGCACTTCGGCTTCAGCCAGTAGCACGTTCATATGCCCAGGCATGCGGCCCGCTACAGGGTGGATGGCGTACTTCACGGTGATCCCCTTGTGGGTGAGCTTCTCGGCCAGTTCCTTGACGGCGTGTTGGGCGCGGGCAACCGCCAGGCCATAGCCCGGCACGATTACGACCGTCTCGGCATTGCCGAGGATGAACGCTGCATCGTCGGCGCTGCCGCTCTTGACGCTGCGTTGCTGGACCGCGCCGGTTTGCGCATCGCTTGCCGCGCTACCGAAGCCGCCCAGGATCACGTTGAAGAACGAGCGATTCATCGCGCGGCACATGATGTAGCTCAGGATCGCGCCCGAACTGCCCACTAGCGAACCCGCGATGATCAGCATGCTGTTGTTGAGGCTGAAGCCGATGCCCGCGGCCGCCCAGCCCGAATAGCTGTTGAGCATCGACACGACGACCGGCATGTCGGCGCCGCCGATCGGGATGATGATCAGCACGCCCATCAGGAAGGCCAGTGCGAGCATCGCGCCAAAGGCTGACCAGTTTTCCGTGGCCATGAAGGCGATGCCCAGACCGATGGTCGCCAGGCCCAGGACGAGGTTGAGCAGGTGCTGGCCCGCGAACTGCACCGGCGCGCCTTGGAACAGACGGAACTTGTACCGGCCGGAGAGCTTGCCGAAGGCAATGACCGACCCCGAGAACGTGATCGCGCCAATCGCCGCCCCGAGAAAGAGTTCGAGTCGATTGCCGGTCGGAATCGGCGCGCCCTTGGCGGCAATGCCGAAGGCGTAGGGTTCGCCCACCGCGGCCATGGCAATGAACACGGCGGCAAGCCCGATCATGCTATGCATGAAGGCCACCAGCTCGGGCATCTTGGTCATCTCGACGCGCCGGGCCATGAAGGCACCGATACCGCCGCCGATCACCAGTCCGAGCAGCACGTAGCCGAGGCCGAGTGCGTTGCCCGCGGAGAGCTTGAGGATCAAGGTGGCGGTGGTGAGTACGGCAATGGTCATGCCGGCCATGCCGAACCGGTTGCCGCGAATCGACGTCGTCGGATGGCTCAGGCCCTTGAGGGCCTGGATGAAGAACACGCTGGCTACCAGGTACAGCAGGGTCACCACGTCCAGGCTGATGAAATGCAGATTCACTTGGCACCCCCATTCGTAGCCGCGGGCTTCTTATCCTTCTTCCTGAACATCTCCAGCATCCGGCGCGTGACCAGGAAGCCCCCGAAGACGTTGACGGCCGCGAGCGCCACCGCCAGCACGCCGATGACCTTCCCTGGCACCGTCTCGGTCAGGGCGGCAGCCAGCATTGCGCCGACGATCACGATGGCCGAGATCGCGTTGGTGACCGCCATCAGCGGCGTATGCAAGGCCGGCGTGACGTTCCAGACGACGTGGTAGCCGACATACACGGCCAGCACGAACGTGGTGAGACTGACAATAGTGTGCGAGACCACTTCCATCATGTTTCTCCTCATGTCCTCAGTACTGCGCCGCCCCGGGTCACGAGGCAGGCGGCGACGATGTCGTCGTTTTCATCGATGGTGAGCGCGCCATCGTTGTTCACGATCAGCTTCAGGAACTCCAGCACGTTGCGCGCGTACAGGGCCGATGCGTCGGCGGCCACCAGGCCGGGCAGGTTGGTTTCGCCCACGATGTTTACGCCATGCTTGACGACGGTTTTTCCGGCTTCCGTTAGCGCGCAGTTGCCGCTCACGCCATCCGCACCTTTGCCTGCGGCGATGTCGATGATCAGCGAGCCGGGCTTCATGGCCTGGACCATGTCGTGGGTGATGAGCACGGGCGCGGCGCGGCCGGGTATCAGCGCGGTCGAGATCACCACGTCGGCCTGGGCCACGCGCTTGGCGACTTCCGCCTTCTGGCGCTCGAGCCATGACGCCGGCATGGGGCGCGCATAACCGCCCACGCCTTCGGCGGCGTCTTTCTCTTCGGCGCTCTCGTAGGGAACGTCGATGAACTTCGCGCCCAACGACTCGACCTGTTCCTTGACCGATGGGCGGACGTCCGACGCTTCGACAACCGCGCCCAGGCGCTTGGCGGTGGCGATCGACTGCAGGCCGGCCACCCCCACGCCGAGGATCACCACGCGCGCGGCCTTGACCGTGCCCGCCGCCGTCATCAGCATCGGGAAGAACCGCTGATAACGATCCGCGGCCATCATGACGGCCTTGTAGCCGGCGATGTTCGCCTGCGAAGAGAGCACGTCCATGCTCTGTGCCCGCGTGGTGCGCGGTGCGGCTTCGAGTGCGAAGCCGGTCAGGCGGGCCGCCGCCAGACGTGAGAGGCCGTCCTTGTCATGCGGGTCCAGCATGCCCACCAGTACGGCATCGGGCTTCATCAGTGCGAGGGCTTCCGGTGCGGGCGGGCGCACGGTCAGCACCAGATCGGCGCCGAGCGCACCGGCCGCGTCGGTCATTTCACAGCCGACGGCTTCATACGCCGGATCGGGAATCGATGCGCGCCTGCCCGCGCCGGTCTGCACGCGCAGCGTATGGCCTTGCGCCTTCAGTTTCTTTGCCGTCTCCGGTGTGAGGGCGACACGTGTCTCGCCCTCCGCGGTTTGCAGCGGAATGCCAATGAACATCCAAGTCTCCTGGGAAGGAACGCAGGGTCAGCGCCGTTGCCGGCGCATCCGTCGCAATCTCATTGAAAATCCAGCAGGACTTTCATCGCCTGTGTGCGGTCGCCTGCAAGCGCGAACGCATGGGCCGCATTGCGGTAGGGCACGGTCGCGGAAATCAGCGGCTTGACGTCGACCAGGCCTTTGTTCAGCAGCTCGACCGCCATGGCGAACTCTTCGTGAAAGCGGAAGGCGCCCCGCAGCTCGAGTTCCTTGGCGACGATGGCGTTGAGGGGCAGCGTCATCTCGCCGCCCAGCCCCACCTGCACGATGATGCCGCGCGGGCGCAGCGCATCGATGGCGCCACGCAGCGCGCGCTCGTTGCCGCTGGCCTCGAACAACACGTCGATCTGCCCCTTGTCGGTGGTGTACGGCTTGAGCCCGTCGGGCTGTTCCGCGACGTTGATCGTGACGTCGGCGCCCACCGCGACGGCGGCCTTCAGCGGATAGGCACCCATGTCCGTGACGATGATCTCGGCGGCCCCCGCGCGCCGCGCCGCCACCACGATCAAGGCGCCGATCGGGCCGCAGCCGGTCACCAGCACGCGCTTGCCCAGCAGCGGGCCGGCGCGGCGCACGGCATGCAGCGCCACGGACAACGGCTCAGCCATTGCCCCTTCCTGGTCGCTGAGGGTGTCGGCAAGGCGATGGGCCTGGCTTTCGTCGATGACGATCTCCCGGCGGAACGCGCCTTGCACGTGGGGCGTGCGCATGGCACTGCCGTAGTAGCGCATGTCCAGGCAATGGTTCTGCAGGCCTTGCTGGCAATAGTGGCACTGGCCGCAGGGCCGGCTCGGGCTGATGGCGACCCGATCGCCCTTGGCATGCCGGTGCACGCCGGGGCCGGTTTCTTCTACGCGGCCCGCCACCTCGTGGCCCAGCACCATCGGTTCCTTGACGCGCACGGTGCCGAAGCCGCCGTGGTTGTAATAGTGCAAGTCGGAGCCGCAGATGCCGCCAAAGCGCACCTGCACGCGCAGTTGATTGGGCTGCACCTCGGGGGTGTCGATGTCTTCGATGCGCAGGTCGTTGGCGGCGTGAATGACGAGAGCGTCCATGATGAGCGTTCCTTGGGTTACAGGGTGGCGGTCACGCCGCCGTCAACATAGAGAATGTGGCCGTTGACGAAGTCGGAGGCCTTGCTTGCCAGGAAGATGGCCGCACCGGCGAGCTCTTCGACATCGCCCCAGCGGCGCGATGGCGTGCGGCCCACGAGCCAGGCGGTGAACTCGGCGTTGGCGACCAGCGCCTGCGTCAACTCCGTCTTGAAGTAGCCCGGGCCCAGGCCGTTGACCTGCAGGCCGTGCGGGCCCCAGTCGATCGCCATGCCTTTCGTGAGCATCTTCACGGCACCCTTGCTGGCCGTGTAAGGCGCGATCCCGGGGCGTCCGAGTTCGCTCTGCACCGAGCAGATGTTGATGATCTTGCCGCGCCCACGCGGGATCATGTAGCGGGCCACCGCCTGTCCGACCAGGAAGACGCTGTCGACGTTGGTCTTCATCAGCTCGTGCCATTGCGCCGTCTCGAACTGCTCCAATGGCGCGCGACGTTGCATGCCGGCGTTGTTGACCAGGATGTCGATGGGGCCGAGCTCGGCTTCCACCCGGGCGATGCCCTCAGCCACGGCCGTGCATTGGGTCACATCGAACGCGGCCGTGTGGACGTCGGCGCCTTGCGCGCGCAGGCTGTCGGCGGCGTGCGCGAGCTTTTCCTGCCCGCGGGCGTTCAGGACCACACGGGCGCCGGCACGGGCCAACCCTCCGGCCAGTGCGAACCCGATGCCGCTGCTGGCACCGGTGATCAAGGCCGTGCGGCCGCTCAGGTCAAACAGGTTCAGATTGGGTGGCGTCATTGTCCTGCCTCGTGGTGTCTTCGGTGATCCAGCGCAGCACCTGCCGGACCTGTGTGTCGACCGGCTGGTCGGCCGGAATCTGAAGGACGCCGGGCTCGCCGGCCGGCGTTTCCAGGATGGCGAACTGGCTCAGCACCCGGCTCGGTGCAAACCGGTGTCGCCCGCGTGCGGCCCCCCGTGCGATGGCATCGGAGAGCGTGATGTCCACGTACACGATGCGAAGCCGCGGCACGGCGGCGCGCAATTGCTCGCGGTCGCTGCGCTTCAGGGCGGGGCAGGCGAGTACGGCGTTGCCTGGGGCTGCAGCCAGTGCGGTGCCGGCATCGATCGTGTGGTCGTCGGCTTCAATCCATTCCGCATCCAGCGCGGTGGCCAGGCGTGCGGCCAGCGTGGATTTTCCGCAGCCGGCAACGCCCATCACCATGACCTTGTGGATCAGCATGGCCTGGCCTATTGCTGCAGCACTTGCGGATTCACGGGCGTCGGCGGCTGGCCGGCCTGCGGCCCGTAGCCGAGCGCGGCGATCAGGTTGTCGACGGTCAGCGAGGCCATGGCGCGGCGTGTGTTGACCGACGCGCTGCCGATGTGCGGTGTCAGCACGATAGTGTCGAGGGCCAGCAGGTCGGGGTGAAGGCGCGGTTCGCCCTCGAAGACGTCGAGCCCGGCCGCCGCGATCGTGCCCTGGCGCAGTGCCTGTGCCAACGCTGCGTCGTCGACGATGCCGCCGCGAGCGATGTTGGTCAGCGTGGCGGTCGGTTTCATCCTGGCCAGTTCGGCGGCGCCGATCGTGTGATGGGCCTCGGGGGAATAGGGCAGCACCAGGATGAGATGGTCGGATTCCCGCAGCAGGGTGTCCTTGTCGACGTAACGAGCATGCGCCCTGGCTTCGGTTTCGGCCTCGAGCGGCGAGCGGTTGTGATAGATGACCTGCATCTCGAACCCCAACGCGGCGCGTCGGGCGATGGCCTGGCCGATTCGCCCCATGCCGAGGATGCCCAGCGTGGCGCCGTAGATGTCGCTGCCGAGCATCTGGTCGTGGATCCCCGTCTTCTGCCAGGCGCCGCTTCGGACGAAGCGTTCGGATTCGGTGATGCGCCGCGCGGTGGCGAGCATCAGCGCAAAGCCGAAGTCGGCGGTGGTCTGGGTGAGCACGTCGGGCGTGTTGCTCACGACCACGCCGCGGGCCGTGCAGGCGGCCACGTCGACGTTGTTGTAGCCCACGCCCACGTTGCACACGGCCTTGAGTTGGGGGCAGGCATCGAGCAGGGCCGCGTCGATGCGCTCGCTGCCGGTGCTCATCACGCCCTGCTTGCCTTGCAGCCGTGCGATCAGCTCCGACGGGCTCAGGATCGTGTCGGACGGGTTGTCCGTCACGTCAAAGTGTTCGCGCAGGCGGTTGGCAATGTCGGGAAACGTCGCCCGGGTGACGAGGACGGAAGGGCGCATGCGGGTCTCCTAGTGGTGGTATGGCAGCGAGTCGGTGGAAGGGGGCGGGCGATCAGTTATTGCACCGGGCTTCCAGCGCATCGATGAAGCTGCGATCCCAGCGGTCTTCCTGCATGGCGCGCATCGTTTCGGCTTCGGCGGCGAGCACGGCTCGCGCCTTGTCGATCAGCAGCGGCACATCCGCGGGCGGGATGGCAAGCAGGCCATCTTGGTCGCCTACCACGACGTCGCCGGGGTGCACGATCATGCCGCCGACCGAGACCGGCACGTTGATCTCGCCGGGGCCGTCCTTGTACGGACCGCGATGCGTCACGCCGCGCGCGTAGACCGGGAACGCGCGCTCCCGCAACTCGGCCACATCGCGCACGGCACCGTCGATCACCACACCCACCACGCCGATGCGGGCGGCATAGTAGGTGAGGATGCCGCCGACCACGGCGTTCTGCAGGTCACCGCCCGCATCGATCACGAGCACATCGCCGGGCCGGCAGAACTCGAGCGCGCGCAGGTAGGTCAGGTTGTCGCCGCCGCGCGAACGCGCCGTCACGGCGGTGCCGGCCATGGTGGTCGCGACCGGTTTGTGGAAGGGCTGCAGGCTGCCCGTGCCCATGTTGCGGTGCATGTTGTCGCTGATGGCGGCAACCGGAAGCGCGCGCAGGGCGGCAATCAGGGCGGCGTCCGCCTGCGGGGCGGAGGCAATTTTGCGGATGGCTTTGTAGGTGCTCATCGATGTCTCGTGTGTCTCGGGATCTCAGGCCAGGGCGAGGACTGCGCGCTCGATGCGGCGGCAGCCTTCTTCAAGCGTTTCCAGCGCGGTGGCGATCGACATGCGGAAGTAGGGCGACAGGCCATAAGCCGTGCCGGCGACGATGGCCACGCCTTCACGCTCGAGCAGGTACATGACGACGTCGGTGTCGGTATCGAGCGGTTTGCCTTCGGGCGTTTTCTTGCCGATCAGGCCGGCGCAGTTCACGTAGAGGTAGAACGCTCCGTCCGGCGAGCGGCAGGTGAGCCCGGGGATTGCGTTGAGGCGGGCCAGCGTGGCATCGCGGCGTTGCTTGTAGACGGCGACGCTCTCGGTCACGAAGCGCTGGTCACCGTTGAGCGCGGCGGCGGCGGCGGCCTGGCTGATCGAGCAGCAGTTGCCCGCCGATTGCGAGAGGAACGTATCGAGCGCCTGGATCAGATCGCGCGGGCCGGCCACCCAGCCCAGGCGCCAGCCCGTCATGGCGTAGGTCTTGGAAACGCCATTGATGACCAGCGTGCGGTCGCGCAGCTCCGGGGCTGCATTGAGAAGGTGCGGCGTGCGCACCGTATCGAAGCGGATGTGCTCGTAGATGTCGTCCGTCATGACCAGCACGTGGGGGTGCCGGGCCAGGACATCGGCCAGCGCACGGTACTCATCGAGCGTATAGCTCGCGCCGGTCGGGTTGCTCGGCGAGTTGAGGATGAGCCACCGCGTGCGTGCGGTGATGGCCGCTTCCAGGCGCGCCGGTGTCAGCTTGAAGCCGTCGTGTTCGGGGCAGGGCAGCGTGATGGGCGTGCCGTCGCATGCCAGCACCATGTCGGGGTAGGAGACCCAGTACGGCGCCGGGATCAGCACCTCGTCCGCGGCTTCGAGCGTGATCGCCAGCGCGCTGTAGATCGCGCTCTTGGCGCCGTTGGTGGCGATGATCTCGTTCATCGCGTATTGCAGGTCGTTCTCGCGCGCCATCTTGTCGACGATGGCCTGGCGCAGTTCCACCGTGCCCGCCATCAGCGTGTAGCGCGTCGCGCCGCGTTCGATGGCCTGCACGGCGGCCTGGCGGATGTGCTGCGGCGTGTCGAAGTCGGGCTCGCCGACCACGAGGTTCACGATGGACTTGCCTTGACGGCGCAGTTCGTTCGCGCGGTCCGCGGCGGACGTGCTGGGCGAAGGTTTGATGCGCCTGACGCGGGCGGCAATGCGGGACGTGGTCACGAGGGTCCTTGCTGCGTGATTGGAAGGTATGCGCAACATTAGACGGGGCTACGAATGAAGACCAAGACGACTCGAATATGTCTAGATAGGAAACACCTATAGGTATGGAACTTGCTCTCGGCATAAGCTTTTGCCTGAGGAGATCGGGCAACCATGCTCGGCGCAGAGGAGAGCACTTGAACTTCAGGCGATTGCGGTACTTCGTAAAGATTGTCGATGTCGGCAGCGTGACGCAGGCGGCCGATCTGCTGCACGTTGCGCAGCCATCGCTGAGCCAGCAGATGGCCACGCTCGAAGGCGAGGTGCGGCAGCAATTGCTGCTGCGCACCAAGCAGGGCGTGGTGCCGACCGAAGCGGGCAAGGTGCTGTACCGGCATGCCCAGGCGATCTTGCGCCAGGTGGATCAGGCCAAGCTCGAGATGAAGGCGGCCGGGCAGGGCCTGTCGGGCGCGGTGTCGGTCGGGCTGGCGCCGGGCACGGCCGCATCGGCGCTGGCGCTGCCGTTGCTGCGCGCGGTGCGGGCGCGGCACCCGGGGATCGTGTTGTACCTGAACGAGACCTATGGCAGCACGCTATCGGAACTGATCATGAACGGGCGCATGGACATGGCCGTGCTCTATGGCGGCAAGACGGTCGTGCACGGGCTTTCGTTCCTGCCGCTGCTGCGCGAGCCGCTCTACGTGGTCGGCCCGAGCAGCATGCCGGCGCCACCGGACGAGGTGCCGCTGGCCATGCTGGGCGAGATCGACCTGTACCTCGCGCGCCCATACAACGTGGTGCGCCGGCTTGTCGACGACGCGTTCGGTGCCATCGGCATGGTGCCGAAGGTGTCGGCGGAGATCGAATCGGCCGGCACGCTCAAGGCCATCGTGGCCGACGGCCTGGGCGCGACCATCCTGCCCGCATCGATGGCCAGGGAAGTGGCGACGTCCTGCGACGCCTGGCAGTGCCGCATCGTCGATCCGGTGATCGAGGCACCGCTCGCGTTGTGCCAGTCCGGGCATCAGCCGTTGTCCGAGCCGGCCCAGGCCATCAAGGAAATCCTGCTCGAGCTGGTGGCCGGGCTGTCGGGCAATCTGCTGCCGTGCGACGTGCCGGAGCACCACGAGGTGTCATAAGACGCGCCTATCGGGGCAAAGATAAACCGTCTTGGCACTGAGCGGCCGAGGTCGATACTGTGTCCACAACAGCATCTTGTGGACAAACATGGACCTCTCGCAGATCAAGCAGCTCATCGATGCCATGGCGTCCTCGGACCTTGCCGAGATGAGCTTCAGCCATCAGGGGTGGGTTCTGAGGCTCGTGCGGCATCCGTCGGCCGGGCAGCGCGGCGACGACGCGGCGTGCTTGCCGGAGCGTGTGCCGCCGGCGCCAACGCTTACGCACGATCAGCCTGTGCTACCAGTGCCACCGGCACCGCCGGTTTCCGCCGCGCCGCAGCGGCGCGAGTTGCTGGCCCCGCTGTTCGGGGTCGTGCACCTGCAGCCGGCACCGGGCGAGGCGGTCTTCGTGCAGCCGGGCCAGGCCGTCCAGGCCGGCCAGACCGTGTGCGTGATCGAAGCGATGAAGGTCTTCAACGCGGTCGTGGCGGAAAGCGACGCCACCGTGGCGGCCGTGCTGGTCGAGTCCGGGGCGGAAGTCGAGGCCGGACAGCCGTTGATCCGATTTGCGTGAGCCAAGGGGTTTCGTCATGTTCGATACAGTGCTCATTGCCAATCGCGGCGAGATCGCCCTGAGAATCCAGCGCGCCTGTCGCGGGCTCGGCTTGCGCACGGTGGCCGTCTATTCGGAGGCCGATCGGGATGCCGTCTATGTGCGTCAGGCCGATCAGGCGCTCTGCATCGGTCCGGCCTCGCCCACCGGCAGTTACCTGAACCAGGCGGCGCTGCTTGCGGCGGCGCGTGTCAGCGGTGCGCAGGCCATTCACCCCGGCTATGGATTCCTGTCGGAAAACGCCGGCTTTGTGGCGCGCGTGACCGATGCCGGGCTTACATTCATCGGCCCCAGTGCCGACTGCATCCGCACGATGGGCGACAAGGTCAGTGCCAAGCGGGCCATGCGTGAAGCCGGGGTGCCGTGCGTGCCGGGGCCGGATACATCGCTGCCCGAGGACCCGGCCGAGGTGCTGGCGATTGCGCACGGGATCGGCTTTCCCGTGATCGTCAAGGCGGCGGGCGGGGGCGGGGGGCGCGGCATGCGCGTGGTGCACGAAGCCTCGGCACTGGCGGATGCGCTGGCACTGACGCGCGAAGAGGCGCGCCGCGCGTTCGGCAACCCGGAGGTCTATATCGAGAAGTTCCTGACCCACCCGCGCCACGTGGAAATCCAGGTCCTGGCCGACCGCTACGGCCATGCCGTGTGGCTGGGCAGCCGGGATTGCTCGCTGCAGCGTCGGCATCAGAAGGTCATCGAAGAGGCGCCGGCGCCGGGCATTGATCCCGCGCTGATCGCCGAGGTCGGGGAGCGCTGCGCCGCGGCATGCCGGCAGATCGGCTACTGCGGCGTGGGCACCTTCGAGTTTCTGTACGAGAACGGGGCGTTCTACTTCATCGAGATGAACACCCGCCTGCAGGTCGAGCACCCGGTGACGGAGATGACTTCGGGCATCGACATCGTTCAGCTGCAGATTCGTGTGGCCGGCGGCGAGCCGCTCACGCTGCGGCAGGACGACATCGCTTGCCGGGGCCATGCGCTGGAGTGCCGCATCAATGCCGAGCACCCGGACACGTTCATGCCCTCGCCCGGCGTCATCACCGGTTGGCAGTTGCCGGGCGGCTATGGCGTGCGCGTGGACACCCATGCCGGTGCCGGCTATCGCGTGCCGTCGCACTACGACTCGATGATCGCCAAGCTCATCGTGCACGGTGCCAGCCGGGAGGATGCGCTGCAGCGCATGCGCCTGGCGCTGGACGAACTGCAGGTGGACGGCATTGCCACCAACCTGCCGCTGCATCGCGAGATCGTCCGGGACGCGGCGTTTGAAACCGGTGGGGTCGATATCCATCACCTGGAACGCTGGCTGCGCGCACGCGCCGAGCTGCGTAGCCAGGTGGCCTAACGAGACACGTCGAAGAATGGCAAGCATGATCACCGAGACGGAAAGTATCAGCCTGCTGGGCACAACGGCCTTGCTGTTCGATGTGCCGGGCGAGATGACTCTGCTGACCCAGCAGCGACTGTGGTCGCTGGCGCTGGAGGCCGAGGCGTGGCCGGAGGTGCGCGAGGCCGTGCCCGGCATGAACAACCTGATGCTGACCTTTACGCGCCCGCCATCGGAGCTGGCGCAGATCGAGACGCGTCTGCGCGAGGCCTGGCGTGCTGCCACGCCGCTGTCGCGCGAGGGGCGGCTGGTCGAGTTGCCGGTCGTCTATGGCGGCGCGCTCGGCCCGCACATGGCCGACGTCGTCAACCATACCGGCTTGTCGGTGGACGAGATCGTCGAGCGCCACAGCGCGCCGGACTATCACGTCTTCGCGCTGGGCAGCCACCCCGGCTACTGCTATCTCGGCGGGATGGACCCGCGCATTGCCACGCCGCGGCGCAAGGTGCCGGTGCTGAGCATTCCCGGCGGTGCCGTGTCGATCGGCGGGTCTCAGACCGGGGTGTCGGCCTCCGACGGCCCGAGCGGTTGGAACACGATCGGCAGTTCCGAGATGTGTTTCTTCGACCCCGACAAGAACCCGCCTGCCTTGCTGCAGCCGGGGGATGTCTTGCGTTTCCGTGTCGAGAAGGTGATCCGATGATCGAGGTCCTGTCTTCCAGTGCACTGGCCACGGTGCAGGATCTGGGGCGCCTGGGCGTGCTGCGTTGGGGCGTTGGCACGTCGGGGGCCATGGACCCGCTCGCGCTGGCGGCCGGCAACCTGCTGCTGGGCAACGACGAAGGCGCGGCCGGCGTTGAAGTGCAGGTGTTCCCGTTCCAGGTGCGTTTCACGCAGGACTGCCGCTTTGCCCTGACCGGTGCGGACTGCGGCGCGCAGCTCGACGACCACCCGCTGCTCCCCTGGTGGGTGCATGAGGCGCGAGCGGGACAGACGCTGCGCCTGACGGTGCCGCAGCGCGGCCCGGTGCCCGCCTGCCGCGCCTATCTGTGCCTGGCTGGCGGCGTTGACGTACCGCTGGCCCTCGGCTCGCGCAGTACGCAGTTGCGGGGAGCGTTCGGCGGTCTCGATGGGCGTGCGTTACGGCGCGGCGATGTGCTGCGCGCCGGTTCTCCGGGCCTTGGCAACCGCGCCGGCGGCGCCGGCATCGGGCTGGTGCCGCCGGCCCTGGGTTTGCCGCTGGTGGTGGATGGGCTGCCGGCCATGCGGGTGCTGCCCGCCGCGGAGCACGGATGCTACACCGAGGCGTCGCAGCAGCGCTTCTGGTCGGAGCCGTGGAAAGTCACCCCGCAGAGCGACCGCTACGGATTCCGCCTGGCCGGCCCCACGTTGACGCCGCGCGAGCCGTTCGAGATGCGCTCGCATGGCATCGTGCCCGGCGTGATCCAGGTGCCGCCCAGCGGGCAGCCCATTGTGCAGATGCGCGAAGCCCAACCGTCGGGCGGCTACCCGAAGATCGGGACCGTCATTGAGGCGGACTTGTGGCGGCTCGGCCAGGCGCCGATCGGCAGCCAGGTTCGGTTTATCGAAACCACGTGGGACGAGGCCGTTGCCGCGCTGGCCGAAGTCGAGGCATGGCTGGCCGAGGTGCGGCGGCTGATCGGCCTGCACGCCGCGGCAGGAGGACATTGAGATGAGGGTCGAACAGATTCGCCAGATCTGCACCTGGCTGGCGGCCACCGATATCACGGAGTTCGACCTGCAAGGGCCGGGCCTCCATCTTTCGCTGCGCAACGCGCGGGCGGTGGCGCCGCGGATCAGCGCACAGCCCACGCCCTCCGCGTCTGCTGCACCCGCCGCACTCGCCGGTGCTGCGTCAACGGAAGTCGTGCGCGCGGGCTCGGTCGGCGTGTTCCGCCACCAGCATCCCCAGCAGACGGTGCCGCTCGCCGCCGTGGGGGCGAGCGTGCGGGCATCGCAGCCGCTGGGCCTGCTGCAGATTGGCCCGTTGCTGTTGCCGGTGACGGCGCCGTGCGATGCGATGGTGCAGGATATGCCGGTGCCCGACGGCACGGTGGTGGGCTGGGGTACGTCGCTCGTCGTGCTCGGCGGCTGTACACGTTGATCAGGGAGGGACATGGAAATCGATCTCAACGCAGATCTGGGCGAGGGCTATGGCCCGTGGCGCATGGGGGACGATGAGGCGATGATGTCGCTGATCTCATCGGCCAACATCGCCTGCGGGTTTCACGCCGGCGACCCGCTGATCATGGACCGCTCCGTTCGCCTGGCGATCGAGAGCGGCGTGGATGTGGGCGCGCATGTCGGCTTTCCGGACCGGCAGGGCTTCGGGCGGCGGTTCATGCAGGTCGACATCCCCGATCTCACGGCGATGGTGACCTACCAGCTCGGTGCCTTGGCAGGGATTGCCCGTGCGCACGGCCGCCGCGTGACGCACATGAGCTTTCACGGCGCGCTCGGCAACCGGGCAGCGGCGGATCCTGCCTGGGCAACGCCGCTGCTGAAGGCAATCGCAGCGTTCGATCCGAACCTCATCATCAGCACGTCCAGCAGCCAGGCGATTGAGGGGGCGGCCGCGGCGTTCGGGCTGCCGGTTGGTGTCAGCTTTCTGGCCGATCGGGCTTATGACGACCAGGGCCTGCTCGTCAGCCGTGGCCTGCCCGGTGCGGTGATCCACGACGAAGCACAGGTACTGGCCCGCGTGCGGCGCCTGCTGACGGACGGCACGATCGTCACGCACGCCGGCCATGTCCTGCCGATGCAGCCGCGCTCGATCCTCGTCCATGGCGATACCCCCGGCGCGGTGGCACTGACGCAGCGCCTGCGCGCGGAGATCGAATCACTCGGCGGGCGCATCGTTCCGATCTCGCAGCAACTGGGGTTTTCCACCGTGCTGTGAGGCCCGGGATCAGGGTTACCCCGACATAAGCCGGGCCTATTACGCCAAAGACATTCCATCTTGGCGCGCAAAGCTGGTGATCGATACATTGAAGCAAGTTATCGCACAGGACTACCATGTCATTCGCAGACTACAAAACCGCTCTGGTCACTGGCGCATCTTCCGGAATCGGTGCCGCCGTTGTCGAACGCTTGTGCCGTGAGGGCGTGCAGGTCCATGCCTTGGCACGCAGCGCGCAAGCGCTGGCCAAGCTGGCCGAACGCACCGGCTGCATTGCGCACGCCATCGACGTGACCGACCTGGACGGCATCACCGCACTCACGAGCGAGCACGCGTTCGACATCCTCGTCAACAACGCCGGTGTGGATCGTCCCGGCTCGCTGCTCAACGCCGACGCGCAGGGCATCGACCTGCTCGTGGACGTCAACCTGCGCGCGGTGCTGCATCTTTGCCGGCTCGTGCTGCCGGGCATGGTGGCGCGCGACCGGGGGCACGTGGTCAACATCAGCTCGATTGCCGGTGCGTACAACTTTGGCGGGAACTCCACGTACCACGCCACCAAGGCGGCGATCCACATGCTGTCGCGGCAGCTGCGCATCGATGCCTACGGCAAGCGCGTGCGCGTGACCGAGATCTGCCCCGGGCGCGTGGCCACCGACATCTTTGCCCACGTGCACGGCGACAGTGCCGAGACCTATGAGCGCTTCGTCAAGGGCTTCGAGCTGCCGCAGGCCGCCGACATCGCCGAAGCCATCGCGTTTGCCATTGCCGCGCCCGTCGCCGTCAATATCGGGCACATGGAGATCACTCCGACGCTGCAGGTGCCCGGCGGCCTCTCCACGATGCGCCCGGAACCATCGCAAGACTGAGCGGAGCCGATCATGCAAGGCTTTGATCTGATGGCGATCCTGAAGAACCCCGAGTTCAGCCGGATGCTGATCGAGGGTGTCTGGATGACGCTGGTGATCGCCGGGTGCTCATGGGTGCTGGGCATGGCGCTGGCCTTCGTGTTGCTGGCGTTGCGGATGGTGCCCCACCCGCTGGCCGAGCGCTTGGTCGGGGCGTATGTCTCGTATCATTGCAACGTGCCGACGCTGGTGCAGCTGATGTTCTGGTACTTCGGCATCTCCACCTTGCTGCCGCTTCCGGCGCTGGATTGGCTGGGCGAGCATCACTCCGAAGCCGTCTTTGCGATCGTGGCGCTGGGCCTGTGCCAGGCCGCGTACTTCAGCGAAGACTTGCGCTCGGGTTTGCGTGCGATTCCGCCGGGCCAGGAGGAAGCGGCCCGCGCACTGGGCAACACCTTCATCGGCACCCTGCGCTACGTGCTCCTGCCGCAGGCCGTGCGCAATGCGCTGCCGGCGCTGATCAACCATAGCGTGTCGCTGTTCAAGAACAGCAGCCTGGCGATGGCGATCGGCGTCACGGAGATGACCCATGCCGTCAAGGAGATCGAGAACGCCAGCTTCCGGGCCTTCGAATCGTATTTGCTGGCGACGCTCATGTACCTGGGCTTCTCGCTGGTCATCATGGCGGTCGGCGCCTGTCTGGCCCGCCGCTTCCGCGTCGTGACGGGGAGGTAAGCCATGATGGATCTGGTCGATATCGTGAGCGACAACTGGCTGCTGCTGCTGGTCGGGCAGTACCCGAACGGCCCGTTGGGCGGCATCGCGTGCACACTGATTCTGTCCGTGCTCGGCATCGTGCTCGCGTTTCCGCTGAGCGTGCTGCTGGCACTGGCGCGGTTGTCGCCCTGGTCGGCACTGCGCTCGGTGGTGACCGCGCTCGTATATGTGGTGCGCGGTGTGCCGCTGCTGATGCTGATTCTCTGGGTGTACTTCCTGGTGCCCATGTTCATCGGGCGGGATGTCTCGGGCTTCACCACGATGCTGTGCACGCTCGTGATCTATGAAGGCGTCTACCTGAGTGAGGTCGTGCGTGCCGGTATCGAGGCACTGCCGAAAGGGCAGATGGAGGCGGCACGCGCGCTGGGGCACAGCTACCTCGGTGCCATGCGCGTGGTGATCCTGCCGCAGGCCCTCTACAACATGCTGCCGAGCATGCTGGCCCAGTTCGTGTCCACCATCAAGGAAACCACGCTCGGTTACGTCATCAACGTGCCCGAGCTGACCTTCGCCGCCAACCAGATCAACAACGCGCTGCTGAGCAAGCCGTTCCAGATCTTCTTCCTGCTGGCGGTCATGTACTTTGCCGTGTGCTGGAGCCTGACACGTGCGGCGCGCGCGCTGGAGCACCGCATCGCAGCCAAGCGGGCGGGGAAGCTCCGCAGGTCTGCGCCGGAGGTACCCGAGCCGCTGCCGGTTGAACCCTGAATGCATTACTGAGGCATCGACATGATCCAGTTCTCCAATGTCTGCAAGTGGTACGGCGATTACTGTGCGTTGAACAACATCAACGCCGAGGTCAAGAAGGGCGAGGTCGTCGTTGTCTGCGGGCCGTCGGGCTCGGGCAAGTCCACGCTGATCCGCACGGTCAACCGGCTGGAAGAGATCAAGTCCGGACAGATCCTGTTCGACGGCGACGACGTACACGCACCGATGCGCAGCGACACGCTCAACAAGGTGCGCAGCCGCATTGGTTTTGTGTTCCAGAGCTTCAACCTGTTTCCGCATCTGTCGGTGCTGGAGAACATCGTGCTGTCGCCGATGCGGGTGCGCGGGGTTCGCCGTGCCGAGGCGCGCGAGAAGGCCATGCGACTGCTCGATCGGGTGGGGCTGGCGAACAAGGCCGACGCCTATCCCGCGCAGCTCTCCGGCGGGCAGCAGCAGCGCGTGGCGATTGCACGCGCCCTGGCCATGGAACCGCCCGCCATGCTCTTCGACGAGCCGACCAGCGCGCTGGACCCCGAGATGGTCGGCGAAGTGCTGGCCGTGATGCGCAGCCTGGCCAACGAAGGCATGACCATGATGTGCGTGACCCACGAAATGAACTTCGCCCGCGAGGTTGCCGACCGGGTTTGGTTCATGGACAGCGGCTCGATCCTGGAAGTGGCCGAGCCCAATGTGTTCTTCCGCGAGCCGCAGCATCCGCGCGCCAAACGCTTCCTGTCGGATCTGCGCTCGCATTGACCCGGTATTGCCCCGGTATTCCGGTATTGCCCCATTCCGCCCGTTCTCCGTTTCTGTGCCACACCACCTTTAGGAGTCTGAAATGACGGTCCATTCCACCGTTGCGCGCCTGACTGTCCTGGCCTGTCTGTGCGCTGCGTCCTTTCCCGTTCTGGCCGATCAATGGGCGGAGATCCAGAAGAACAAGGAGCTGCGTTGTGGCACGTTTGCCGATGTGCCGCCGTTCGCCGCGCCGGATCCGAAGACCCGCGAGATGGTCGGCTTCGATGTCGACCTGTGTCAGGCGCTGGCCAAGCACCTGGGTGTCGCCGCCAGGATCACCCCGCTGTCGGTCGAGGCGCGTGTGCCTGAAGTCAAGATGGGCCGCGTCGACGTGACGGTGGCGAACCTTGCCTACACGCTCGGCCGCGCCGAGCAGATCCAGTTCAGCGATCCGTATTACCTCGCCAAGGAAATGCTGGCGGTGCGGGCGAGCGACCCGGGCAAGAGCAAGGCGGACTACAAAGGCAAGCGCCTGGCGGCCGCGAAGGGCTCGACGTCGGAGCTGTCGATCAAGATGAACGGGTCCGAGCCGGTGACGTTCCAGGACACGGGCTCCGCCTATATGGCCGTGCAGCAGGGCAAGGCACTGGGCATCGTCTCGAACACGATGACGATCACCAAGCTGGTGAATCAGTCCAAGACCGGCGGCATCGAACTGAAGATGATCGCCGAGCCGATGATCTATCAGCCGATCGGCGTGGGGATGAAGAAGGGCGAACCGGCGCTGCTGGCCAAGGTCAATGAAGCCCTGCTGGCCATGGACAAGGCTGGGGAGATCAACCAGCTGTGGAACAAGTGGCTCGGCCCCAATACGGAATACAAGATGGTCCGTGAAGACAAGGTCGTGCCCTTGAGCGAGCTGAAGTTTACGCCCATCCCCTGAGATCGCTGAGACGCGTGTAGGCAAACCGCATATCGACGTTAGCCCCTTGGTTGGGAGACCAAGGGGCTTTTTTTCGCTGCTGCGTCGTTGTGTTCAATCGCCGGGTTTGCGCGAACAGGACGGTTGCCCCATCTTGTTATTGCCTGACTCGGGCGAATTCTTTTGCGAATATTGCGCAAACAGATCCGTTTGTTCGCATCGTGAGGCACGCATGGACGCCTGCCGCAGGATATCGTCTCGGGCCTCATCCCACCTTGGGCTTTATCCCACGTCAGGCATCGGCGGCAAGCTTCGATCCCGCAACTGTCGGGTCGACGCCGCGTCACTGAGCAACTGATCTTCCTGGACGCTTCCCCGCAACAATGCTCCGATATCGCCGGACGTTTCTGCTTGCGGGAACGCTCGCATATCTATGGGCCTTGCACGACTGCCTTCGGGCTCGCATCGTTGGCACGCTGTTTCTCCGGAAAGCGGTCACGACCCGTCACCACATTCGCGTTCGCATCAGCAGACACCCTCGGTGAACCGCCGAGCCCGCGCCGCTGGGCATCTGGAACCCCTGGCGCGTTCGCCGGGCCATCGCGCCCACGCGTCGGCGCGCGCCCTTGCGGTGGGGGCAGCCGGCACGGACAGGCCGTCCACGCAGGAGGCCGCATCGAGGCGGGCGTTCGCCGGTCCGAGAGAGGATGGGGCCGATCAGATCGAGCGTGCGTCGCACAGTCGGCAGGCCCCGCGCATCCCGCTCAAGCGCAAGCGCGAAGCCGGTGATAACACTGACATGCGCCCGATGCCCTTGCCATGCCGGGGCGAAAGCACCGCCTTTCACGCGGCCGAGCGTGACGCGGAGGCGCCGGCCTCGCCGCGCGCCGAAGCCCGCCGCGAACCGACCGCGGAGCAGCTCACCGACTATGGCCGATGGCTGGGACACACCGAGTCCGGCAGGCTCGCCGCCATGCGTGAGCAGCAGTGCGCGCGCCTGTGGAAGCTGGTGGCGAGCGCCAGGCGGGGGAAGGTCGATCTGGATTTCTGCCTTCATGTGGCGAGGGACAACACCTTGGCGCAGTGCAACGGCCATGGCCTTGCCCTGATGTTCCTGGACGGCTCCGTGCCGCCCGAAGAAAACGCCCGACGTCTGGACGGCTACCTGTTTGCCTTGGGCGCCGCATCCGCGCCCACGTCCGCCGAGCCGCATCGGCTGGACCGCGTGCTGGAACAGTGCGTGGAGATGGCCGCGTGCTATCTGTTCAAGACGGGCTGGTTCAACGATGCCCCGCTGGAGAAACTGGCGGAGCTGGGCAATCTGCTGAGCAAATATCCGAGGCAGCCCGCATGCATGGCGGCCATCGCTTGGATTGCCGGCCAGGCGCTGAAGCCCGGGCCATGGCCTCGACTCGGCGCCAAGGAGTTGACGCTGCTGGCCAATGCCTTCTCCAAGAACGGCGACAGCGGGCGATGCGAACAGGCAACGGCGCGCATCGGGTGCCACCTGCTGCACGACGGGGTGCAGAAGGCCTTCGAGGCGCGGCAAATCGGGCTGCTGCTCAACGCTTTCAGCAAATGGCCCGGCAACACCGATTGCCGGACGGCGGCCGAATGCCTTGCCGCCCGGCTGGAGCAATCGCCCAGATTGCTCCAGGCCATGGACGCACAGGCGGTTGCGACGGCGATCAACGGGCTGAGCAAGTGGCCGGAGACGGCCGTGTGCCGCAACGTTGCCGAGCATCTCGCTTCCCGGCTGGTGTGCGAAGCGGCGCTGTTGGAGGGCATGACGGCGACGGCGGTTGCCGCTTCGCTCAACGGGCTGAGCAAATGGCCGAAAGCGGAGATCTGCGGGGCGGCCGTCGAATGCGTGGCCGAGCAGCTCGTGAAAATGCCCGCGTTGCGGCAGGCGATGAGCGCACAAGAGATTGCCAATGCCTTCAATGCGCTGAGCAAGTGGCCGGACAGCGCGCCTTGCCGCGCCGCCGCCGAATGCCTGGCGGTTCGGCTCGCGGACGACGCCCGGCTTCAGGCGAGCCTGAATGCGCAAGAGGTGGCCAGCACGCTCAACGCCCTGTGCAAGTGGCCGCGGACGACGGCTTGCCGAGAGGCGGCCTTGGACCTGGCTGACCGCATCCGCAGCGAGGCGAAGCTTCGCGAAGCCCTCGACGCGCCACAGCTCGCCAACGCGCTCAATGCATTGGGCAAGTGGCCCGATGCAGACGTCTGCCGTGCCGCAGCCGAGCGCCTGGCGATCCGCCTCGGCCGCGACGCGGCGCTGCGAGGCGCCCTGAACGGGCAGCACGTCGGCAATGTGTTCAATGCGCTGGGCAAATGGCAGGAGTCGGCGGCCTGCCTGGCGGCGGCGGAATGCCTGACCGCCAGGTTGACGGACGAGGCGGCGCTGCTGCTGTCCATGGATGCGCAGGGTATCGCGGCTGCGCTCAACGGCTTGAGCAAGTGGCCGGAGTCCGCGGCCTGCCGGATGGCCGCCGAACGGCTGATAGCGCGGCTCTCGTCCGATGCCGATCTGCGGCAGGGCATGGATGCACAGGCCGTCGCCAATGTGCTCAATGCGCTGAGCAAGTGGTCCGGGGAGGATCACTGCCAAGCGCTTGCCGAGCAGCTGGCGATGCGGCTGGTCGATGATGCGGAGCTTCGGCAGGCCATGAATGCGCAAGAGGTTGCCAATGCGATGAACGGGCTGAGCCGGTGGCTGGAGCCGCCGAATTGCCGCCACGCTTTGCTGCTGCTGGCGGCCCGGATGGGCGAATCCGATCTGCCTTGGCGCAATGCGGAAATGTCGGCGCTGTCACAGGCCGCCAACGCCTTTGCGCGCCTGTTCCTCAGCGCGCCGGACGACGCCGAATTCCAGGCGCCGGCGCGCATCAAGCTCCAGGCGCTGGCAGCCCACCTCGATCTGTACCGCGAACGCTTCGAAACGTGCAGCGCCCGGGAAATCGCAACCGTCTTCAAGGCCATGGCTTCGGTGCAATTGCAGCATGACATGCGTTCTCTGGCCAGGCCCGCCCTGGAGCGGCTGGCCGCGTTGTGCAGCACAACCGGACTGCGCAATGAAAACCTTGAAACCATGGGCAACCTGTGCCTGGGGCTGTTGCCCCTGGCACGCAGCTCGGTGCTGATTGCGCATCGCCGGCGCGCGCTCTCCGTGCTCGGCACGCTTCAGCCGATCGTGGCGCGCAAGATCGAGCGCTTCGTCCAGCCACGGCTGGGCGCCACGGAAAAGGAGCCCGCCGCGGACGCGACAATGGGCGAAGAGTCGTATGCCACGCGGCGCGCGGCACTGACCTTCTACCAAGTGCTCAAAACGTATTCTGTGGTGAGCGAGATGTGGAAGACGCGGTATATCGAAGGCTCGCGCCGGGCGATACGCGACCAGCGGGATCGGCTCGCCGCCTGGGTGAAACAGACGCTGGAGCGCACGCGTGAGGCGATCGAAACCGATCTGGGCGAAGACAGCTGGAACATCATCGCCCGGATCGAGGCCGACGGAGACGTGCTCAACGCATTGGACTTGCGCATCCAGCACCAGACCGCGCTGATCACGCAAAACCATCCGCCAAGCCGTTTCGATCTGGGCACCACGCATCGGCGCATGCGCACGTCGAGGCCCGGCGTTCCCGTGGCGCCAGCCCGTGGCGCAGGCGACACCCACCATGTCGTGGTGGACATGACGGGCAAGGAGCTGAAGCACAACCGTGACGAATCGAGCAAGCCGTACTCGCTCTATGCGCGGTTGACCGGTCTGCCCCTGGTGGAAGTCAAGCTGCCCGGCGAGTTGTCGGCGTTCATGCTCGCGCGTACGTTCCAGTACCAGGGCGAGCCGTGGCGGTTCGATCTGTTCGGCGGCAGCCGGCTGAGCCGGGGAGGGGGGCGGCGGCCGGAAGATATCCTGTCCAATCACGCGGCCCTGGCCTCGATGCTTCCGGCGGTGCGCTACGCCGACACGGCCCCCGGCAGCAGCCTGATGCAGCTGGCCGCCAAGCTGGCGCCGCTGCGCGAAGACTGGGCGCGCATGCAGCGCGCCCTGCTGGAAATGGTGCCGAGCGACCACGTGGTCGAGGGCACGTTGCGACTGGGCTTCTTCGACGATGTGGAAGGTCCGGAGCACCCGTTCAAGCTGCAGAGCCCCGATGGCCAGCGCATTCAGCTGTGCCCGAACGATGGCTGCGGGTTCCTCAAGTTCGAGGTGGCCATGTGCATTCCGGTGTTTCGTGAGCATGTCATGGCCTGGAATGCCACGCGCGCCGGTCGTGCCACGCCGGCCCAGCAGAAACTGCTGGAGACCACCAACGACCGCAAGCGCATCGCGCCGCAGGCGCTGCAGCACTTTCCGCGCGACGAGGCCGCGCTGGACGAAGCCCGGCAGGCCATCGAGCGCCGGCTGTCGCAACTGGCGCCGAAGCAGGCGAGCGGCCAGACGCCCGCGCGCGTCGACCCGCTGACCCTGTATCACCTCACCGTCAGCGGCGGCTACGAGGGCGAGCAGATTCGCGCGGTCCCCTCGGCTGACGACAACGTGCATCTGCCGGCCCAGCGCAGCGGGGCCTTCGATTTGCACGGCGGCGCGTTACTGATCGGCAAAGCGCCATACGACAAGGAGAACCTGCTGCCGTTTCCCGACGAGCAAGTCGGCACAGTGGAGCGGGGCGACGCGACGGCCAGCTTTCTGTCCAGGTGCTTTGCCATCCAGTACAGCTTCACGGGCTTCAATGACGACGCGGGCGAGGGCGCTGAAATGCTGCACAGCAAAGGCATGCTGATCGTGCCGCCGCCGCAGTACTGGTCGCCCGGTCACGAGGGCATGGACATGGCCTGCTCCCGGGAGGACTTGAAGACCTTGTCACGCTGGATCACCGGCCGCAACCGTGCCGCGTTGCCGCCCGAGATGCGCAGCACCGGCAGCCTGCGCGTCAAGGAAGTGGTGATCCCCGGGCGGCTGGGAGCGCTGCCGATCACCGAGCTGCGCAAGCGGGACATGGACACCGACGGCGACGATGCCTTCGTGTACGCGGGCTATCCCAAGTTGGCCGCGCACATTTCCCGTGTGATGGACGACCGCAAAAAGCGCCGCGGCCAGCAGCGCTCCTTCAAGCCGCGGAAAACCGGGGCACCGGCGCAGGATCCCAAGGACGGGCAATACCAACCCGGCCGGGCGGCCGAGATTCTGGCCGAGCAGCGCGGACGCCGTCTCCGGGGCACCGCCAGTGTCTTCGCCAAGCGTTTTCTGGCGCAGTCCGACGCCATGCGCGAAGCGATGGCGCGCGACATGATGTTCGGCGTCTATGACGGCATCGAGCGCTCGCTGCGAAACGGCTTGCTCGACCAGTTCGAGGCGGAGCAGGCGGATCCGCAAGCGCTGGACGCGCTGCGCAACCATGCGTTCGAAGATATCGCCAACGCCCATTTGCCCGAAGCCGAGGAGGCAGCCCAACTGCTGCATGACGAGGTCTTCAGGCTTCAATCCGTCCCCGCGGCCAAGGCGGCAGGGACGCCTGCCGGGCTGGCCGACCGCTTCCCGTTGCTGGCACAGGCGTACGAGCAGGCCGGCGACACCCGTGCGCGCGTCCAGGCCATCCTGGAACACTATCCGGTATGCCGGTTGTCGCACGAGCAGTTTCCGGACGGCCAGCCGGGCCTGGTGCGAGGCTCGCCGGAGCTCACCCTGCGCAACCTGTGCACCATCGCCATCAAGGTCGGAACGGATGCGTTGAAAGCCGACACGGGGACCGAACTGTTCTCCAAGGTGCTCGAGACCTGCCTGCGCAGCGAACGCACCTTCCGCGAGCGCATCGGCAACGTGCCTTACGGCAAGGAAACGGCCTATGCCATGCATGACGGGCGCTTCGATCCCGAGCAGGCGAAAGCGGAGTTGCGGCATAACCCGACCATGGCTGCCGGCGTCATGAATCACTCGGTGGAGGCCTTGCAGCAATGGGGCCTGCTGGCGCCAGCGCCGACGCCGCAGGCACGCTTTGCGAACACGCCGGCATTGGATGTCAGCCAGGCGATCCAGCTGCTGGTCGATCGCGCCAGCCGCATGGATGCGTCGATCACGCCGACGCTGCGGAACATCGCGCACGCGGCCGGCGCGCAACTGACCGGTCTGCGCCATCGGCTGAAGTCGTCGGGCTCGCTGAAGGAAAAGCTCAAGCAACTGGTGGCCCACAAGCACATGACGCTGGAAGACGCCATACCGCAGGTCAACGACGCACTGCGTTACAGCGTCGTGCTGTCGTCCCAGGATTTCGCCGCCGGATGCCGCCGCATCCAGGCAGCGCTGGACGAGCAACGGCACGCGCGCGTGAAGCTGGTCAACCACTTCGTCAAGCGATACGAGCCGTTCAGCGCGGTCAACGTGACGCTGCGCGATCCCGAGGGGCATCTGTGGGAACTCCAGTTCCACACGCCGCAAACCTTCGAGCTCAAGGAGCACTACCACGACCTGTACAAGCGATCGCACCGTCTGCGGCTGCAAGGCGTTCCGACCGCACAGCTTCAAGAACTGACCCGCCCGGCCCGCGACGCCTTCCGCGCCGTTCCGATGCCTCAGGGGTGCGAAGACATCATCGACTGGGAAGCCGAGCAGGCCGGCGCGGCCTTGCCTGCGGTGCGCGCCAAGCTTGTGCCGGAGCCCTCCTTGCACGCCGAGCTCGTCAATCGGCTGCACCAGGCCGCCAAGGCGATGGAGCCGAAGATCACACCCGTCTTGCGCGAGCTCCTGGAGCGCGTGCAGGGGCATCTGCATGGCGACGGCCTCGAGCTGCATCGGCACGTGTTCAAGAAGCCGGCCTCGACGCATCGCAAGATCGAGGCGCTGCGGCACCGGCACGGCTTGCCGCCCGAGCAGGCGGCGGCGCGGGTGCGCGACGCGTTGCGCTACGAGGTCGTGTTACAGCACGAAGGCTTCGTCGCAGGGGTACAGTGGGTCTCGCGGCAATTGCAGTCCCAAGGGCTGGAGGTCATGCGCATCAACAACGCCTTCGCCGTGGCCAATACCACCTACGCCGGACTGAACATGAACCTGCGCAGCGGGGCACATCACTTCGAAATCCAGTTCCATACACCCGACAGTCTTCGCATCAAGCAGAAGACACACAGGCTGTATGAAAAGCTCAGACGCCTTGCGCGCCCTGAAGCGATGCCGCCGCACGACGGGCAGAACCCACCCGCATCCGAGCGCGCAAGCCTCGAGCATGGTCTCCGCTCGGCCGCCGCGACGGTGCGCCGCCCGGAGGGGATCGAGACCATTGGGTCGATCGATCGCTATGAGGAGGCGGGGGGCTGACATGCGGGGCAACGCGTGCCCAGTTGTGTCAACGGCTTTAAGCCGAGGATGCCTCCCCCCGCAGGACTCTGCTTCAGTAGCGCGCCCGCGCGGCTAGGTCGCGCCCGTTACATCAAGCACGCCGCTGTTCCGATTGGCGCCGCTGCCGTAATTCTGGACCGTTTCGTAGACCGTTTGCGCACCCGTGAAGGTCGGATCGACATCTTCCTGCGTGCCATGCTGGCCATGGTCGTTGTCCAGCCGCCAGCTGAACATGCCCCGCACCTGGCTTTGCAGTGCAAACGTGGTCCAGGCTGCGGTGTCCTCGAGCGACGTCTGCACGTTGCCGTTTTCGGTGCAGACACCGCCCATCAGAATGGCGCGCCGGACCCCGGCATGGATCCAGACCGGGATATCCGCGGGGGTCCCGTTGGACGAGTAATCCTGGAGCTCGACGGCGTCGACGTGTTGGTTGAACGCCGCTACGGCATTGTCGCCATAGAGGCCGACGGGGCCGGTGCTCGGCCAGGGGACCGAGACAGCAATCCCGAGGCCGGCCTGTTTGAACGCCGGGCCGAGCTGGGACACCAATTCCGGCACGGAGGTCATGCCGTCTTGTTCCGAGTCGATCGCGATTCCGTTCAGGCCCTGTTGCTGCAGGTAGGCGACGATGTTCGCTGTCGACCTGTTGTTGTTCCGGCGATTGTCCTGCACCGTCGCAGAGAGCCCGGTGTCTCCCACGCCCGCGTAGATCAGGACCCCAGGTGCCTGCGTCCGAATTTGCTTCAGGACTTGGCTCGCGAACTGCGCATTGAGGTCTACCGTGTATCCATTTGCGCACGGCACGAATTCGCCGAACGCCAGGTTGTACCGGCTGGCGTAGCCGAGCGGGACCTTCCCCTGCGCCAGATTATCCAGGCCCGTGCTATTCCATGTGTCGTACCAAGTGGCAATCTCGAAGCTCATGGCGGAACTCCTGTAGTGGTGAGGAATGGTGCAACGCCTTGAGCGTTGCGCGGTCATGCCAAGCAGCCGGCTTAGCCGGTTGCTGGTAACGAGCATCTACCAAGCGTTGCCCTGGTGCAAACAAAGCGTGCGCCGGATAGGTTCATGGTCGCGAGCGGGATGATGGGAAGGTGGGGTCATCGGTGCAGTGGGTCTCGGTTGCCTGTGTGTGAGCGGGTTGCGCGAGGCTGTTGAGGGCTCCGCATCGGCGTCTGTGGGCCGACAGATCAGAAGTAGGTGAAGGTATCGCTTGCAGTGTTCGCCGATGTGCCGGCGGGTGTGGTGACGGTGATATCGACGTTGCCCGAAGCATTGGCCGCCGGCGACGTTGCGGTGATCTGCGTGTCCATGTCGACGTTGAAGAGTGCCGTGGCGCCACCGAAGCTCACGTCGCTGGCATTGGTCAAGCCGATGCCGGTGATGACCACCGTGTCGCCACCCGCGATCGAACCGGTATTCGGGCTGACCCCCGTGACGGATGGCAGGCCCAACGTGGTGTAGCTGAACCGATCGGCTGCGCCGGTGGCCGACGCGCCGCCCGGCGTGGTGACGGTCACGTCGACCGTACCGCCGCCGGCGGGGCTGGTGGCGGTGATTTGCGTATCGCTGTCGACGGTGAAGGACTGCGCCGCGTTGGCGCCAAACGCGACCGCGCTGGCACCGATGAAGCCCGAGCCCGCAATGGTGACGACGTCGCCGCCGGCGCCGGCACCGTTGTTCGGGTTGACGCTCGTGACCACGGGTACGGCTGGCGGCCCATACGTGAACTGATCTGCCGCGCCGGTCGGGGAAGTCCCGGCGGGCGTTGTGACCGTGACGTCGACCGTGCCGCTGCCGGCAGGGCTGACCGCCGTGACTTGGGTATCCGAATTGACCGCCACACCCGTTGCCGCCGCCGTACCGAATTGGACCCCGGTGGCGCCTGTGAATCCGGTGCCGGTGATCGTGACGGCATCGCCGCCCGCGGCCGAACCCCCGCTTGGGTTGATGCCGGTCACAGCGGGTGCGCCGGGCGCCTGATAGCCGAACTGGTCTCCCGCAACCACTGCCGAGGTTCCCGAAGGCGTGGTCACTCGCACGTCAACGGTGCCCGTGCCGGCGGGGCTGGTGGCGGTGATCTGCGTATCCGAATCGACGCTGTAGCCGGTTGCCGGCGTGGTCCCAAACGTGACCGCGCTGGCGCTGTTAAACGCAGTGCCGGTGATGATCACCGATGTGCCCCCTGCCGCAACCCCGCTGGCCGGCGCAACGGCGGTGACGGTGGGCGCAGGCACGGCGAAGGTGAAGCGGTCGGCCGCCGATGCTGCCGACGTGCCGGCACCCGTTGATACGGTGATGTCGACGGTACCGGCGCCCGAGGCCGGACTGGTCGCGGTGATCTGCGTATCGGTGTCGACGTTGAATGCACTGGCATCGAGCGCGCCGAACTTCACGGCGGCCGCACCGGTGAAACCCGACCCGGTCATCGTCACCGCATCGCCGCCTGACGTGCTGCCGGTGGCCGGCGCAATCGACGTCACCTGCGGCATCGATGCCGGGGCCACGTAGCTGAACTGCGTCGCCAGCGTCGAGGCCGAGTTGCCGGCCGGTGTCGCCACCGTCAGATTCACGCTGCCGGTGCCGGGCGGGCTCAGTGCTGTGATCTGCGTATCGGAGTCGACGTTGAACGTCACGGCTGGCGTCGCCCCGAAATTGACCGCACTCGCGCTGAAGAAGCCCTGGCCGGTCAGAACAACGATCGTACCGCCGGCCGGATCGCCCGATGTGGGGCTGAAGCTGTCGATAACGGGTGGCCCCGGAAGGAACGGCGTCAGCGTGTCGCTGATGACGCCCCGGCACACCGCGCAGAACGGCTGCCCGAGTGTGCGCATTTCGCAGTCGTATTCAGGGCGGTACAGCCCGCAATGGAAATACCGCGCGCCGACGAAGGTGCCGACCGTGCCCGCCGGTACGGGCGATGCCTGCGTATCGCACTGCGCGCAGTTGGCGTTGACGGTGGTCGGCAGGGCGGTGGCGGCAGCGACCAGCGCACCCCATTTGAGCGTATTGCGGTCCGTGTTGGCGGTGACGTTGGCTTCCGTGGGTTCCGCACCGGTATAGGTATCGTGGCCGGTCTCGCCGCTGCTGCAGCCGGCGTAGGTCGAGTACTCGTCGGCCAGCCCGAACGCCGTATGCGCCATTTCATGGATGCCGATCTGCTCGGCGCCGGCCGCTTTCGAGAACACCGCGACGGGGCCTCCCGAGCCGCCATAGATCGCGCTGTTGACGATCACGAGCGTCATGGTCATCTGCGGCACCTGGGCGCGCGCCACATTGAGCGCGCTGGTGTTGTCCACGGACAGCAGCCGCCGGATTTGGCCGCCATGGCAGAACGTGGCATCGAAATACGTGTGTGCGGTGGCGCCGGTGCCACCGCAGGCGCCGGCCGGATCGTCAGCACCGCTGTCGGTCGAGCTGACGTCAACGCGGTGCACATTGACAGCTGACCAGACCGTATTGAATGGTGCGGTGGCCGCGAGCGTGTTGGCAAAATTCAGGGCATCGCTCGCGTAGGTCGCCAGCTCGGCGCTCTGGTAGCCGTCACCGAGGATGACCAGGTTCCAGCGGGAGGCGTCGGGACCGTGGTCGACGATCTTGGTGACGCCGATGACGCTTCCATCCGCAGTGCTCATCGCGCGACCTCATCCAGATTGAAGCGGGCGATTTCCCGAGCCGCTTCGGTTCCGACCCGGGGGCCAAGGCGGCGCGCGCGTTCGGCGGCCATCTTGCCAATCGGCGTGGCCTGCGGCTGCGGCGTCGCAAACACCAGTAGCGTCGCGCCTTCCCAACTGGCAGGCACCAGGATCTCGAACACGCCGCGCTGCTCGGCGGCGGCAATATGCCTCGGGCTGGCGCCCGGCGCATGCACTTCGTGGTACGCCGGTATCGGGTTATGCAGGATGCGCCGGTAGACCGGCGTGCCGGCGCGGTCTCGCACTTCGAACCAGAAACCCGCGTGACCTTCATAACCCGCCAGCGGATGCGACGGCGGTACGGTCATTTCCACGACGTGTTGTTCGACGAGCGTGATCGCTTCGCCGTCATAGGCAAAGGTCAGCCGCAAGACACGGCGAGGTGAGCGGGGTGATGCAGCAGGGTTCGGCATGAGCTTGCCCCGGTCAGTGGCTGGCGAACGTCGTGCCGTTCCAGACCATGCCGAGCTGGCCGGCCAGTCCGGACGCAGCAATGGCGGTTGGCGGATAGAGCAGCTGCAGTTCGTTGCCCAGGGTGGTGACGCCCGCGACCAGCCCGGTCAGATTGACGAAGCGCGCCCAGCCGATATCGGTGGCAGAGGTTGGCCGATAGCCGGCCACCGCCGGCGTGAAACCGGCGCTTGCCAGCACCGGCGCCAGTGCTACGTATTGCCGCCCGCCGGCGGGCGGCGGCATCGCGGTACAACTGGTCGCGTTGCAGGCGAGCGCGCTCCACTGCTGTGGCGTGACGCCGATCGGGCCGGTGCTGGCGCAGCGCGCAACGATCTGCCAAGGCCCGCCGCTGATCTGCGCGATCGCCAGCGGATCGTTGTCCGGATCGCGTAGCGCGGTGCCGGGCACCAGCGTGATGACCCGGCCAAGCAGCGGCAGCAGGTCGCCCGGCACCATCGCAGACGTGGCTGGCAGCACCTGCATCGGCGCCACCAATGGCAGCGCGCAGCCCTGGTCGTGCAGCCCCTGGAGCGCCAACTGCAAGGCCGGAGCAAAGTCGGAGCGCAGTTGCAGGGATAGCGGGATCGTGCCTTGCGCCGGCCCGGCAGGGCGGTCATTCGGCAACGCGACCCAGCCGATGACGGGCTGTTGCTGCAGCAGCCCCACCGTGCTGGTCGGGCCTGCCACGCCAAGCGCACCGGCGATCAACTGGCTGCGCATGTCGGTCTGCCCGAGCAGGGTCAGCAGATTGATGTATCCGCCAACCTCGGTGATGTTGCGCGGCGCCGGCACCCGCGAACCCGCGATGTCGCCTTCGAGCGCCAGACGCTGCAGCATGATCGCCTGCGCCTGGAGCACCGCCGGCGAGCTCGAGCTGCCGAGCACGCTCATCAGTGCCTGCAGCGCTTGTGCTTCGATGCTGTTGGAAACCGGTCCGCTGGGGTCGCTCATCGTCGCCTCGCCGTGATTGTTCAGGGGTCGATGCCTCGGTGTTTCGATTCGGTGCGATGCATGGCCTTAGCTGCCGCGGCCAGCACCAGCACCAGCACCAGCACCAGCACCAGTGCCAGTGCCAGTGCCAGTGCCGGTTCCCGCCGGCGGTTTCGTGGGCGTTGAGCCGGTTCCGGTGCCCGTTCCAGGCTTCGTGCCGGTGCTGCTTGCCGAACCTCCGCCTCCGCTGCCCGTTCCGTTGACCGCCGCAGCCGCGCTCGAACCGGCGGTCGGGTTGCCGCCATAGATGCCGCCGAGGATGTTGCCGACCGTCGCCATTGCCTGCGATTGCAGCGTCGTCGCGTTCTTCAACGCATCGGCGCGCGCCGCGTTGGAGACGTTCTGCGCGTTGGTCAACAGGCCGGCGAGCTGCGTTGCGCCGGTCAGCGCGGTGCTGAAGTCAGGCTGGCTGGTGGCATCCTTGCCGAGCGCCGTGAGCAGGCTCATGTCGGGCGACGGCGCGGTCAGCACGTTGTTGATGAGCGAGGGCAGGGTGGTCAGCGAGTTCGGCGCGGTGAGGCCAGCAGCCATCGATGGCGTGGTGGTCGGCAGCGTCACCGGCGAAATGACCGGCGCGGCATCGGATGGACTGTCCTGCCAGTTCCAGAAGCGCAGCAGGTCGATCTTCTCGGCCGATGCGCAGTGGCCCAGCACGGCCTCGCCGAGCACGCCGCGGGTCGGCAGCGCAACCGTGGACTGCGGCGGCGCGAAGGTGGCCTGCTGATACGCGAGCAGCGATTGCTGGATCTGCACCGGGTCGATCCTCATCTCCTCGGCCACCGCCTGCGGAATGATGAACGGCATCACCATCGAGTTACCGAAGAAGCCGAGCAGCCGGTTTTGCACGCAGTTCAGCAGCGGCACCATCTGGCTTTCATCGGTGATGCCACCCGGCGATACGCCGATGGTGTACTGGTCCAGCAGGATCGCGCGTTCTTCGGTCGACAGCGAAGCCCAGATCGCCTTCGAATACAGCGTGGTGTTGCGCAGCACGTGCTGTGCGGTCTGCTCGATTTCGAGAATTTCATTGAAGCGCAGCACCGGCGCCAGTTGCAGCGCCGGCACGGGATACGGCTGTGGCGGCAGTTCGACGCCATACAGTGAATCATTGGCGTAGGTTTCGCCCTTGGTTGGCGGTTGCGGGTTGCCGTTTGCGTCCAGCTCCTGGATCTGCGCGTAGAAGTTGAACAGCATCGGCCCGCCGAGCGCGTTTTCGAGGTCGGCGGGCTTCAGGTGCACGGTTGTGCGTGTGTTGGACGCGGCGTCCGCACCCAGCGTCGACTGGATCGCCTGCGTCGCCCACGTTGTGCCGCTGCCGCCAAACAACTTCGTCAGCGCGTTGAGTTCGGCCATTTCGGCCGAGATCAGCGTGTAGTCGACCTGGCGGAAGCTGCGCGTGATTTCGAAGCCGATCACGCTACTGCGATTCATCGACGGCGGCAGGGCGAGCGCACCGGTGAAGGTGGACGGTTGCTGGCGCTGTGCGCCGAGCCAGGCCAGCAGGTCGTCGCTGCTGAGGAAGATGTCGTCCGGCAGTTTCGTCGCGGTATTGGCCAGCCGGACCGGACCCACCCGCGTGTTGCGGTCGGTCACGACAGCGATGGAGATGTTTTCGCAGCAGAGGAAATTGCCGGTCAGGTTGAACAGGATCACATCTTCCGCGACGCCGCCGAATGGCTCGACACCGGCAGCCGGATCGGCGGCAAATTGCTGCAGCAGCGTCAGCCCATGCCGGTAGGCACGCGGGATGGCCTGCGCCAGGATGTCGAGATGCTTGACGAGGGCGCTGTAGCGCGCCAGCACCTGCGCGCGCGTCGACAGCGTGCTCGGATCGGTGATCGTCTGGAGCTGACCCGGCGGCATGAAGCGCACGATCTGCATCGGAATCAGGCAGACCAGCGTGAGCCCGTCAATTGCCGCTGTGACGTTGTACAAGCGCAGCACTTCCCAGTACTGCATCGTCAACGCGTGCGCGTGGTTGTGGTTGGTGACGGTCTTGGTGGTGACCGACTGCAATTCGCTGGCGGTCGCCATCCGCATGCCGGTGCGTGCGGCGGTGCGTCGCGCGGAAGCTTGGTTTTCAGCCGCTGAGTGCGTGGTCTGTGCGGCCTGCTCGGTGCTGTCGCGCTGTCCTTGCAGCCATGAACTGCTGGCGCCGGCCGATGAAGAGTTGCCGCCGCCGCCACTGGCGATCAGGATATTGGCGCCCCAGCTCGATGTCGTTGAACTGGTCTGGAATGCGCTTCCGCCGCGCGCGGCCTCGCTGAACGCCGAGTTGAAGGTGGCCGCGGTCGAGGTGTCCGCCAGGGCCCGTTGCTGCTGTGCTTGTTCTTCGCTGAAGAATTCGCTCTCGGTCACGCTGGTGGTATCAAGCCGTTCGAACACGGCCATCTGCTGCTGCTCGCCCGGCGCCAGCGGTAGCGAATAGACCAGATCGCCAAGGCCCACACCCTGGAAGGTCCATTGTTGCGACATCCACAGCACGTAACCGAGGCCGAGCGTGGCGGCCATCGGTACGGTTTCATCGGCGGTGAAGAGGCCATTGGTGCCGAGCCCCATGATCTGGTCGCGAAAGCCATCGGCGCTCAGCGGCTGCTCGACTGGCGTGCGGTCGGCGTAACTGGTCTGCGTGCTGTTGCCCGCGCCATATTGCGTCGCATAGACGGGCATGGGCAGAAAGGTGTTGGCATCGCCGGCGCCGAGCGGATGGCGGATGATTTTCTGGACGATGCTCAGTCGTGGCTCCACGAGCCGGAAGAAGACCCCGTACGGAAAGGTGTCGACGGTGTTGTTGGCGCCGAACTGGAGCATGCAGTCGCCCGACTCGCCGAGCTTGACGGTCGGAAATTGCGGCGGATTGGCAGGCGAGGGCGGTGCGCCGGGTGTGGTGGTGGTGGTCGGGACCAGCGCTTTTAGCGCGCCCAGAATGCTGACGGGCAAGGGTGTCAGCGTGCTCGGCAGCGTGATCGCACCCACCAGACCGTTGGAGGCAACCTGTGCGGCGGGAATCGTCACTTGGGCATTGCCGTTCGCGCCGTGCACTGTCAGCGGAATACCAGTGGACGGCAGCGTCAGGTTGGATGGGAGCTGCAAGGTAAAGCCGCCATCATCGGCCGTTATCACCGTGACCGGCTGGCCGTTGCCGCCGACCGACGATGGCGTGAACTGGATCTGCACGACGCTCGCGTGCGTGCCGTCAGGCTGCTGCAGGGCGCCCACCAGTGTGGTCGGAATCTGTGGCTGGGCCAGTGCCTGCGTGACATTCTGAAGATTGGCCTGGATTTGCTGCAGGCCGAGATAGACCTTGGTGATCGCCTCCGTGCGGAAGGGCTGCAGCGTACTCGTCAGCTTGCTGCCTTGCTGGCCAAGTGGATCAATCGTGAGCGGGATACGGGCCAGGTTGATGGCGGCGATGTTCAGGCTGGCGGCGGGCGCGGTGGCTGCTGTTGCTGCCGCAGTCGAGGCCGCAGGTGTTGCCGTTGCGGCCGGTCTTGCTGGTTGCGTCGCCCGCTTTTTCGACGGCGTGCCTTTGCTGGTAGCCATGTTCAGCCTCCCTGCGAGCCGACCTGCGGTCGCAGCCATTCCGTTGAGGGGATCGTCTTCGAGCTGGTTTTTCCGAGAGCGGGAGGCGTGTTCTGCCGCGCGCTGCAGGTTGGTCAGGCTGGCCGCGCGTTTCTCGCGAACGAAGCGAGTCGGGAATCGCCGGCATCAATCAGCCCGCATGCCTCGCAAACGGCGGCATTGTCGCTTTCGCTCATGCTCCCCTCCCTGCCATCTGGAATGGCTGGTTCGGTGGCGGCTGGTAGACGCGCCGCCCGAGATGAACCCATGTTAGATAACGGCAATATTTGCGCCGGTAGATTCTTTTCATTTCTGTGTTAGACCGCGTCGACATCGATTTGCCGGTCGATCGTTCCTGATAGCGATGAAGAGGATCCGGTGCAGTGCAACCGTTTGCATCTGCGCCGAACGCTCATCGGGCGGCCCTACACGGCGCCTTCGCTGGCGACAACAACCATGACAAAGCAGCGCTCGACCCTACGTCTTCCCCGATGCGTACTGCAATCTGTTTGCCGCTCTGTGCTGATCCTGTTTGCACTGGGCGGCGCGCACGTGGCATCCGCGCATGGGAGTTACAGCACCGCAGGGACATGCGGCGGCTATCCCCGAATCGATCTCAAGACCGCACCGGGCATCTGCGTGGGCCTTGTGGCGGAGAACCTGGGGTTCGCGCGCGGTGTGGCAACGATCGGCAACGGCACCTATGTGGTCGACATGGGCGGTTGGATGAACAACAAGGGCCGGCTATTGCGCCTGCGTGACAAGCAACCGCCGCAAGTCCTGCTGGCGAAGCTTGATCGGCCGAATGCGATACTCGCCACGCCTGACAAGCGCTTGCTGATCGGCGTGGCCGGGCGCATCGTCAGTATCGATCCTGCGGCCGCTGATCCAGCTTCGACGCTGAAGACGTTGGTGGTGAATCTGCCGTCTACCGGCCGTCATCCGCTCACTGCAATGACGCTGGCGCCGGATGGCTCGCTGTATATCAATGTTGGCAGCGCCACCGATCACTGTGAGGGCGTATCCGGCAAACCGGATCCATCGCGTGCCTGTCCTGAAACACAGGAGAGTCCGCCGCGCGGCGCTGTGTTGCGGGCGCGATCCATACCGGACAAGCCGGTGGATGCCGCGCAATTGCAAGTGTTTGCCATCGGTCTGCGTAACACCATGGCGCTAGCGGTCAGCCCGAAAGGGCAGGTGATCAGTGCTGTCAATGCGCGCGACCTCATCAACCTGGGAGATGCCAAGCTCTCCGATGAGGCATTGCCGCACGATACGCTTAACTGGCTGACTGCCGGTTCGGATGATGGTTGGCCATATTGCTTCGACAACAACCGGTCCAGCCCCGAATACGCGCAATACGATTGCAGCAAGAAAACGCCGCCGACCCGGTTGCTGCCCCCGCACGCCGCACCGTTGGGTATGTTGATCTACCGCGGCGATGCGCTACCGGGGCAAGACCGGCACCTGATCATCGGCTATCACGGCTATCGCCGCCAGGGGCACCGCATCGTCAGCCTGACGCTTGACGGCACATATCGCCCGCGCGGTGAGCCTCGCAATCTCGTATGGGGTTGGGACGCCGTGCCGGGCCGGAATCCGATGGGCGCACCGGTTGGACTCGCGCAACTCGGCGATGGCAGTCTGCTGGTGGTGGAAGATCGCAACGGTACGCTACTGAAAATTGCGCCGATCGAGCCTTGACTTTGTCGTATGGGTCGGTTGGTCATTTCTGGTGTGCCCCCAAGAAACGGATTTTGTACGCTAGGGCGCTCGGGTATCCGGAGGCGACATCGGCAGGCGACGGATTATGGTTTCGACGGCCTGCTCGGCCGAAACGTTGGCGGTGTCGACGACAAGGTGCTCTGAATCCCATGGATCGTATTGACGTTCAAGCACGCTCTTCCACGTCGGTAGCGTGTGGCCAGGGATGTCGGCCGTTCGCGCCTCGACCCTCAGACGGTGCGTCGCTGTATCAGAACAAATCAGCTCAATCTCGAAGAGCCGCGCGCCGGCCTCGAGCGCCACGTTTCTCCAGGCGGTGCGCGTGACATGCAACGAATTGACCGAGTCCGCGACGACAGTTAGCCCAAGGCGCAAATTATCGGCCGCTACGGCATATCCGGCTAGATAACCGCCGGGTCCGATGTCCGCTCCGCCACCCCCTGACCTGATGAATGCCTGTTCCAACGTATCGATACGTAGATAAGCCGCGGCAAGCTTGCGTGCGAGGGTCTGCGCTACCGTCGTCTTTCCGGTTCCCGGCAGCCCTCCGAAGACAATCAACATTTTCGATGCTCCCTGTATTGCGATGCTCTTTTGCCGCGCGGAAAATAGTCGAGACACGGCGATCTCAAGAGTCAAGTGCAACGTTTAGCTAAACTGGTCGGCTCTGAACAATTCGTTCTTCCCGCTGCGCAGCCTCATGCCATCGCCGTGGCGGGGCCGTAGCGGTTCAACTGGGCAACAAGAACAAGGGCGTAAAGAAGCCAGCTTCCTGAGGATCATGCGCAGATTGTGGCCAGCGCCACACAGTACCGCGTGCATCGCATCACCCAGGGCGCCCTTGAGCCAATTCCGGTCGAGCTTGCCGTCAGCCTTCATATGCCCGATGGCCGGTTCGATCGCGCTGCGTCGCCGGATCATCGCACGCAGGCCGCGCGTGATGCCACGCCGCAGGCCCGGGTGGGATATCTTCACGCCCTCGAGCGCCACGTCTCGATAGCCGCGATCAACAACCGCGATCGGTGACCTCACGCCGCTCAGGGTCTCCGCCTGCTCCAGCGCGTCGGCCAGCGTGTGCCCGTCGTACGGATTGCCCGGCATCGAGCGAGCACCCAGCACCAGCCCTTCCTTGTGCGTGGTCGTGATCGACAGCTTCACGCCGAACTCGTACGGCTCGCGCGCTTTGCCCTTGGCCAGGCACTCGATCTCCGGCGCGTGTAGCGCGTAGAGCTTGTGTTTGTCCTTCGGCTTCTGCGACAGAATCCGCTTGGCGCGGCCGATCAATTCCTCCAGCGCTGTGCGGCTTGGCGCGAGTGAAGGTCACGTTTCGGCAGCGCAACCTTTACTGTCAATTTGACCTGAGCCGGCTGGGCTCGGATGAGCTGGAGAGGCTCGAAGCCAAAGCCGCAAGCTCGGCGACTACGTTCTCGGCGGCCACTTGCTGCGACACGCTGATGTGGTTTGGGCCGAGTAGCTCGGCCCCGCCCGCGCCGTTTTGATGGGCTCCCCCGTTTGAGAGGCGGATCAGCGAGCCGCGTGTCGCCCAGGCTGGCCGGAACGGCATGTTCGATTCGAGCATGGCCAAGCCCCATGCGTACAACTCTGAGCCATTGCGCCGCGGCTTCGCCGATCAGTTCGGCTGGCTTGTGACCGTCAAGGGCCACGCATAGGTTCCGTCCTTCAACTGGTTGACCAGATTGAAGCGGTACGTGAGGGATAAATTGGCCGTTGAGCCGGGAAAGCTCATAGTGACCTTGCCGCCGGTTGCCGGGAGCGTGACAGTCGTCCCCAGGCCGATAACCTGGATCGACTTGAACAGCGCCTGCTCGGTGGGTGCAACCTGAAACACCAGTGTGTAGCCTGCGCGGTCGTTGGTCTTGATTGTCAACTGTGTGCCACTGGGGTTGCTGCCGTTCGGCACATTCACGTAGCCCAGATTGACATCCTTGTTAGCGATGACGAGCTGGCTCGGCTGCGTCGCAGTCAGATGCGCGTAAGGCTGGACCGTGGTGCCGACGGCGACGTGGTTCGTGGCGGTCTTGGCAAGCGCCGGCACAACTGGCGCCGCCAACCACGTGAACGCCAGCACGATGCCGAAGATGGGGTGCGAGACCGGGTTGCCGATCGGTCCCTGGTACCGGCGGGCGAGGAGTGTGTGGGTCCGTTCCATGATCTTCTTTCCTTTCAAACTGCGTGATCCCAGGCCGCCCGATGGCATCGGCGCGGCACGCGTGCTGCGTCATTGATAGGTCAACGTGACCGTGATCGGTACCGTCGTCGCGTAGCTGCCCGGCACTACGTTCTGCCCGCCGTTGATCTTGCCGTAAATGGTGATATTGACGGTGCCCACCTGCTTGGTCACCGTCCCGGAGAACGTGACCGTTCCATCGCCGTTTCCATCGCCCCAGATACTGGTGTCGGCGGAGGTGGTGTACAGGTTGTACGCAATGGCATTGCCGCCGTTGAGCAACTGCCGGTTGGCGTAGCTGCCGGAGCCGACGCTGGCCGACAGCGTGTAGTTGACCGAACTCGCGCCACCCCAGGCGCCGCAGGTGATGGTGACGGTGGTGGTGCCGGTAAGGTTGCTGGTGGTGTTGTACGCGCCGAAGCTGAGCGCGTTGGCAGTAACGCTGCAACTGACGGCCAGTGCTCCTGGTGCCCATGACGCCAGGGCGGCCAGTGCCGCACAGGCCATGAGGGTCCGAGCAGATGCGCGCCGCGGTCGCATCGCGTTTGGGAAGCGTGTCATGGTTGGACTCCTTTGCAAACAAAGACACCAAGATCGGGCAACGGCTCGGCACCCGGGTTGAACGGCACGGAGATGTCGCACGCTTGCCCGCGCCAGCTTGCCTGCAGACGGTTTTGTGCCGCCAGGCCGGTGAGATAAACCACGCCGTCGTTGCCGACCGGAAACGCCTCTTTCTGCCCGGTGATCTGCACCGTGGCACCGGCGGGTAGGTCGCTGCCGTTGTCCAGCTTGAGCCTCAGCAGCGCGTCATGCGCGTGCGTGACCGGAAAATCCAGCACCATGCCACTGCGGTAGTACGGCACCGCATCCAGCGACAGGGCCCCCACCTTGGCGTCGAAGGGCAGGTCTAGCTGCTCCAGCGAAATCGCATTCTTTTCGTACGCGCGTAGGCGGGGAATGAGCGCTTCGCCGCTGGCGTTGGTTTTGCCGACGAGCTGGTTGTCGGCATAGATCCGCACGTTGGGGAAGTCAGGCACCTTGACCACGGCAAAGCTATCGGAGATGCGGCGGCTCAGATACAGGCCATCGAGAATCGCGATGCCGCCTGAGATGCCCATCCGCACGCCCGTCTGCCCGCGATCACCGGCGGCTTCCAGCAGGTAGGTGCCGACACGGTTTTGCGCGTTCACGGCGGCATCCCACGCGCCGAGTTGGCTGGCGCGCACGCTATAGCCGACGCCATCGCCGGGCGGCAGTCCTTGCTGCACTTGCGCCTGCACCTCGGTTCGGCCCTGTTGCTGGGTCATATTGACGGAGGTGGTGATGCGCTCGCCCAGCGGCAGCGTCCAGTTCAGGCCGACGATCAGGCCGCCGGGCTGATGCAGCGTCTTGGAGAGGGCCAGGCTGATGAAGCCGAAGCGCCCCAGCTGCATGCCATAGCTGACCGAGGCGAGTTGGGTCGGATGGCCATCGCGGTTGTCCAGGTAGACATAGGCCAGCCCCAGCGAACCGTTGCCCGGCAGCGCCATGCCGACGTTCACGCTGCTCAGCAGGCGCGGTGCAGGTATGTCCGGTTCGAGCCCGAGTTGCGTGAAGTGCGGGCTGGCGAGCTGCGCATGCACGCCCACGCTGACGGGGCTGGCCTGCCGCTCGAAGCCAAGGGAGACGAGGCCGCCACTGCCTTGCCGCCCCCGGCTGGTAGCGGCCGCCACGCTGAAAACGCCAACTGACGGCGCCAGCATCACCGTGCCGAGGCCAACGATCTGGCGTTCGAGCTGGGCTTCCGCGTGAACCTCGCCCGTCAGCCAGTCGGTGAACCCCAGCCGGTGGGTCGCGGCAGCGAAGGCGCGGCCATAGTCGTTGCTATCGGTGCCGAAGTTCCTGCGTTCGGCGCCGGCCTCATACGAAAAATCGTGCAGTCCCTTGGCAAGCAGGCTGGCGCTCGCGTAGAACGGCACGCTGATGACTTGTTCGCGCCCCAGCAGGTCGCGCACGACGACGCGCACGTCGCCCTGGCCCGTCACCACAGGCACGTTGGTGATCGAGAACGGTCCTGGTGCGACGTCCTTGCGTGAACTCAGCACGTTGTTGACGTAGACATCGACGGTTGACGGCAGCGCCGCCTGCCCGCCGATGCTCTGCAGCGGCAACGCGACAAAGCCAGGCTGGACGGCGAAGTTGGTGCCGTACTGGACGCCGCCGAAACGCACACTGCGGCCCCACGCGCCAGCCCGGCTGATCGCATCGCCCAACCGCACGCTGCTGAGATGATCCGGGAGGTCCTTGGTCCAGGTGGTTTCCAGCCGGGTGAGGCGGTGATCTGTGTCACCGCTGTTGGCCACGAAGCTCGCGACGCCCACACCCGAGCCGTTGAAGACACCGGCCTCGAACAACCCTGATGAGCGGGTCTGGCCGGTGGCGTGCTCTGCCAGCAGATCGTAGTTGAGGAAGCCGCCGAGGTTGGGTCTGACGCCGAGCGCCGCGGGCTTGTTCGCCTCGTCGAAGGCGTTGGGCAGGAAGGCCTGCGCCGGCGCCGTTACCGCCACGGTCAAGTGGGTCTCGTCAAGCTGGTACGACAGTCCTGCGATGGCCTTGAGCGGGTAGAACGCCTCGTTGTTGTGGGCGAGCGGCGTCGCTTCAGGTTGGCGCAGGCGCCAGCGCTTGAGATCTTCTGCTGATGCATACAGCTCGCCGCCCTTGGTCTTGAGCAACAACACGGTGTCGTCCAAGCCCTGCTGGTTGAGGTCGAACTGCAGCAGCAGCTCGGCGGAATCGCTGCCGGCGGTGGTGCGGCTGGGCGCCGGCGCATCGTTCGCGAGTGTCATACCGGCTCCCGATAGGGCGGTTGCCGTGATCGCCAGGGCGGTGAGCGCCCTAGCGAGTCTCGGGCGCCAGGTCTGAATCGATGTCGCCGGCATCGGAGTACGCCTTCAAATGCAGCGTGCCGCCTGTGACTGCCGGTGCGTCGGGGCTGCGCTTGAGCACCAGCCGGCGCGTTTGCCCAGGCAGGACATAGGCGAATTCGGGGTACGTTGCGACCGGCCGCTCGACACCAGCCGCCGTCACGATGAGATTGGCCACCTGTGCGTGCGCCGTGCCGTCGTTGGTGACGGAAAGCGCGAGCGCGCCGTCCGGCAGCGACTCAGCCCGCCACTTGAGCTGCGGTGCGGCAGGCGTGCGCGGCTTGGCAAAGACGGGCAAGCGCATTTCGAGCGCGATCTGCACGCCGGCAAAGCCCGGCTTGGGCGGCGGCGGCACTTCGCGCAGGAAGAGGCGGAAACTCACTTCGCGGTCGTCGGCGAGGGGGTGGCGCAGGCCCACGCGAATGACCTGCGTGGCACCCGGCGCCAGCGTGAAGATCGGCGGTGTCGCCAGCAGGTCCTGCGCGGGGGCGTAGACGTCTTCGCCGTTGTTTTGGGTCCATGCCACGGCGCGCAGTTCCACCACCACGGACTCATCAGTCATTTCGTTCTTCACCGTCAGTGCGGCGCTGGGCCGTTGCTGCGAGAGTTCGCCCCGAACCGGGGTGACGGTGAAATTTGCAGCCTGCGTGAGCGTGCACGCCAGGGCGAAGCCCGCGCCCACCACCCCCATGGCGAATCGGCGCAGACGTGGTCGGATGGACAGGATTGACATGGTTCCTCCGCTGGATCGGGTGCCTTGTGCGAGCCGCGCTCGGGCCCGGGCAGGTGCCCGGAGCCCTGTGGCGGTTTTAGTACGTCACAGTCACCGTCACGGTGTCGGCATAGTTGCCGGGCACGGTGTTCGGCTGGCTTGGGATCAGGCCATAGACGGTCTTGCTGATGGCATTGCCGGCGGCCATGCCTGCCCCCGTCCCCGCGACGGTGTTGGTGCCCACCGTGTTACCCCAGACCGAGGTGTGGCCTGTGTCCTGGTAGAGCGAGTACGTGAGCGTGTTGGCGCCGCTGGTCATGACGCGGCTGGCCACGGTGGCGCCCGTGCCGGTGCCGGCATTCAGACCGATATTGAACGGCGTGGTGTTGGTGCAGTTCACGCTGATCGTCGAGGTCGATGCCTGGGCGCCCTGGCTCGGGTCGAAGGCGGCAAAGGTCAAGGCGCTGGCCGAATTGATGACGCAGGTGGCGTTGACGGTGGTCGAGACACTGAAGGTCGTGGTGGTGGTCGAGGCCGAGGCCGCTGCCCCCGTCAGACCCAGCGCCATGGCCACGAGGGCTTTGATGGCAGATGTTTGCATGATGGTCCCCCCAAAGGGTGTTGTGGACATTGTTCTCATGGTGGTCGGCTCAGTACGTCACCGTCACGGTTACGGTGTCGGCGTAGCTGCCCGGCACGGTGTTCGGCTGGCTAGGGATCAGGCCGTAGACCGTCTTGGTGATCGCGTTGGCGGGTGCCATGCCGGCCCCCGTGCCCGCCACGGTGTTGGTGCCCACCGTGTTGCCCCAGACCGAGGTGTGCCCCGAGTCCTGGAACAACGAATAGGTGAGCGTGTTGCCACCGCTGGTCATGACGCGGCTGGCCACCGTGGCGCTCGGCCCGGCGCCCGCATCAAGGCTGATGTTGAACGGCGTGGTGTTGCTGCAGTTCACGCTGATCGACGAGGTCGAGGCTTGGGCCCCCTGGCTCGGATCGAAGGCGGCGAAGGCCAACGTGCTGGCTGAATTGATGATGCAGATGGCATTGACCGTGGTCGACACTCCGAAGGAGGAACTGGTCGATGCGGCCGATGCGACTGCTGTGACCGAGCAAAGCGCAGCGGCCAGGGCAGTCTTGAGTGCAAGTGCTTTCATGTCGGAACTCCTTGAAAGGTACGTTTCGGTGCCCGGCCGGCCATGTACGAGAAAGGCGGGCAACCCAACTGGAAACAGGATGTGTACTGGTTCGCGGTGGTTGTCCTCCTCTCACGTTGGTTGCAGGATCGGCACGTGCCCGCAAGACGCACGAGCGCCCCCGCGTGCTGTGCGCTCGTGGCGGCAAAGCACGTGGTTGATGCGCGGAGAGCGCAGGGCTACGGCGTGTGGTGCGGGTGAATGCGCGCGGACTCCGCGAGGTTGCGGAGCCAGGCCCGACCGGGCCTTCGTGCTGGCGATGGTGTTGGCATGATGACTCCCCCCGGTGTTGCGCTAGGTATGGCTGGCGGGATCGTGGTTGTCTGTCGGCGCCCAATTTCTGCAGCTCGGCCGCCGCCGATTCCTTCCAGCCATCTTTCTATGCGGCAATCGTGCTCCGTTGCCGTGCCAACCATGCTGCAATATGCAGGCCATGTGCCCGAATGCCTTGATGCACGCGGGTCTGCATGGAATGGATGGCGCGCCGGACACAAAGGCGGCCCGAAGTTGTCTCAGGCCTGAAACATCTTGCAGCGCAGCACGCTGCGTGGGGTACGAACACAACCACAGCACACCGCCTGCGCGGCCTGGGGCAAGGACTAGCAGGGTGTGCAACGGCGTCGGCGGGTTGCCATCTTTGCGGCAAACGCGTCGCGAATGTTTTGGAATTGAAACGCCTATCCATTTCCGCAACATGGGCGGCCCCATGACGCCCCCCAATGAGCGAAACAGTCGCCTTGAAAACCGCGGCGATTCAGTTTGGGGCCAGCGATTGTATCGGGGCAATCCCCTGCAGCTATTCAGAACCCTCAGTGACAACTCCGGAGATCAGCGGCTGCCACCTGTCCAAAATGGCCTCATAGCAACGGGACATTGGCGGTTGCCAAGGGGCGAGGGCTTGTACGCCAAGAGCCGGCGTCGTTCCTTACTCCTCAACGTCGCTGCGAACCATCAGCACAGGCTTGTTGGTTTTGCGAACGACGCCTTCAGCCACGCTGCCAAGCACCAGGTGTTTGAGCCCACGCCGGCCGTGAGTGCCAAGCACAATCAGGTCAGTGCCGGTCTCGTTGGCCTCCGCCACAATCGTCGCGGAGATCTGCCCCGGCACAATGGATTTTTCCAGCAACTTGGTTGAATGCTTGATGCCAGCCGCCTCCAATTTGGTCGCAACCTCGGCCAGCGTGTTTCGGCCGAACTCGACAACCTGTTTGGCGTAGGCAATGGAGTCGGCCCCGACCACATCGAAGGTCACGTCGCTGCTGTCGGCGACGAAGAGGGCTTCGACTTCGGCGCCTGTCGCCTTGCTGACCACAATCGCCTGGTGCAGGGCGAGATAGGACGCGTGACTGCCATCGACGGCGAGCAGGATGCGTTGGTACATGGCGGTCTCCAAAGACGTTGTGCGGGACAGTGCCGTATGTCACCAGCGTAGGCGGCAAGATGCTGGGCTCATTGACCCACATCAACGCTCTTCCGGGGCGATTCGCAATACCGCCGCACCGGTAACAGGCCCGGCACGCTGGTCGTCCAGCGCGGTGTTGGCTCTCTGCAGTCGATACGGCGTGCCGTGAACCTGCAGAGGTACCGTCGCAGCCACGTGCATGAGCGCAAGGCCATCCGGCCGCGTCAAGCGGAGGGGGGCAACTGCGCCAGATCAATGGAACCGAGCCGATACTGGCCATACTGAACTATCCGATATCGCTGCCACGAATCGAATGTCTTCGCTACTGTCGTTCTCTGTTGCCTTGGGTCTGGCGTTGGCGATCGGTCTTGAACGAGAACGAAGCCACGCGGAGTCAGCGGAGCTACCTGCCGGGATTCGGACGTTTGCCATCGCGGGGTTGGCCGGCGCCATCGCCGCGAGCCTTCCGATACCGCTTGCCGTGCCAAGTGAGCTTCCCCCGAAATTTCGCCTTCCAAGAGGTCGCATATAAACTCGCCCCGAAGGAAGGAAAACGATGTTCAAGGTACCAAGGCAGGCATACACGGCGGAGTTCAAGACAGCAGCCGTGCAGCGAGTCAAGGACGGGCAAGGCATAGGCGCCGTAGCCCGCGAGTTGGGCGTGTCGGCCCAGACGCTGCGCAACTGGGTGAAGGCCGGGCAGGCCGGCAAGCTCAACGGCGCTGGCGCCAAGGTGGTCACGCCGGAGCAGATGGAACTCTCGCGGCTGCGCGCGGAGAACAAGCGCCTGCAAATGGAGCTTGAAATCGCAAAAAAAGCGGCGGCGTTCTTCGCGAAGGACCTCCTGTGAAGTACGCCTGGATTGAAGAGCAGTGCCGACACTATCCGCTGTCGGCGCTGTGCGAGGTCCTCTCGGTGAGCGTGAATGGCTACCGCGCCTGGAAGCGAGGCGGCGCCGTGCAACGCAAGCGGCTGACCGACACGCAGTTGCTCACGCTGATTCGGTCGATTCACGCCGAGTTCAAGGGCGCCTATGGCTCGCCGCGCATGACCGAGGAGGTTCGCGCACGCGGGTTTCCGGCCGGCAAGGCACGCGTGGAACGCCTGATGAGCGAGAACGGCATCCGGGCGCGCCACAAGCGCCGTTACCGCGTCACGACCGATTCCAAGCACAAGCTGCCCGTCGCGCCGAATCTGCTGAACCGCGAGTTCACGCCGGCCGCGCCGAATCAGGTGTTCAGCTCGGACATCACCTACATCTGGACCGACGAGGGATGGCTGTATTTGGCAGTCGTGCTGGACCTGTTCAATCGGGAAGTCGTGGGCTGGTCCATCAAGCCGCGCATGACGGCGGACCTTGTGGCCGACGCGCTGACGATGGCGTGGTTCCGCCGCAAGCCCGCGCCCGGCGCATTGCATCACTCGGACCGAGGCAGCCAGTACGCGAGCCACGAATTCCAGCGCAAGCTGGCTGGATATGGTTTGCGCTGCTCGATGAGCCGCAAGGGAAATTGTTGGGACAACGCGCCGACGGAGAGCTTCTTCAACAGCTTGAAGAACGAACGAGTTCACGCTACGCGGTACCGGACGCACCGCGAAGCCACTGCGGACTTGTTCGAATACATCGAAGTGTTTTATAACCGCAGTCGCCGTCATTCGACACTCGGCTTCGTATCGCCGACCCAGTTCCTGCAGGACTGGCTCAACGCTCAGCTGGCGTTGGATATGGCTGCATAACCCCGTGCCTCTGGAAGGCGAAAAACAAAGGGAACCCCACAAGCGTCTTGCTTGCGGTCGCGGTACTCGCCGCGGTCGGCTATCACCACTCGGCCGACGTCGATCCTGGGGTGACCACGGAGTTCGCGCTGGTCGCAACAACGCTGCTGGGCGCATACGCCGTGAGCGAGCCGGAAATGGCCGCCGCGCTTGGGACGGTATTGCTGGTGTTGCTGTACGCCAAAGCGGCTTTGCACCGATTCGCCCGCACGGTGATCACACAGCGCGAACTTGCCGACCTGCTTACGCTTGCCGTTGCGGCATTGCTCATTTGGCCTGCGATTCCTGATCGATCCATGGGCCCGCTGCAGGCCTGGAACCCGCACACGCTCTGGCTGGTGGTGCTGCTGGTCATGGTGACGGGGAATGCCGGCCACCTGGTGGCGCGATGGCTTGGTGACCGTATCGGACTGCCGTTGACAGGTTTGTTCAGCGGTTTTGCATCCAGTGTTGCGACGATCGCAACCATGGCGGCACAGGCGCGCGCAAAACATTCGCCAGTGAGCGGGGCCGCTGCTGCCGCGCTGCTGTCCAACGTCGCAACGTTAGTACAGATGGCGCTGCTGGTTGCGGCCATCGATATCGTGTTGCTCCGGTCCTTGGCGGTGCCGCTTGTCGTCGGTACGGTGATGACGGTGGGGTGGGCAGTGTTTTGGATGCTGCGTGACAGGACACCGGTTCGAGCGGAGGGAGAAAACGCGTGTTCGTCGATCGATTGGCGTGCGGCAGTCGGCTTCGGGCTATGGACGGCAGCTCTGCTGCTGGTCGTTGCGGTGTCGAGGGCGTGGTTCGGGACGGCGGCCGTCACCGCCGTTACGCTGTTTGGCGCATTGGCCGATGTCCATGCTGCCACCGCAGCCATCGCGACCCAGGCGGCCGGCGGAGCGCTTGCGCGCTCGGTGGCGGGCGCGCTCGTCATGCTGGCGTTGTCCGTCAACACCTTGACCAAAGTGATCGTGGCCACCAGCGGTGGAAAAACGTTTGCGGGGCAGGTCGCCGCTGGCTTGCTGACCGCACTCGCTGCGAGCTGGGCCGCATTCTGGATTGCAGCCTAGTCAATCCCGACCGATGCCCAGCATCCAGTAGATCGGGCACATACGGATCAGACCGCTCACCAAAGGCACCAGGCCAAGCCAGCCGATCCAGGCCGGCACCGTGCCGAACAGGGCCAAAAAAATCATGACGAGGCCGATGATGATGCGGACCACGCGATCGGCGGTTCCAACATTGGGAAACACGGCACGACTCCTACGGATGGAATGAAATGGGGCGAGCGTCCGAAACGACCAAGTGCGGCGGCGGTTCCGCGCCGTGGTCCGCACATCGGTCGCGGCCGAGAATGCTGGCCAGCAAAGTCCATTCGCCGCCCATCGCGCGAATGGTGTCATCCAAGGTCAGCATGCCGATGAGTTGCTGCTGATCGTCGATCACTGCCAGACGGTGCAAGCCGTGACCAAGCATGGTGCGCAGCGCCTCGCTGATGACGGCATGACCCTGGATGGTCAGTACGCCGCGGGTCATCACCTCGGATATGGTGGTTTGCGCACAGTCGGCGCGGCTGGCGAGACCGTGCACCACCATGTCGCGGTCAGTGACGATGCCGACGACCCGCATTCCCGTCACGCCGTGCTCCGTCACGAACAGTGCGCGTAGACATTGGTCTCGCATCAGACGAGCAGCGATCTGCAGCGCTGCAGATGCCGGAACGTGGACGATGCGGCGGGAGCAAATCTCGCTGACCCTCATGCTGGACTCCGAGGCGGATACGTTTTCACTATAAGGACGACTAGGTGTTGGACATTGATCCCGCACAAGATGACGTGATCATCCGAAAAAGGGGGAACTGGCGGCGTCGGGTCGCGGAAGAGTCTAGGGATGCTCTGAACAATGCGTCCGCGCCCGTGCTAGGAGGAGAACTCGCCAGCGCGTGCGCATGGTTGGGGTCAATTCATCGCGGCTTGGCCATGCTTTCGCACATGCCGGCAAACATGATTCGTCCCTCAAGGACATGAATTCGCGCTGCCGGCGCGCTCATGCGGTCGCTCCATGCAACTTGCCGCGCACCATCCACAGATTGGAAAGCGCGAACAAGGTCATGAGCTGCGCGGTGTTCTTCCTCAACCCCCGGTAGCGGACCTTGGCGTAACCGAACTGCCTCTTGATCACCCGGAACGGATGCTCGACCTTGGCCCGGATGCTGGCCTTGGCGTGCTCGATTTGGTCAATCAACCCGTCCAGCGGGCGGTCCTTGCTCAACGCCCGGCGCTTGCCGGGCTTCATTGCCACATGCCACCTCACGCCAGCCCTGGCATCCGGGCGCTTGTGTGCCCCCTGATAGCCCGCGTCGCCAAAGGCATCGGTTTCCTCACCGTGCAACAGGCTGTTGGCTTCGACCACGTCGTTCACGTTGCCCGCCGTGCCCCGCACTGTGTGCACCAGCCCAGATTCGGCGTCCACACCGATATGCGCCTTCATGCCGAAGTACCACTGGTTGCCTTTCTTGCTCTGATGCATCTCTGGATCGCGTTCGCCCGATGCATTCTTGGTCGAGCTCGGTGCGCTGATCAGCGTGGCATCCACCACCGTGCCGGCCTTGAGCATCAGCCCCTTGCCGCGCAGCATCTCGTTGACCAGCGCCAGCATCTCGGCCGCCAGCTTGTGCTTCTCCAGCAGATGACGGAAGCGCAGAATCGTGCTCTCGTCGGGCAGCCGCGTGGTCCAGTTGTCCAGCCCCGCAAACTCGCGGTACAGCGGCACGTCGTGCAGCGCCTCTTCCATCGCCGGGTCAGACAGGCCGAACCACTGTTGCAGAAAGTGGATGCGCAGCATCGTCTCCACGGCAAACGGCGGCCGACCGCGCTTGCCTTCGGGCGCGTAGGGCGCGATCAGCATCACCAGATCGGCCCATGGCACCACACGGGCCATCTCTTCCAGAAACTCACGCTTGCGCGTGCGTTTGGTCGACAAGTTCAGTCCAAGGTCGGCTTGTTTCATGGCCTACATACTCGCTTGCACTGCTCACTCTTGCAAGCACATCTGCGAGGGATTTGTGCAGAGATTCCCTAGTGGTCGACGTGCCCGCGCCGTTGAGGCGGATCAAGCGGTGGCGGTCTTCCTGCGGATGGGAAAACGCTGATGTAAATCAAGGGGCAATCCGCTCGGTGAGTCAACATGGAATCACGCGAGCCCGTCCCTGGGCCGCCGGCAGATTCGATGTGGAGGCACGCCATGTACGACAGGATTCTGATAGCGGTGGACGGCAGCCCTACGGCGGATCGTGCTTTGGATGAGGCGATCCAACTCGCGCTCAAGCTCGATGCTGAACTCGTCATTGCCCACGTGATCGACAACAGCTACCTCAAGTACGACGTCGGCTATATCGATATCGGCGGGTTCACCGAAATGCTGATCGAATCGGGTAAGCAGATTGTGGCGAGCGCGAAAGCCAAGGCAGAGAAGGCTGGTGTGCGTGCCAAGGGGAGGGTCGTGGACGACCCGATCGGCAGCTTCGATATCGGTTTCGCCATTGAGCAGACAGCCCAAGACGTTGGCGCACAGGCGATCGTGCTGGGCACGCACGGCCGACGCGGCTTTCGGCGCCTGTTCCTGGGCAGCGTGGCCGAGAGCGTCGTACGGCAGAGCATGCTGCCGGTGCTGCTGGTGCGTGCTGTTCCGCACGAAACCGAGCACACCGTCACCGAACCGCTCACGCACCTCGCCGTTGCCTAGCGCGGTGGTCTTCCGACAAGTCACAGGATTCGACCATGACCTATGCCAGCGTGATGGTGCATTTGGACCGTAGCGAGCGTGCAATGCACCGTCTGGAACTCGCCATACGTTACGCGCAGGCGCACCACGCACGACTGATCGCCGTGTATGCCAGCTTTGCGCCGAGCCCGAACTGGTTTTACATGATGGAAGGTGTGGGGCGCTACTGGGAGGAAGACCGCAATCGACGGGATGGCGTTCGAGATGTCGTGCACGAGCGCTTTCGTGATGCCACCAAAGCGCTGCCCTTGGAGACCGAGTGGCGGTCGGTCGATGGGGATCCGGTTGCTTTGGTGCTGCGCGAAGCCCGCGAGGCGGATCTGCTGATCGTCGGGCAGCGGGATCCGGCGGACCCGGAGAGCTTTGTCGCCGCCGATTTCGTTGAGACCCTGATTATCGAAGCGGGCCGTCCGGTACTGGTTGTGCCGTATGCCGGCAGCTTCACGACCGTGGCGCAGCGATTGCTGGTGGCCTGGAACGGTGGACGTGAGTCGGCACGTGCGCTGCACGACGCCATACCGTTGATGCCGGAAGCCACCGTGCACGTGCTGCAGATGATGGACGGCCACCCGCGCCACTGGGCGGAGGAAACGACGCTCGGTCAGGTCGCCCGTGCGCTGAAGGCGCACGGTGTCGATTCCACGGTGGAAGAGGCGAGTTGCGCGGGTCCCGACGTGGCGATCGGCGAGATGCTGTTGTCGCGCGCTGCCGACTTCAATGCTGACTTGATCGTGATGGGCGCCTACGGACATAGCCGCCTTCGCGAACTCGTGCTTGGCGGGGTCACTCGCACCCTGCTGAACACGATGACGGTGCCGGTCTTGATGTCTCACTGAGTCCAGTCGGTATTCCAGGAGATCACCATGAAAAACGATATCCAGCTCAAGTGCGACGTGGAGGAAGAACTGCAATGGGATCCAGCGGTGGACGCAGATCGTTTTGCTGTTGCCGTCAAGAACGGCGTTGTCACGATTTCGGGTAGCGTCGATACCTTTGCAGACAAGCATGCGGCAGAAGAGGCCATCCGGCGTGTGGCGGGTGTGACGGCGCTCGTCGTGCATGTCGACGTACATGTGCCGACCGACATGCGGCGTCCTGATGAAGAGATCGCCCAAGCTATTGGCGATGCGCTGCGCTGGAGCACGTCCGTGCCGGCGGACACCATTCGCGTCACCGTCGAAGATGGGGGGCCGTGACCTTGCGGGGTGAGGTCGATCAGGATTTCCAGCGCCGCGCCGCATTGGACACCGTACAAAGGGTACGCGGCGTGACGTCAGTGGCCAACGCGCTGACCCTGCGGGATGCCGCTGGTCCGGCGGATTTGTCCGAGCGCATCAACAAGGCGCTCCAACGGCAGGCTGCGCTGGATGCCTCACGGATCCGTGTCGAGGTTGCAGGCGGCACGGTTACGCTCTCTGGCCCTTTACGCAATATCAACGAATGCCGCGCCGCTCGAGAAGCCGCTTGGGATGCGCCGGGTGTGCGTGCCGTTATCGACAACATGTGGGTGGGCGCCTAGCCGAGGCCAGCGCACCTCTCTTCCTTTTGCATCACGGGATGTTTGTCATGGAAAAGAACTTGATCGTGTACTACTCGCGCACCGGTACTGCGCGCCAGGTAGCAGAGCAGATGGCAGCACAAAGCGGCTGGCAGCTCGCCGAAGTCTCGGATGAATACCCGCGAGCCGGTTTTTTCGGTGACCTGCGTTGCGTTGTCGAGACGGTTTTCCACAAGCGTGCCAAGTATCGCTACGCAGGACCGCCACTCGACGAGGTCGACCAGGTCGTCGTGATGGCGCCGATCTGGATGGGCCACCTGGCCTCGCCCATGCGGGACTTCTTGGCTGACCAGTCGCCGTTCTCGGCGAATCTCTCGGTGATCTGTGTCATGGCTTCGCGCGGGGCGTTCCGTGCCGTCGAGGAGATCGCACGCATCACCGCCAGCCTTCCGGCCCCCGTCCTCGCGCTTTGCCAGCGCGACGTGCTCAGCGGTCTTTCGCAGCAAGAGATCGCAGGCTTCATCGAGCAGGTGAAGACTGCCGGCAAATGGGCGCAATCCAAGCAGCGGCCGGCGTGGCTCTCGCCCACCGAAGCCTGATCCCCCTCACACGGATTTCGCGTCGGACCGACAAGCAGGAGACTGGGCATGACCCGTTTTACCGAGGCGCAATGGAAGCGGCTCATCGCGCCGCTCGATGAGCAAGAGGCGCGTGGAAAGCGCCAATTGGCGACCCTCCGCGCGGCGACCAAACCGGTGCTCCGCGAGGGACCCATCGAACATGCAGAACTGGCGGACCAGGAAGCGGGCGACCAGACGAACGACGTCATGCCCGCACACTACCGAAATGAATTGGCGCAGATCGACGCTGCGCGAGAACGGATGCAGGCGCATCGGTACGGCATCTGCGCCGATTGCGGCGAGGCGATTCCGTTTTTACGCCTGCAAGCCCAGCCGACCGTTCTGCGCTGTCTGACCTGTCAGGCGGCGCGCGAGCGCAAATGGGCCTAGTCAGGGGAATGTGAGCACAGCAGGAGTGAGGTATGAAAAGTGACTTGGGTTGCAGATAGACCGAGCACACATGCTCCATCAGTTGCAGCTATTTCGAGCAGGAAGCCCAGTCGATTGCAAGCGCGGCCGGGTTCGATTGCAAGTCGCTACACCTATCGACCATCGGGTTGCGACTGCGCGGGCGAAGCCGACCTCAAAGATCGTGCGTCCCCTGTCGTTGAGTATTTCTCCGTGGGTGCCTTTCCACAGGGCACGCATTCAAGAATGCAGTTACAACATCGTGCCAAAACCCGAAATGGCATGGCCAAGCGATTTGCTGTGGGGCAAACTATGCAACTTCCGGTCGTTTGGGGCACCTCGTTATACACATCTCAGGTCACCCCTTATGAATCAAGGACTTACAAGGGGTCATCAGGCGGCATCGCACCGAGCCTTCTGCATGCCGATACCCCGGAAGCCCTTGCTGCAAGGGGCTCCGGGCGATGCGCCTAAAAATTAGGCAAAAGATGTGTATAACGACATGCGTTTGGGGGCCGTGTGCCTGAGAACACATAGTGGTGGTAGTCGCAGGCTCCCAGGAAAAAAGCTGGCAACGGAGGCGCAACAAGCAAGCAGTGGATTGCTGAGGCCGAAGCTGCAATTCGCGTGGCTGAACCCGCAGTTGTTGCTTCCGTAGATGCTGTTCGCGCTTTTTCATCCTGGGGCGAGAAGTTTCGCTTGTCGCTCGCTTGGAGATGGCAGCGAGTGGCTCATTGACAGCAAGACAGTGTTGTGCTCATTCATCGCCCAACGATTGCCTATGGTGAACGTGTTCGCGAGGTACGGAGTGGATGGTAACAACTCGGAAAACAAGTATGTCTTCTTCGCGCCATGCACGAGTGATTGGGTCCATTGAGGTTCTGGCGGTCTTTCTCAAGCTCGGGCTGATGTCCTTCGGCGGGCCTGTCGCCCACATCGGCTACTTTCGACGCGAATTCGTCGAGCGTCGGCGGTGGCTCGACGAGGCAACCTTCACCGATCTGGTCGGCCTGTGCCAGTTCTTGCCCGGGCCGGCCAGCAGCCAGGTCGGGTTTTCGATTGGCTTGCTACGCGCGGGGTGGCTCGGAGGCTTGGCGGCCTGGTGCGGGTTCACGCTGCCGTCGGTTGGGTTGCTGATCGCCTTCGCGGCGGTGGCACCGGTACTGAACGGCCATGTTGGCAGCGCGCTGATTCACGGCTTGAAGCTGGTGGCGGTTGCCGTCGTCGCGCAGGCCGTGACGGACATGGCGCGCCGGCTGTGTCCGGATTACCGTCGCGCTGGCATCGCGCTTGCCGTCGTCGGCCTGCTGGGCATCGTGACCTCCGGCTACGCTCAGATTGCCGCCATTGTGCTGGGGGCAGGGCTGGGCCTCGTGCTATGCCGGCATCTGGCGCTACCCGGCGGCGCTGATACGGCCGGGCATCGTACGGAGTTTCGTGTTTCCCGACGCGCTGGCGCGATGGCGCTTGCGGCTTTCTGCGTGTTGCTGTTCGGTCTGCCGGCGATGTCGCAAGCAAGCCTCGGCGACGCTGTGCGCGTGTTCGACGCGTTCTACCGTTCCGGCGCGCTGGTCTTTGGCGGCGGCCATGTCGTGCTTCCGCTTCTGCAGGAGCAAACCGTGGCGACGGGGTGGGTCACATCAAACGATTTTCTCGCTGGATACGGCGCCGCACAGGCCGTTCCCGGTCCTTTGTTCACGTTCGCCGCGTTTCTTGGCTGGATGAAGGTCGGGGCGCCCAACCATCTGGGCGGCGCGCTGCTCGCCACGGTGGGCATCTTTCTGCCGGGACTGCTGCTGGTTGTTGCAGCGTTGCCCTATTGGCAAGCCTTGCGTGCGCAGCAGTCCACGGCCGCGCTGCTCGCGGGGGTGAATGCCGCAGTCGTTGGCTTGCTGGCAAGCGCGTTGTACTCGCCGGTCTGGACCAGCGCGGTGCATTCGCAACGCGATTTTGCGATTGCCGCGATCGGGTTCCTTCTGCTTACGCGGTGGAAACTTCCGCCCCTCGCCGTCGTTGCCTTTTGCGCGGTCGCCGGTGGCGCGGAAGCCTACCTGCGATAGGGCGTCGTTATGTGTCAATAATTTAACATAATACAAATTATGCGTTTCACCCATGTCACAGCCAATTAGTAATGTCACCTTTAGGCCAAATAGAAATGTCACCTTCGCCATCCAGCCGCCTATGCTGACCAGCTTCTCTTGGCCAACGGGAGCCAGTCATGCATGGGCAAGGAACGATCACGATGAGCGTGCGCGAACTGGACCGTTTCAAGGTGATTCAAGCCGTTGTCGATCAAGGTTTGGCGGTCTGGCGCGCAGCTGAGCGGCTAGGATTGTCGCGACGGCAAGTTGAGCGTTTGGTGCTGCGCTATCGCGAGGCTGGTCCGGGTGGACTGATTTCGCGCAAGCGTGGCTGCAGCGGCAATCGGCAATTGCCGCCTGGCCTGGAGTCCCGCGTGTGCGGCCTGATTCGAGACAGCTATGCGGACTTCGGCCCGACCCTGGCGTGCGAGAAGCTGCGCGAGCGGCACGGTATTGATCTTTCCAAGGCGTGCGTACGCCGGATCGTGATCGGCGCAGGCTTCTGGGTGCCGCGCAAGCTGCGCCCGCTCAAGGTGCACCAGCCGCGTAATCGACGGGCGTGTCTGGGCGAGCTGGTGCAAATCGACGGCAGTGATCACACCCGGTATAAGGCTCGCCATTCAAGCAAGCCGGATCGTTAGATTGGCCTCCCTCCCCCATTGCTTTGGGGCCATTGAATCATCTCCGAGCCACTACCGATTCACTCCCGAAGCCGCAGCAAGCACTCGTTCCAAGGCTTCACGTACACGTTTCGCAGCAACTGCATTCGCGTGCGCATCGAGAACTTGAGAAAGCTGACGTAGCTGGCCGGTCGTGACGCCGATATTCATGCTGATACGCATGTGCGCTTGCAGTTGCGCTTCGGCACCCGACAAGGCGGACAACATGCTCACGGTCGCCAGTTCTCGGCTCGGCCAGTCGAGGTTGTCGCGCTCGAAGATGTCGCCGAACAGATGGGTTTTCAGGTATTCGTCAATGGCCGGCGCGAAGTCGAACAGCGGACCGCGAACCGGGCTGCCCGCCAATCGGGTCTGGTTGGCGGTTCCAGCCGCCAGCAGCGCGTCACCCTTGGGGATGGGCTGGCCCGGCGGGTTGCCCGGTACGTCCTGGATGCCGCGTTGCTTGCGCGCTTCCAGCACTTTCATCAGCTCTGCAAGGGCATTCAGGCTGCGCGGGAAACCCGCGTAGGCATAGAGTTGTACCAGCACTTCTCTGGCATCGCTGACCGTGAGGCCCGCATCCAGTCCTTGATCCAGGACCACCGCGATCTTGCCGATGTCGCCTGCGGCAGCGAAGGCGGCGATCGGTACGATCGCCTGTTGGCGAGCTGAGAGGGTTTCCGAAGTCGCTTGTGCGTTTGTCATGGGTTGAGGTTCCTATTTGGTCGGCGCTGTCTGGCGACCTGTGGCGGCCAAACTCAACAACGTTGCCAGCGCACCTGCACAGCAACGGGATGCGCCGAGGCGGCTCCTGTGCGTCACGCCAGATCGACCGTCACCTTAATCGAGTGGCCAAGGCCGCGAACCGCATCAAGATGCTTGTCGGCAATGCGGCCAATAATCATCACGCCCGAGGTGTCGCTGGACGTTTCCTGTCCGTCGAACAACAGGGTGAACCACCCGCCAAAGTAGCCGATGTCCCCATTCGTCCAGCCGGATTGCTGTTCGGCTGCGTCGGTTTCCAGCGGTGCGGTGGATGCGCAATAGTCCACCTCGTACCGTTGCAAGGTCATGGTGAAAGGCAGCTTTTCCCTGAATCGTCGCGCGGTCAACGTGTTGTTGAGCGTGGCGGGCACAACCGTCCCGCCTACCGTCAACGTGATCGGTGTACCTGCATCGTTCTTCGAACTGGACATGATCGCCATTACTTCAGGTGCTCGCCAAAGAAAGCTTGCAGCTTGTCGAACGGAATCACGTCCGCCTTGTCGTACAAATCGGTGTGATTGGCATTGGGGATCATCATCAGTTCCTTCGGCTCCGCCGCATTGGCATAAGCGGTTTCGCTGAAATAACGCGAGTGCGCTTTTTCTCCGTGGACGAGCATCAACGGTCGCGGCGAGATTTCGTTGATGTAAGTCAGGATCGGCATGTTCATGAATGACAACCCGGTGGTGATCGTCCACGAACCATTCGAGTTGATCGAACGCGGATGGAAGCCGCGCGGCGTCCGGTAGTAGTCCGCATACTCCACGACGAATTGCGGCTCTCCACCCTTGAGTTCCAAGGCAATCGGCCCATAGGCCGGGGTTCCTTTCTCCGCATCCTGCCAACGCTGCTGCCCGAGGGTCTGCAGCGTTTGCGTGCGCTGTTCCGGGGTCACGGAATCGAAATACCCCTTGGACATCACGCGTGTCATGTCGTACATGGTGGTAGTGGCGACGGCCTTGATGCGCTTGTCCACGGCTGCGGCATTCAACGCCATGCCGCCCCAGCCGCAAATGCCGATGATGCCGATGCGCTCGCGATCAACGAAGGGCAGCAAGCCGAGGTAATCCACCGCTGCGCTGAAATCTTCCGTGTTGATGTCCGGTGAAGCGACATTGCGCGGCTCGCCACCGCTTTCTCCGGTGTAGGACGGATCGAACGCCAGCGTGACGAATCCGCGCTCGGCCATCGTCTGCGCATACAGGCCAGAAGACTGTTCCTTCACCGCACCGAACGGGCCGCTGACGGCAATCGCCGCCAGTTTGCCGCTGGTGTTTTTGGGCTGGTACAGGTCGGCCGCCAGCGTGATGCCATAGCGGGTCTTGAAACTGACTTTCTGATGGTCAACCTTGTCGCTCTTGATGAATGTCTTGTCCCACTTTTCGTCAAGTGCAATGTCGTTCTTCATGTTCATGGTCATTTTTCCTGGTGAGAAGTATTCAGACAGTCATAGTCGCGTTGTGGATCATGCGGAAATACGTCACGTCGCCCTCTTTATCAACGTAAGCAGTTGCTGGTGCCAACATGGCTTCCTCTTCGGCTAATCAATGATTGTGGTGATCGCCAGCCGTCGGGCCGACGGCATATTCCTCGTCGGTCACGGGCTCCAGCCCATCGTCTTATACACAACTAGCGGAGTCGCCCACCGCGCGTAGCGCTTGCAGGGTTTTGGCCGCGACATGAACGTCCTTGAGTCCGAGCCAGATGGCTTTGGCGCCGGGCTCGCCATCGCCCTTGCGGCCGAGGAAGCCGCCCAGACTGGCGATCAGGCGCAGCACTTCATTCAGCTTGGGCCGGGCCGGCTGCCTGGCGCGGCTCAGCAGATAGGCGCCGCGAATCTCGTCAGGGTCGAAGAACAATTCGGCATCCAGATCCGGGCAGGTGCGCCCCATGCGCATCAGATGGACGATGCGCCAAGCCACCACCAGATACAGCGCCAGCGCCCGCTCCAGCCGCTCGATCGCCCCCAGTTGCAGTGCCTCCACCCGGCAACCGTTCTTGAGCACGTTGAACAGCATCTCGATTTCCCAGCGCGCCCGATACCAGTCGATCAACTCGATCGCCTCCTGCAACGTCGTGGCCGCGCGGTTGGTCAGCAGGCGCCACTCGATCGGCTTGGTGCCGGCCGGCGCGCCGAACTCGCGCGCCACCAGGCACGTAGCCGTGACACGCTGGCCTCGATCGGCCGGCAACTCGACGCGCCTGAGCCACACGTGCTGACGCACTTCGCGTGCGCGCACGCCATGGCGCGAGCCCATCGTGAAGGCGATCTCGCCCAGCGCCTCGCCCTCGGTCGTGGCCGCCCACAGCTTGACGCCTTCGGGCAGCGCGCGGTCGTGGGCGGCGCGGATCAGCCAGTCCGCCGGCGTGCCCAGTTCCTGCGCGCGCTGCATCAGCGCCATCATGTCCGCTTCCCGGTCGGCCACGTACACCAGCCGCGTGCCGGGCAGACTCGCTGCCAGATCGGCCACGCGCTCGTAGCCCTCGATCCAGCGCAGACTCTCCTTCTGGTCGCCGCGCTTGCCTTGTGCATCCTTGGGCTGGCGCGCCCACATCCACGCATCGAGCACGCCCAGCGGCTCACGCTGCGGCGTCACCGCGTAGGTCGGGTGCAGATACATGCCGCGCTGCGCCTCGTAGGACAAGGCTCCGAGCCCGGCCGCCCGCCGCGCCGCGCCCGTTGAAATCCAGTTCCGTGGTGTCCTGCAGGCACAGCACCACCGGGTGGGCGGCCATGCGCTGCTCGGTCTGCTGCCAGTGTGGGGCAAGGATGTCGCGCCAATCGACCTCTTCGTTGTTGAAGAAGCGGTATGCCGCCATCGTTTCGCCCCAGCCCCGGCAGGCTTGCGGCACACCGGCCGTCGGCTTGGCTGCCAATCGTTGCATCAATATCCTCGCTCGCTTGTTCAGGCGCGTGTCGCCAAGGTCGAGGTGGGCGAATTCGACTTCCGTCCAGTGGATCTTGTTCAGGGCCAAGGCGTTCACGCAAAAAGTGAGAGTAAACGCGAGCCGGCTCGGGGTTACAAGCCTTGGAGGGTCTCAAGCTGACTTCTCATGCTGGGGACTTGTGTATAAGACGATGGCTCCAGCCATTCGACGGCCTTGCCGTCCAGCGCCTCGGTAATGGCGACATGGGTCATGGCCGTGGTCGCGGATGCACCGTGCCAATGCTTGTGGCCCGGCGGGCACCACACCACGTCGCCGGCACGAATCTCGACGATGGGTTCCCCTTCGCACTGCGTCCAGCCGCAGCCGGAGGTAACGATGAGCGTCTGTCCGAGCGGATGCGTGTGCCAGACCGTGCGTGCGCCCGGCTCGAAGGTCACGCTGGCCGATGACGCACGCGCCGGCGCTTGCGGCGCGATATTCAGCGGGTCGATCCGCACGTTCCCGGTGAACCATTCTGCCGGACCTTTTATCGAGGGCTGGGAACCAGCACGCTTGAGTTCCATGATCTTTTCCTTTGCAAGGTTGTGTTGAGAAGAACTTGAGTGGCAACAAGGCTTGTTATGTCAATTCAATGGTCTTCCCGGCGATGCGCTATATCCCGTGACGGCGCATCGCCGAACATCCGGGCGTATTCCCGGCTGAATTGCGACGGGCTGACATATCCAACCGCCTTACTCGCACCATTGGCATCGTGGATTTCAGCCAACATCAAGCGGCGGGCCTCTTGCAGTCGCAGTGCCTTCTGGTACTGCAATGGACTTAAGTGTTCTGTGTAAACGGATTAGAAGTTGAGGCGTTGAGCATGCAGGCAATCCGATGAGGTCTGCATACCGATGCGATGCGTGGTCGAGTTGAGCGAAGTGGAGAAGCTGACGTTGGAGCAATTGAGCCTGAATCACCGGCACCGCGACATCCGCACGCGCGCAGCGGGGATGGTCATGCTCGGCGACGGTTTGTCGGCCCCCAAGGTCGCGGGCCGGTTGGGCGTTAGCGTGCAGTCGCCCTACAACTGGGTGCGTGCCTGGAACGAATACGGCGTGTGCGGCTTGTTGAGCGGTCACGGCGGCGGCCGCCCCAGGTCGCTGCCCGAGAACATGGTCGCCACGGCGGTCGACGCTGCGCGCGCCGAATCTCTGACACTGGCGCAGATCGCGCAGCGCGTGCAGGAAGTTCATGGGCAACCGCTGCCATGTCAGATCGAGACACTGGGCGCGGCGCTCAAGCGCGAAGGCTTCTCTTTCAAGCGCAACCGCTACTCGCTCAAAAAAAAACGGTGCGAAGAGGAGTTCGCTGTGAAAGCAGACGTGCTCGGCAAGCTCCAGCAGGCCGCGCGCGACCAGGCCATCCGGCTCCTCTATCTCGATGAGGCTGGCTTTGCAGCTTCGCCCGTTGTGCAGCGCGCATGGTCACCACGAGGGCTGCCCCATTGTGTTGAACCGCACAGCCACTGCCGACGTTCTGTGCTCGGTGCGTTCGACTACGGGCAGAACAGCCTGATTCACGCCGCGCATGCGCACAGCATCAAAGGCCCCGATGTCGAGCAGTTTCTCGATGCGCTGATTCGGCAAGACGACAGCCGACCCACCATCATCGTCCTCGACAACGCAGCCATTCATCACAGCATCAGCGAGGAAACCCGCGACCGCTGGTTCAGGGAACACAAAGCGCTCCTGTTCTTTCTGCCGCCCTACAGCCCCGAACTGAACATGATCGAGATCGTCTGGAAGCACTTCAAATATCACTGGCGTCGCTTCGTCAACTGGACACGCGACACCATCGACGCTGAACTAGCCGAACTCCTATCCGGCTACGGCTCCAAATTTCAAATCAATTTTTCGTGAACACTTAAGCCATGGGGTGCGCTCTAATAATGAATACTGGGCCACGGACCGATGGCTGGGGTCTGTTCAGAGAGGCGAGCGGCTGATTTACTGCTGGCGCAGCCTGCTCTCGCAGGCCACGTTAAGGATATCGACATCATGGGTGGTGCCGTGGACGTACCCGAAAACATTCGGGTGCCCGGTTTCACCGATTCGAATAGCAACACCGTTTCGGAGTGAACTTTTTGTGGGTCCTGCCGCAGTGGCAGTTGTTCTAGGCAGCGGCCTCAGGAAGTACATCGTGCCCCTCGAGGCAACTCGTATGCGCCTCTACGGCCGGATTTTTGGAAAAAATCGGGATGCTGCAAAAACCCGCAGCAGCCTTTTTCCCGACAGTTGCGAATAACTGAGGTTGCAAATCAAGGCCGGCACACTCAATTTTTTGGATGTGTCGACAGCTTTGTGTGCCGATTTGCAAGTTGGCACAGGCTCGCTTGGCGCATCGTCTTATACACAAGTCCCCAGCATGAGAAATCAGCTTGAGACCCTCCAAGGCTTGTAACCCCGAGCCGGCTCGCGTTTACTCTCACTTTTTGCGTGAACGCCTTGGCCCTGAACAAGATCCACTGGACGGAAGTCGAATTCGCCCACCTCGACCTTGGCGACACGCGCCTGAACAAGCGAGCGAGGATATTGATGCAACGATTGGCAGCCAAGCCGACGGCCGGTGTGCCGCAAGCCTGCCGGGGCTGGGGCGAAACGATGGCGGCATACCGCTTCTTCAACAACGAAGAGGTCGATTGGCGCGACATCCTTGCCCCACACTGGCAGCAGACCGAGCAGCGCATGGCCGCCCACCCGGTGGTGCTGTGCCTGCAGGACACCACGGAACTGGATTTCAACGGGCGCGGCGCGGCCGGGCTCGGAGCCTTGTCCTACGAGGCGCAGCGCGGCATGTATCTGCACCCGACCTACGCGGTGACGCCGCAGCGTGAGCCGCTGGGCGTGCTCGATGCGTGGATGTGGGCGCGCCAGCCCAAGGATGCACAAGGCAAGCGCGGCGACCAGAAGGAGAGTCTGCGCTGGATCGAGGGCTACGAGCGCGTGGCCGATCTGGCAGCGAGTCTGCCCGGCACGCGGCTGGTGTACGTGGCCGACCGGGAAGCGGACATGATGGCGCTGATGCAGCGCGCGCAGGAACTGGGCACGCCGGCGGACTGGCTGATCCGCGCCGCCCACGACCGCGCGCTGCCCGAAGGCGTCAAGCTGTGGGCGGCCACGACCGAGGGCGAAGCGGTGGGCGAGATCGCCTTCACGATGGGCTCGCGCCATGGCGTGCGCGCACGCGAAGTGCGTCAGCACGTGTGGCTGAGGCGCGTTGAGTTGCCGGCCGATCAAGGCCAGCGCGTCACGGCCACGTGCCTGGTCGCGCGCGAGTTCGGCGCGCCGGCCGGCACCAAGCCGATCGAGTGGCGCCTGCTGACCAACCGCGCGGCCACGACGTTGCAGGAGGCGATCGAGTTGATCGACTGGTATCGGGCGCGCTGGGAAATCGAGATGCTGTTCAACGTGCTCAAGAACGGTTGCCGGGTGGAGGCACTGCAACTGGGGGCGATCGAGCGGCTGGAGCGGGCGCTGGCGCTGTATCTGGTGGTGGCTTGGCGCATCGTCCATCTGATGCGCATGGGGCGCACCTGCCCGGATCTGGATGCCGAATTGTTCTTCGACCCTGACGAGATTCGCGGCGCCTATCTGCTGAGCCGCGCCAGGCAGCCGGCCCGGCCCAAGCTGAATGAAGTGCTGCGCCTGATCGCCAGTCTGGGCGGCTTCCTCGGCCGCAAGGGCGATGGCGAGCCCGGCGCCAAAGCCATCTGGCTCGGACTCAAGGACGTTCATGTCGCGGCCAAAACCCTGCAAGCGCTACGCGCGGTGGGCGACTCCGCTAGGGATGCTCTGAACAATGCGTCCGTGCCCGTGCTAGGAGGAGAACTCGCCAGCGCGTGCGCATGGTTGGGGTCAATTCATCGCGGCTTGGCCATGCTTTCGCACATGCCGGCAAACATGATTCGTCCCTCAAGGACATGAATTCGCGCTGCCGGCGCGCTCATGCGGTCGCTCCATGCAACTTGCCGCGCACCATCCACAGATTGGAAAGCGCGAACAAGGTCATGAGCTGCGCGGTGTTCTTCCTCAACCCCCGGTAGCGGACCTTGGCGTAACCGAACTGCCTCTTGATCACCCGGAACGGATGCTCGACCTTGGCCCGGATGCTGGCCTTGGCGTGCTCGATTTGGTCAATCAACCCGTCCAGCGGGCGGTCCTTGCTCAACGCCCGGCGCTTGCCGGGCTTCATTGCCACATGCCACCTCACGCCAGCCCTGGCATCCGGGCGCTTGTGTGCCCCCTGATAGCCCGCGTCGCCAAAGGCATCGGTTTCCTCACCGTGCAACAGGCTGTTGGCTTCGACCACGTCGTTCACGTTGCCCGCCGTGCCCCGCACTGTGTGCACCAGCCCAGATTCGGCGTCCACACCGATATGCGCCTTCATGCCGAAGTACCACTGGTTGCCTTTCTTGCTCTGATGCATCTCTGGATCGCGTTCGCCCGATGCATTCTTGGTCGAGCTCGGTGCGCTGATCAGCGTGGCATCCACCACCGTGCCGGCCTTGAGCATCAGCCCCTTGCCGCGCAGCATCTCGTTGACCAGCGCCAGCATCTCGGCCGCCAGCTTGTGCTTCTCCAGCAGATGACGGAAGCGCAGAATCGTGCTCTCGTCGGGCAGCCGCGTGGTCCAGTTGTCCAGCCCCGCAAACTCGCGGTACAGCGGCACGTCGTGTAGCGCCTCTTCCATCGCCGGGTCAGACAGGCCGAACCACTGTTGCAGAAAGTGGATGCGCAGCATCGTCTCCACGGCAAACGGCGGCCGACCGCGCTTGCCTTCGGGCGCGTAGGGCGCGATCAGCATCACCAGATCGGCCCATGGCACCACACGGGCCATCTCTTCCAGAAACTCACGCTTGCGCGTGCGTTTGGTCGACAAGTTCAGTCCAAGGTCGGCTTGTTTCATGGCCTACATGCTCGCTTGCACTGCTCACTCTTGCAAGCACATCTGCGAGGGATTTGTGCAGAGATTCCCTAGTTGTGTATAAGACGATGCGCTTGGCGGTAGTCGAGGAATTCGCTGATCCAGCCTCCGCGCCGAGGTGTGCGATGCGATTATGCGGGGCTTGGTCAAGGACAAGGCGGGGGAATAAGCGAACTACGCCGTGTGGTTGGGCGGGGCAGCTCATATGGGCGCTATTTTAGAAACATTGAAAAATTGAACGCATGGAAACGTTGAATCTATCTTCTGCTGATATTGAACCGGTTCGCTACAAGCTGTACGAATCCCGCCGTCAGAATACGCCGGCGCTGTGGTATCCGGAAGCCAATAGTTGGCTCGTCTTCCGCCACCAAGACGTGGCCAGCTTGGCGCGTAGTCCTATGGTGCGGACGGACTATTTGGTGCGCGAAAAGATCTCCGATGCGATGCTGGATGCCGACCCCTCTCTGCGGGAGATCGTGGCCACCATCTCTCGATGGATGGTCTACAACGAGGCCCCTATTCATGGTCGCCTCCGTACTTTCATGAACCGCACCTTCGATCGTGGCTACATTGAGCGCGTGCGCGAACGTATTGCATCGATCCTTGCCCCACGGATCGAAGCATTGAAGGGGCGAGAGGAGTTCGATTTCGTCGAGACGCTAGCCCACCCGGTGCCGGCCGAAATCTTGGCTGCCATGCTGGGCCTGGACGAGATCGAAATCGTCGATTTTCTGCGCTGGTCGGACGCGATTGCCGACTTCATGCAGGATTTCGTGATCTCTCCCGTACCGAACAGGGTGATTGCACAAGCCACCGCAAAACAGCTGCTTGAGATGAAGGCGGCGCTACGGGAAGCGATCGCGGTGCGCCGTCGACAACCCAAAGAGGATTTGCTTACCGATCTGGCCTGTGCTGCTGGCGATGGTGGCGACGCCATCACGGAGGAGGAGCTGATGCTGCAGCTCATCCACCTGATCTTTGGCGGGCACAAAATCCCCCAGTTCGTGCTGGCTAACACATTGCACCTGCTGTTCAAGAACCCGCAATATTTAGTGCATGGCGAAGAGGCAACCTTCGACAAGATATCCAAGATCGTCGATGAGAGCATGCGGGTGGAATCGCCTATCCAGTTCATTACCCGGCATGCGGTCGATGATTTCATGCTCCACGGCGAGCATATCAAGAAGGGCCAGTCGATCTATCTGATGTTGGGCTCGGCCAATCGTGATGCCGAAGTGTTCGGCGATCCGGATACCTTCCAGCCCGATGCCCCCAAGCGCAAGGGGATCCACTACGGCACAGGGCCCCACGTGTGCATCGGTGCCGCGCTGGCTGGCGTCACGATTGCGAATATTCTTTGTCAGTTTCTTCAGGCCACGCGTTCGGTCGAGCCCCTCTACGATCTGAACAATCCCGAGTGGACACGCAACGACACCTTCCATGGTGTCGCTCGGATGCCGATCAAGGTGACGTATCGCTAAGCCCCACCATTCTGCGGAACGGCATGAAAGCCATTAACAGAAGGTCGCTCTTTTGCGGGGGCTATGTTCTGGACAGCATTGCCCTGCGACGCTATCCCCAACGCAAAAGCTACGTACGCGATTTGGTCCGGCGGCTCGATCGCATTCCGCAGATCCTCCCGCTGACATACCGGGAACAGGCGCGCACCAGGGGGGACCATTCCCGCAACATCGTGCGCATTCTCGATCAGGTCAGGTTCCCTGCGGACCTGATCGGCTTGAGTGTTTCGCTGAAGCAGGCCGCAATGCTCCACGACATTGGCCATGCCATGCACGGACATGCCTCGGAGCGGGCGATCAATGCATGGGCCGGCCAGACCTGGTTCTCCAATGATCTCCATTCGGCGCGGCTGCTCTATCACGTGGCTCCCTGCGATGATCACGTGCTGCCGATGTTCGCGACTCAGGCGTTTGCGCACCTGGCCGATATTCGGCCGACCGGGGCGATGCACGTCCAGATGGCCGGCGGAAAATCGCGCGTGCTTGAATTCCTGGATGATCTCGAAAATGCGATCGGAGATGCCGGGGATCTCATCCGTCACAAGATGGTCTCTCCCTCAACGCTATCCGCTGAAGTCGGTGGTGGCCTCAATTTTCCCAAGCAGAAAACGTTCGCCGCCGCGGCAGCGTGGTTGTTTCGCCATGGCTTCAACGGGAGCCATGAATCGCTGCTGACCTTGAGCAGATCGGACAGTGGAGCCAGCCAGTCCCTTCGGCAGATCCGCGCGCTGGTCGACGAGGCGCGGCTGTCTTGCGATGCAATCACGCGTGCTGATACTCAGGCGGAGCATGAGATGGTCGAGCTATGCCACCACGTAGCCAAGGAAAACCCCGAGCGCAATGTCGCATGGCTGATCGACGTCGTCGCCACCACGGATCTGGAATACGCTGCATGACCCGCAATTTATGGATGCTGATCGCGCTATTTGCTAGCGTATTCTTCCCGCTGCACGTGCTGCCTCCGATTTTGTCGGATGCCGAATTCCTTTGGGGGGCAGGCAATGATCTGCGGCAACTCGTTGGGCTTTCCTATCATGTTGGGTTCATTGCAGGGGCTGCTGCCATGCTGGCCTGCGGCAGTCGTCTCTCCGTCCTGTGGCAGGAGGCTTCGAGACGCAGGGCAGTTTTGGCCCTGATGGCGGCGGCCACCCTCACCCTTGTGCCCCATCCGACTGCCCAAATCCTGGGGCGGTTTTTCTATGGCGCCGGAGCCAGCTTTCTGCTGGCCCTGTTTTACCGAGAGGTTGCATGGTCCCGGCGCTATGACTGGTTACCTAAGGTCTTCGGTTACGCAGCGATGCTGTTGGAGACCGGTGGCCTGATCGTCGGCTTAGTCGTGGCGCGGGTTGGCTCCGCCGTCGGAGTGATGACCGCAACGGGGTTGACCGTGGGCGCGTTACTCATCGGTGGCTGCTCGGGTCGCTCTGCAAATGGATTAGCGGGTAAGCAGCTCAATATCGATGATGGCAACGCTATCGACCGCAGTGCTCATCCCCGATTAAGCCTGTCCGGGTCCTGGGTTTACATGGTGACAGCCATGCTCGCTTATGCCGGATTCTTCCTGATGCTGCTGACTCTGGGAGGGCTACAGGGACTCGAAAACGGTCCGGAGACTAGCGGTCTGGCGATTTTCTCAACCGCCTTCGCGTTTTCGGCCGGCAATCTAGTCCGGTTCGAGAGATGGCCATTGCTCGCGCACCCGGTCAGACTGGTCATGCTGGGTGTTGCGCTGTCGCTCGGGGGCAGCCTCTTCTTGTGGTCCTCGATTCTCGCCACTAGTTCGATTGGCATCGTCGTCGGGGCGATCCTGGTTGCCTCTGGGAATGGCATCACGGTGTCGCGCTGCTTCCAGCGAGCGTCCATCTCTAGCCACGATGGTTACAGCGGTCCGCTGATTACCATGACTGGGGTCATGGTGTTCACTGCGGGCCTGTCGGTTGCCGGGCATTGGCTCGGCGGCAGCACACCCATGGTCCAATGCCTGGCATTTGCTGCGGCGTTGGCTACGCTGCTATTCGGGGGACACCATGCAAACCGTCGCGCTCATCTCTGACATGTACGGCCGCTTCGGCGACCACCGCTATATGGATGACTGGACGGCATGGTGGTCGGCGCGCGGATTTTCTGTTCACTCCATCTTCGTCGATGATCTTGTGCCTGGCTGCCACGGAGAGAGGGCGGCCTGCAGTGCAATGCAGGACGGATTGCATGCGAGGCTCACCGAGGTCAACGTCGTAACACAGGCACAGAACGCATTGCTGGACCGCTTGCTGTCTCTGTCGCCCCAAATGGTGTTGGGGTTCAGCTATGGCGGCTTCTTGGCTGGCAGCGTGCATGCTCAGCTGGCGCCGGCTGCCACGATGATCTGCATCAGCGCTACGAGGTTACGGCAAATCCTGCCACTGCCGTCTTCCGACGGGATCCACTTGATATTTGGTGGGAGCGATCCATTTCGGCCAGAAGCGCAGTTGTTGGCGTTATCAGGGTTGGCTGTTCTGGATGTGCCGAATGCTGGTCACGATGTCTATCGGGATACCGCTGCTTGTGCCGGCTATGTGGCGGATGTTGTGTCGGGGCGGATGCTCACGTGAGCTTGCCCTGTCAAACGCATCCATTGCTGGGCAAGTCCTACGATGCCCAGGCCCGGGTGGTCGACCCGCTCACCCAGGCTGGCAAGGCCGTCGTCATTCCTTCTCTGCGCACCCGCAAGAATCAGCGCGACTAAGACCGCCACCTCTACGAGGTTGGGTCCAACTGTGATGACGCACCCTAAGGCGCCGCAAACGCCGCCTCGATCTGGCGTGCCCGCTTCACGTCGTCGCCGTGCAGATAGATCGATGTGGTCGAGATGGATGCGTGCCTCAGGTTGTCCCGCACCGTGGTCAGTTCGGCGCCGCGGGCCAGCGCGTGGCTGGCATGGGTATGGCGCATCCAGTGCGGACTGGCTTTGCGCAGTTTCTCGGCCAGCGCGGTGTGATCGTGCTCGATGAGGTCGGCCGCCACCCGGAAGAAGCGCCGCATCACGCTCCACAGCCGGCTGCCGGTAATGCCGCCGTCGGGATCGAGCCCCAGGGCGCCGATCAGCGGGGTCTGGGGATTCCAGCGTGCCTGCGTGACGGGCAAGCCGCGCTCCACCAGGTAGCGGTCGAGCGCGGTGCGCGCCAGTGGTGGCAGCGCGACCTTCCCTGCACGACTGCCCTTGCCGATCAGGCTGAGCCAATGATCGCCCTGTCGATCCGTTTCGATTCCGCCCAGTCTGGCGGTAATCAGTTCGCTCGCGCGCAGCCCCGTCGCATAGGCAAAATCCAGCACGAAGCGCAATCGCTGGGCCGCCGGTGCCTCCCAGCCATAGGACCACTCCAGCCCGTCGGCGAGGGTCCGGACCAGGGCCCATTCGCCTTCGGAAAAGGCGTGCGAGGCATCCAGCGCGGCGGTCCGCCCCCCTCCCCTGACCTTGATGCCGGCAAACGGATTGGCCAGCGCATAGCGTTGCTGGATCAGCCAGCGGAACATGGCCCCCAGCACCGACAGCGAATACGCGATCGAGCGCGCCGACAGCCCGTCGGTGAAGGGGCGCCAGTCCGCCGATGCACGCGGCCGTGCCGGGCCGACCCAGCGTTCATGCGGCGACGGATGGCGCAGGAAGCCCCGATAGGCAATGGCATCCTCGGTGGTCAGCGAAGACAGCGGCCGGCCGCGCTCGATGATCGCCCATAAGATCAGGCGTTCCGCTTCCTTGCGATACGCGCGCTGGGTGGCCGGCGATTCGTGCAGCGATAGCCACGCCTGCACCGCCTCATAGTCGTTGTCGGCGTTGAGGACGCAGGTCTCGCGCGGCGCGCGAAATTGCCCTTCGGAGCCATCCACCTCGTGCGGCAGGCGCAACTGTTCCCACGGGACCACCACGCCGCGCGGCTGCTCGGCGATGAGTGCCTTGGCGCGCTCCGTGAGCCGTGGGTGTTCGGCAAAGAAGGCCTCGATGCGTCGAGCGCCGGCCTGACCGAGCCCCGGAATCGCCGCCCACCAGCGACGCCGACGCGGCACGCGGACGGTCAGGTCCGCCAGGGTGTCGATCCCGGCCGCCCGCAGCACCGCCACCGCGCGCGCATCCAGCCACAGTGCCACATCGTCGCTGATGGCGGGTTCCGGCAACGGCAGTGTCCGCAGCAGCTCGATGGCCTGGTCGGCCACCCTGCCCTGCCTTGTGCGCTCGGTCGCCGCGATCTCAAACAGCAGGGCCAGGTCCTCACGTTGGCGCCGGCGCGCGAGCGCCGCGAGCTGGCGCCGGATGCGGCCGAGGATGCCGCGCGAGGACTCCCCGGGCGCCCGTCGCTCGCCGAGGTAGCGCTCGACGGCCTCGCGTGCGGACAGGCCCGCATGCCAGGCACGCAGTACGGCGAGTTCAGCGGCATCGGGGAAACCTGGAAGTGCCCCTGCGGAGGGAGCGACGGGGAGTAGACGCGTTTTCATGGGCGCAAGTTTAGCGCTTTCATGTGGCTATTGCGATAAGAAAAGTTATCGCAATAGCACCATGCTCGTGGCCAACCATGGCAACGTTACGGCCTTCAGTGACGGCCACCCTCGCGATCCGCAGACCCGCTCCGCTCCTGCGCACCGTCGTGACGGTGCCTATCCAACAACGGAATTCAACCTACGGTTCATGGCTACGACATCAGCATGACTTGGGTTCGGCCCCAGCTTCGCGAAGTGCTCTGGCAGCTGGTCCCGCTTCGTGGCGGAAACTCCGGGGATTGCGGCAGCGAGCGCCTCGCGCATCGTCTCGGCCTCGTAGTCGCAACAGTAAGCTGGCGTTGACGGCTGCTGCCTCCAGGAGTCCTGCAGTGAGCCTGCGTCAACTGGATCGAACCCCATTTGATCGACCAGCCCCATCGCTGTTTGCTTGGCCCCCACATCGTCTCCCGCCACGGCAATGGCGAGGCGTTGAGATGCGCCTCTCGGTTTTCCAAGTTCGGCCAGTGTGTATGCCAGAGCATTGTTGAATGCCTTGATTACGGGTCTTCCAATCTGGCGAGCCACCCAGACGCTCTCAGCCAGCCCATTGTCGATCTCGAGAATGCGCGAATCCCGCAATCCCGGGTAGTAATTGCTCGTATCGATGATGGTTGTCTCGATGGGCACCCCTGCGAACAAGTTGGTCGGCAATGCTCGCATTGCAGGGAGCAGGATGGCGAGGATGACGCCATCGGCGCCTGCGACGGCTCCGTGTACATCCGTTGGTTCTGCTCCGATCCCATGGGCAAACGCGCGCACACCTTCAGTGCCACTCGAATTTGCCACACGCACGTCGTGTCCTGCCGCGCTGAGCTTGCGTGCCAGAGCGCCGCCGATGTTGCCGGTTCCAATGATTCCGATTTTCATAGCGTGCTTCTCCAATTCATTGAGGCGGCTCTGTTGCATCTGCTGTCAGGCGGCGGGTACATCGAAGATGAAGCATGTGGTCGTGGCATGTGCGTAGAGCTTGCCGTTGGCGTCTTCGACACGAGCCTCCGCTGTCGCCATCTGGCGACCCGAGTGAACGACCGCAGCGACGGCTCGCAGCGGGCCGGTCTTGTGGGAGGCCGGTCGCACGATGTTCATGCTGCGTTCGGCCGTGGTGTAGGAGCGCCCCGCCGGCAGCGAGGTTTGCACGGCACAGCCAAGTGCAGAGTCCAGAAGCGTGGCAAACCAGCCGCCATGCACGGTGCCCAGCGGGTTGTAGTGCTGCTGCAGCGGGATACCTTGGGACACAGCGCGGCCGTCGTCTACCTCCAGCAACGTCATATTCATGGTTTCGTTCATCGGCGGATAAGGCAATTCGCCAGACATCATGGCGTCGAGAATCGCTCTGCCGGTTTTGTTGGTAATCTGCTCCCTTCTGGCGAGACCGGGCGAGCCACCGGCCTCGCAAATGCGCTGCTCTGCGTCGAACTGCTGGCGTATCCAAGCAACTGACTTCGGATCGGTATCCATCGGTGTCTCCAAGCAGGGTGTGCGCGAATTGCGCTTTTTTGCCTATGGACGGGAGCGGGAGTCACCGGGACTTAGCGATGGCATGGGGCAACGTGTTGACGGGCAAGCACAGGACCGCGGTCAGCAGCGCCAAGCCCATATGGCAGAGGTAGAGCACATCGAAGTCGGCACGTTGCAAGCCGGCGTGACCGAGCAGCAGCACTGTCAGGGCGACGCCCATGACAGAACCGATTTGCCGTATTGCCTGATTGATTGCACCGCCCACCGCGTAGTGGTTCGCAGGCAAGCGGCTGACTGCGGCACCCGAGAGCGACGGCATCACCATGCCCACGCCCACACCGCTGAGCAGCATGCCCGGCAGCCAGTGCGTGAGATAAGCAGGGGTAAGGCCGGGCACCAGTAGGAACCACACGGCACTGCTCGCGTAGAGCACGCTACCCGCCACCAACAGTGGACGGTGGCCATGCCGACTAGCAATTCGGCCCGACAGGGTGGCCACTGGAATCACCAGCAACGGCCCTGGCGTGATGGCAAGACCCGCCAACGGCAGCGAGAAATGCCAGATCGACTTCATGTAGAAAAAGAAGCCGAAGAACATCATCGAAAACGCGGTGCCGAAACTCAACGTTGCGAGGTTGACGTACCGGTAAGTCGGGTTGCGAAACAACCCCAGGTCGACCAGCGGTGCAGCAGCAACGCGCGCCCAGGCCACAAATCCGAGGATGCTCAAGAGCCCGATGCCAGCAAGCCCCAGCAGTTCATGGCGCGACCAGCCAGGCGATTCCGATTGCACGATGGAAAGTGCCAAAGCGCCTGTCCCGACGATCAGCAAGCCCATCCCGAACAGATCAAGCGGGCGGTTGGTGGTGTGCTGCTTTGCCTCGGTGAGCAGCGTCGCGCCGCGCCAAATGGCAGCCAGCCCTAAAGGCACGTTCAGATAGAAGGCCCACTGCCAGCCGATCGATGCGATGACGAATGCCCCAAGACTTGGCCCCACTGCAGCGGCCAGCGCACCCACTGCGCCCCATAGACTGATCGCCACCGCCCGCTTGCTGATGGGGAACGCTGCCAGCACGAGCGAGAGCGATGCGGGCGTCAGCAACGCTGCGCCAATAGCTTGCAGCACGCGCGCTGCAACGAGCCATCCAACGCTCGGCGACAGGCCACACGCAACGGACGCTGCCAGGAACAACGCGACACCGATCAGAAATACCTTCTTGCGCCCATGCTTGTCTGCCAGTCCGCCCGAAGGAATCAGTGTGGCAGCATAGGCGACGGTGTACGCATTGAGCACCCACGAAAGGTCCGCCGCGGTGGCGCGAGGAAACCCCGTGCGTAAGGCACTGAAGGCGGCGAACAGCATCGTGCCGTCCATCGAGACAAGGAACACCGCTACGCTGGCGACCCAGAACACCGGCCAAGGTGGCGTGGTGTTGGGTTGCACGTTGGGTGCCGCCTGAACCATCGTGGCAGACGCCGTGGTGGCAGAGTTGTCTGGATGCGTCATGGGGCTCTTCCGATGGTGTGTGCGCTGGATGCGTTCAGGCAACGCGCTTCAGGAGAGTCCGAACGTCTTGCGTAGACCCGAGTCGACCGGGCCTGCCGGCATGAAACGGCGCAGCCTGCTCAGAAGAGAGGCCTCGCCTTTGGGCGTGCGGCGCATCTTCCACGCACCCAGTGCGGCATCGATGACCGTGCTTGCGACGCCATCGGGATCGGGGGCTTGTTGGACATTTTTTTGAATCGCCTGAGAAACGACGCCGCGCTCTGCATCGTAGGCAGATACCTTGGACGCCGCGTGGGGCGCATTGGTATCCAGGCTGGTCTTGGTGAACGAGGGCTCGACAAGCGCCACGCGGATGCCGAACTTGCGTACCTCGTGGTCCAGCGTCTCGGACATGCCCTCTACCGCATGCTTGGACGCCGAATAGAGGCCCATGTACGGCGCCGGCAGGAAGCCAAGCACCGAGCTGATGTTGACGATCCGCCCCGAGCGCTGCGTGCGCATGTGCGGCAATACGGCTCGCGTGGTACGCAAGATGCCGAACACGTTGGTATCGAACAGCGTCTGCGCTTCGGCAACCGACGTTTCTTCGGTCGCACCCAGCAGCGTCACGCCTGCACTGTTGACTAGCACATCAATGCGTTCGGCCTGCCTGATGATGGTCTCGATTCCCCGTTGAACCGAGGATTCATCACGGATATCCATCTGGATCAGTTCAACGCCTGCGATCGGCTGCGTTCTTGCGAGGTTGCGTACGGTGCCGAATACCCGGCAACCCCGCAAGGCAAACTTTGCGGCGGTGGCGCGGCCGATGCCCGAGGACACGCCGGTAATCACGATAACTTTGGATTTGGACATGGCAGTTTCTTTCTATATGAGTGAATTCGAGCTGCGGTAAATCGGTTGCTGCGACGCGCTGCGCTGGAAGCACGGCGCGACTATTTGCTTGCAATGGCGGCTGATTCGTCGGGTTGCCAGCCACCGCCTAGTGCCTTGAATGCCGCGACGGCGGCACGTGCAGATTCCGTCTGGGCCTGGGCGCGCGCGTCCGATGCACGCAACAGGCTTTCATCGGCTTGCAGGACTTCGATCAGGCTAACGACGCCTTTCTGATAGGCGGCGAACGATGCGTTTCGTGCGCGGCCAAGCGAATCCACACCCTGCGTCAGCACGGCCGCTTGCTCCTCGCGCTTGACCAGCGCAGAGAAGGCGTCTTCCACATCTTCCGTGGCGCGCAGCACGGCGAGCCGGTACGCCGCGAGCATCTCCGCCTCTTGCCCCTTGGCCTGATCGATCTGCGCATTGATGCGGCCGAAATCGAACAGGCGCCAGCGCAGACCGAGCACGCCCGCAAACTGGCTGGCACCGCTGCCGAACAGGCTGCCGGCGCCCACCGATGTGGCGCTGCCCAGCAGGGCACTGAGCGAGAACTTCGGGTAGTACTCCGCAATGGCGACACCGATGCGTGCGTTGGACGCCGCCAGGCGGCGCTCGGCGACGATGAGGTCAGGCCGGCGCCTCAACAATTCGCCCGGCGATCCGCTGATGGCAATTTGCGGCGCGGCCGGGATGTCGCCGCCTTGCGCAAGCTCTGCCCGGTGCGTGCCCGGCACCGACCCGAGCATCACGTCCAACGCGTTCATCGCCGCGTCGAGACCTGTCTCAAGCTGCGGGATGGAAGCGCGCACCTGAGCGAGCGCGCCTTCGGCCTGCCTGACTTGAAGCTCGGCTGCCAGTCCCTTGCCGTAGAGCAGGTTGACCGTGGAGAGCAGCTCCTCCTGCGTCTGTACCTGATGGCGGGCCACCTTCAGGCGCGTCTGCAGGCCGCGGATGGTGATGTAGATATCGGCCGTCTGTGCGGCCACTGCCAGCCGTGTGGCGACTGCGCCAGCCTGGGAGGCCTGGTAGTCGGCCAGTGCTGCTTCTCGGCCGCGGCGCAGGCCGCCGAACACGTCCAACTCCCAGCTTGCATTGGCATCGGCTTCAAACGCGTTGCCGTAGCGGTCGAAGCCGGGTCTTGAATTCAATACGCGGCCCAACGGAGTTTCGACGGACTGGTACGCGCGCGCTGCCTGGCCCGTGACGTTGCCCGAGGGCAGCAACGCGGCATTGGCGGCGCCCAAGCCTGCACGGGCTTGCGTGACGCGGGCGAAAGCCTGGGCAAGGTCCAGGTTCTGTTCCAGTGCCAACTGCACGAACCGAGTGAGTTGCGGATCGCCGAAGCCGGCCCACCACGCGGACAGGTCAGCGGCGGCATTGGCGGTGAGCTGCTCGACCGCCCTCTGACCCTGGAATCGTTCGGGAACCGGCGCATCGGGCTTCACATAGTCCGGGCCGACGGCACACCCGGCTGCCAGGCTGGCAACGAGAAGGGCCGCAAGGGAATATTTTGGCAACATAGTGACGTCCATCGAATTTTTAGTGACTATAGTACAAAATGGTCACAAGTTGTTCAACTATCTCGACTCGCGTAAGCTGGAGCCCATGAAGACCACTCCTTATCCCGTTTCCGCCCGCGGCCCGGCGGACCACGACGTGCGGGACCAGATCGTCGCGGCCGCCACCGAGCACTTCAGCCGCTACGGCTACGAGAAGACCGCCGTGTCCGATCTGGCCAAGGCCATCGGTTTTTCCAAGGCCTACATCTACAAGTTCTTTGAGTCCAAGCAGGCCATCGGCGAGATGATCTGCGCCAACTGCCTGCGCGAGATCGAGGCCGAAGTGAATGCCGCTTTGGCCGAGGCAACCTCCCCACCGGAGAAGCTGCGCCGCATGTTCAAAGCCTTGACGGAAGCCAGTCTTCGGCTGTTTTCCCATGACCGCAAGCTGTACGAGATTGCGGCCTCGGCAGCGACGGAACGCTGGCAATCGGTGATTGCCTATGAGGGCCGCATCCAGACGTTGCTGCGTGATGTGCTGCAGGAGGGTCGGGAGACCGGAGACTTCGAGCGCAAGACACCGTTGGACGAGGCCACAGCGGCCATCTATCTAGTCATGCGCCCGTACATGAATCCGTTGCTTTTGCAGTACAGCTTTGACTACACAGAGACGGCGCCCGGGCTGCTTTCCAGTCTTGTGCTCCGAAGCCTGTCTCCCTGACGCGTAGATTTTTTTGAATGTGACCATTGACTATATTGGTCACAAGAACCAGAATGAAAACCCAGATCATCTCGCTGATGGGGCTTTCATGCTTTCGCGTCGCTTTGTTACCTCTACCGTTATTTGTGCGTTGCCGCTCGCGCTGAGCGCCTGTGGCGAGAAGGCTCCGGCGGACCCGCGCACTGCGGCACCCCTGGTGCGTGCCGCGTTCGTCCAGCCCGTGGCTTCCGCATCGCGTTCATTCACTGGCGTCGTGGCTGCCAGGGTGCAGAGCGACCTCGGGTTCCGCGTACCCGGCAAGGTGCTGGAGCGATTGGTGGATGCGGGGCAAACCGTCAAGCGCGGGCAACCGCTCATGCGCATCGACCCTGTCGATCTGAAGCTCGCAGCTCACGCGCAGCAGGAAACGGTGGCCGCAGCGCGGGCGCGCGCGCAGCAGACGGCAGAAGACGAAGCGCGCTATCGCGATCTGCGGGGGACGGGTGCGATTTCCGCCTCGGCCTATGACCAAGCCAAGGCCGCGGCGGACGCAGCCAAAGCCCAGTTGAGCGCCGCAGAAGCGCAGGCGGACGTTGCGCGCAACGCCAGCCGCTACGCAGAGCTTGTTGCCGATGGCGACGGCGTAGTGATGGAGACGCTGGCCGAGCCCGGTCAGGTCGTCAGCGCCGGGCAGGCGGTTGTGCGGCTGGCCCATGCCGGCCGCCGTGAAGCCGTGGTCCAGTTGCCGGAAACGCTGCGACCGGCCATCGGCTCTGTTGCACAGGCCACGCTGTTCGGTAAGGAAAGCGATGGCACGCCGACCAAGCTGCGGCAATTGTCGGATGCCGCAGATCGGTTCACCCGCACGTACGAAGCGCGTTATGTGCTGGATGGTGAGCTGGCCAATGCGCCGCTGGGCGCGACCGTCACGATCCAGATTCCCGATCGGCTGGCCATGGCACAAGGCGATCTGCAGGTGCCGCTGGGTGCTGTGTTCGATGCAGGCAAGGGCCCCGGCGTGTGGGTCATCCAGGGTGACCCGGCCAAGGTGTCGTGGCGCTCCATCACCATCATGCGTCTTGGTGACGAAGGCGCACGCGTTGCCGGCCAGGTCAAGCAAGGCGACCGGATCGTCGCGCTTGGCGCCCAACTGCTGCGTGAAGGACAGCAAGTCCGCGTGGCGGGTCAGGGCGCCAGCACTGCCATCGCGGGGGTGCGACTGTGAGCCAGGGTCGCTTCAACCTATCGGCGCTCGCTGTGCGCGAGCGGGGTGTCACGCTGTTCCTCATCTGTCTGATCTCGCTGGCAGGGCTGATTTCCTTCTTCAAGCTGGGCCGTGCGGAAGACCCGGCGTTTACGGTCAAGGTGATGAACATCGTCACCGTGTGGCCTGGTGCCACCGCGCAGGAAATGCAAGACCAGGTGGCCGAGAAGATCGAAAAGCGCATGCAGGAACTGCGCTGGTATGACCGCACGGAAACGTACACGCGGCCGGGCCTGGCGTTCACCACGTTGACGTTGCTCGACAGTACGCCGCCGTCAGAAGTCCAGGAGGAGTTCTACCAAGCGCGCAAGAAGGTCAGCGACGAGGTGGTCAGCCTGCCGTCCGGCGTGATCGGGCCGATCGTCAATGATGAATATTCGGACGTGACTTTTGCCCTGTTCGCACTCAAGGCGCAGGGCGAACCGCAACGCGCGCTCGTGCGCGATGCGGAGGCGCAGCGCCAGCGCTTGCTGCACGTGCCCGGTGTGAAGAAGGTCAACATCATCGGCGAGCAGTCTGAGCGCATCTACGTCGAGTTTTCGCACGACCGGCTGGCGACGCTGGGCGTGAGCCCGCAAGACGTGTTTGCCGCACTCAACAGCCAGAATGCCCTGACGGCTGCAGGCTCGGTAGAAACAAAAGGGCCGCAGGTGTTCATCCGTCTGAATGGCGCATTTGACGAGTTGCAGAAGATCCGCGATACGCCGGTGGTATCGCAAGGCCACACGTTGAAGCTGTCGGACATTGCCACGGTCAAGCGCGGTTCTGAAGACCCGGCGACGTTCATGGTGCGTAATGGTGGCCAGTCGGCTTTGCTGCTAGGCATCGTCATGCGCGAAGGCTGGAACGGGCTGGACCTGGGCAAGGCGCTGGACAAGGAAGTCGGTGCCATCAACGCTGACATGCCGCTTGGCATGAGCCTGACTAAGGTGACGGACCAGGCGGTCAACATTGCCGCTGCCGTCGATGAGTTCATGCTCAAGTTCTTCGTCGCTTTGCTGGTGGTCATGGTGGTGAGCTTCGTCAGCATGGGCTGGCGTGCAGGTCTGGTGGTGGCCGCTGCCGTGCCGCTCACGCTGGCCGTGGTGTTTGTGGTGATGGCAGCAACCGGCAAAAATTTCGACCGCATCACACTGGGGTCTTTGATTCTGGCACTGGGCCTGTTGGTGGACGACGCCATCATCGCCATCGAAATGATGGTGGTGAAGATGGAAGAGGGTTACAGCCGCGTTGCCGCGTCGGCTTATGCGTGGAGCCACACTGCGGCGCCCATGCTGTCGGGCACGCTGGTGACCGCCGTCGGCTTCATGCCCAATGGCTTTGCGCGATCCACCGCGGGTGAATACACCAGCAATATGTTCTGGATCGTGGGCATTGCGCTGATTGCGTCCTGGGTCGTCGCAGTGGTGTTCACGCCGTACCTGGGCGTGAAGATGCTGCCCGATTTCAAGAAGGTCGAAGGCGGCCACGATGCGATTTACGACACGCCGCGCTACAACCGCTTCCGCCTGTTGCTCGGGCGCGTGATTGCAAGAAAATGGCTCGTCGCGGGTTCGGTGGTCGGCCTCTTCGTCTTGGCCATCGCGGGCATGTCTGTGGTCAAGAAACAGTTCTTCCCGATTTCGGATCGCCCCGAAGTGCTGGTCGAGGTACAGATGCCCTATGGCACGTCGATCAACCAGACCGACGCCGCCACGGCCAAGGTGGAAGCGTGGCTGGCCAAACAGAAGGAAGCCAAGATCGTGACGGCCTACGTTGGCCAGGGCGCGCCGCGCTTCTATCTGGCGATGGCGCCAGAATTGCCCGATCCGTCGTTCGCCAAGATCGTGATCCGTACCGACAGCCAGGAAGAGCGCGATGCGTTGAAGCAGCGCCTGCGCCAAGCTGTTGCCGATGGTCTGGCCCCCGAGGCACGCGTGCGGGTGACGCAGCTCGTGTTCGGTCCGTATTCGCCATTCCCCGTCGCCTACCGTGTCACTGGCCCGGACGCACAGACGTTGCAACGCATCGCGGCCGATGTGCGTCAGGTCATGGACGCCAGCCCGATGATGCGGACGGTCAACACCGACTGGGGCACGCGCGTACCCACGTTGCACTTCACCTTGCAGCAGGATCGCTTGCAGGCGGTTGGATTGACCTCCAGCGCCGTTGCGCAACAACTGCAATTCCTGCTCAACGGCATTCCGGTGACGGCGGTGCGCGAAGACATCCGCACCGTGCAGGTGACCGCGCGCTCAGCCGGCAACGTTCGACTCGATCCCGCCAAGATTGGCGACTTCACGTTGGCCGGTGCCAATGGGCAGCGCATTCCGCTCTCGCAAGTGGGCAAGATCGACGTGCGCATGGAAGAGCCCATCATCCGCCGGCGCGATCGCATGCCGACCATCACTGTGCGCGGCGATATTGCCGAGGGTCTGCAACCGCCTGACGTGTCGACCGCAATAGCCAAGCAGCTCCAGCCCATCATCGAGAAACTGCCCGGCGGATACCGCATTGAACAAGCGGGTTCCATCGAAGAATCGGGCAAGGCGACGAAGGCCATGCTGCCGCTGTTCCCGATCATGTTGGCGGTCACACTGCTGATCCTCATCTTTCAGGTGCGGTCCATCCCGGCGATGGTCATGGTGTTCCTGACCAGCCCTCTCGGCTTGATCGGTGTGGTACCCACGTTGATCCTGTTTGGGAAGCCGTTCGGCATCAACGCGCTGGTCGGCCTGATTGCGCTGTCGGGCATCTTGATGCGCAACACGCTGATCCTCATCGGGCAGATCCAGCACAACAAGGACGAAGGGTTGGACCCGTTCCGGGCGGTGGTGGAGGCCACCGTCCAGCGGGCGCGGCCGGTGATTCTCACCGCCTTGGCCGCCATCCTGGCCTTCATTCCGCTGACCCATTCGGTGTTCTGGGGTGCACTCGCCTACACGCTCATCGGCGGGACGTTTGCCGGGACAATCTTGACCCTGGTGTTCCTGCCGGCCATGTACTCCATCTGGTTCAGGATCCGGCCCGGCAACGCGGCCGATGCGCAGCACGCTCGGGAAGAGACGGTGCAGCCCGCCGGACAACTGGTGCCCGAGTAGTGCCGACTGGCAAGGGCATGTGCCCGCCACAGTGCCCCTGATTTCAATCCACCTGCATTAAAGCGTCGTCTAGACGGGATGCTTCCAGTCTTTTCAGGGGCCCGCATTTGCGGGCCCTTTCGTTTGGGGGCGGCGGTCCGCTATCCGTCCCTGGGGCAGTTTTCTCTAAAAATCAGCGACTTAGTGAAGATGTGGCGGATTTTTTATGAATCCCGGCCAATCCTCATAGCGGTACAAGGACAGCGAGAACGATCGTCAGGCCGCCGGCGCCACCATCGGATAGCCCGGCTGATACGGGGTGATCCCGGGAATATTCAGATGGGGCGTCAAGCTCTGCACCGGGTTCGCCAGGAAGTCCTGCGTCTTGCCGGACACCCAGTTGGCACCGGTGTTGAGCGTGTTGGCCGCGGTGTTATGCAGACGGCCCTTCAGGTCCTGCAGATAACCGTCCACGAACTTCTTCGCCTCGTCGAACGCCAGATCGATGCCGGTGTTGGCCACCTTCTCCACGAGCATCTTGGTCAAGCCGCTCTTGAGCGCCACCCGCGCTTCCGGCCCGGCGACGGCCCCCAGCGCGGCCGATGCCAGGTTGATGCCCGCCTCGGCCAGCGCCTTCTTGAGGCTGCCGCCGTTCAGCAGGGTCGACAGCACCTTGGCCGCCGAAGCCCCGGCCGCCATCCCCATCGACAGCGCGTCCGCGATTTCACCCAGCCCCGGAATGATGCCCAGCGCACCGACCACCTGCGACGCGATGTCCATCACCTTCGAGTAGATGGTCAGGATCTTGTCCATGACCTTCTTCAGGGCGCCGCCGCTCTTCTTGACCGCCTTGATGTCGGGCTGGTCTTCCATGCCCATGCCCATGTCGGCAACGGCGCTCTGGCTGGCCTCCGAGTTGGCCGGATGCGTCTTGCGCGCCTGGACCGTCTTGTTGGCATCCGTCATGCTCGACATGAACTTCTCGAAATCCGTCTTGCCGATCACGCCGGAGTCCACCGTCGGGCCGCCGAAGCTGAAGAAGCCGTTCTTCGTCTTGTAGCCCGAGTTGGCGTTGTTGATCAGCCCGTACAGCAGCGGATCCTGCAGCAGCTGCTTGGCCGCGTTGCGCACGGCCGGAGACAGGCTCTCGTCCTGCGACATCGCCGACAGCCGGTCGCGGGTGATCTTCTGGCCGTCCTTGAAGAACACGTCGAGATTGCTGTTGATGGTCGACACGGTCTGCAGGTCTTCCTTGCTCAGGTGCACGGCCGACGCGGCGCGCTGCAGGAAGTCCGACTTGCCCACCCGCTTGTCGGGGTCGTCCATCTTGTTCAGGCTCGCCCACTCGTTGCGGTTCTGCAGGAAATACTCGGCCGCGGCGATCACCTGCGGCGGTGCCTTCTTCACATCCGAGTCACCGTCGACGATGCGCTGGAAGGCTTCCATGTCCAGCTTCTTCGGCAGGTAGTCGGAGTAGCGGTACAGCTCGCGCAGCGCATCGTTCTGCGTCATGGCGGAAGGCTTGTCGCCCGGCTTCGCGTCGGACGGGATGTAGTTCTTCACATAGCCTTCGGCCTTCTTGCGGTTGTACTCCTCCACCTGCGGGTGGTTGTCCGCGAACTTGCTCACGTCGCCGGCCTTGATCTTGCCCTTGCAGTTGCCGTCGCCCTGCGAGCCGATGGCGAAGAACAGCGCCGGATCGTTGGCCAGCGCCTGCAGCGCGGCCTTCAGGTCGGACGGCGTGCTGGGATCGTTGGCCTTGTCCTGGATGGACTGCCAGTCCAGCGGCAGCTTGTCCTTGTGGCGGGCCAGGATGGATGTGATTTCCAGCTGGCTGTCGTTGAGCGTGCCGCTGTTCCAGGTCAGGACCTGCGGGTGGAACCGGGCAAACTTCGCGATGTCTTTCCGCGCGAACTTCCCGTCGTCGCCGCCGATGGCCTGGTACAGGGCGGGATCGTTCAGCATCGCCTGCGCCGCCGCGCGCAGGTCGACTCGTCGAACTTGAAGAACAGCTCGGGCGGCAGATCCGGACGGCTCGGCCCGGTGGGGTGATCGAACTGGAAGAACAGGGAGGACGGAAGGCCGGGATTGTTCGCGACCGGCCCGTTGGCGCCCGCCCCGGCTGACGGCAAGGTCGGGCTTGCCGATCCGGAAATGTTGGTACTCATGCTGGCCTCTTACGAAGTGGGATGGGAGATGCCTGCCCGACCTTGGGCAGGCATCTCCGAGGCTAAGTCGTGGGGCGTGCGTATCGGGCAAGGCACCGCGAAGCGGAAGCAGCATCAGCGAAACGGGGCATGCCATATCGAGGCATGCAATTGACACATATCACCTATCCGATTAAGTCGCTTCTGGACGCCGCGCGCGCCCCTTGCCATGGCTGCGATCATCCGGCTCCCCGCGTAGCGGCCGGGTCACAAAAAGCACGGCCGGACGGCTGTTGCCGTCCGCTGCCAAGCGGCTGCGCCAGGCGCGCGGTCAAAGGCCCGTGGCGCAAAGGCACGCACAAGGCACTTTCCTTTCCCGCCCCGGCGATGTGACCTAATGTTGGACTATGCGCGGCCAGACCAGGGAGGCAGCCATGGGCACCGTCTCAGTGGAACCGGGCAGCTATCGCGCCGAGCCGCCCAGGAATCCGGGTGAGGTGATCGATCTGATCCGGCAGCGCGCCGTCCAGGTGGTGGACCTCCGGTTCACGGACCTGCCCGGCCTGTGGCAGCACTTCTCGATCACGCTGCCGGAAGTCAACGATGAGCTGTTCGAGGCCGGCATCGGGTTCGACGGCTCGTCGATCCGCGGCTTCCAGGAGATTCACGAGTCCGACATGCTGGTCAGGCCGGACCCGGCCACGGCGTTCATCGATCCGTTCTGCGAGACGACTACGCTGGCGCTGATCTGCGACGTGATCGACCCCGTCCTGCATCAGCCGTATTCGCGCGATCCGCGCTATATCGCCAAAAAGGCCGAGCGCCACCTGCAGCACAGCGGCATCGCCACGACCTGCTACTTCGGCCCCGAGCTGGAGTTCTTCATCTTCGATTCCATCCGGTTCGGGCAAGACCAGCACTCGGGCTACTACCACGTGGAATCCGCCGAGGGCGAATGGACCTCCGGCCGCGACGAAGGCGCCTACGGCGGCGGCAACCTCGGCTACAAGCAGCGCTACAAGGAGGGCTACTTTCCCGTGCCGCCGCACGACACGCTGCAGGACATCCGCTCCGAGATCGTGCTCGCGCTGATGCAGGCCGGCATCCGGGTCGAGGTGCATCACCACGAGGTCGCCACGGCGGGCCAGAACGAAATCGACATGCGCTTCGCGCCGCTGACGCGCATGGCCGACAACGTCATGCTGTACAAGTACATCTGCAAGAACGTCGCGCGCCGGCACGGCAAGGTCGCGACGTTCATGCCCAAGCCGCTGTTCGCCGACAACGCGAGCGGCATGCATTGCCACCAGAGCCTGTGGAAGGACGGCGAGAACCTGTTCTACGACGCCGGCGGCTGGGCGCTGACGTCCCAGCTGTGCCGCTGGTACATCGGCGGCCTGCTCAAGCACGCACCGGCCCTGATGGCCTTCTGCGCGCCGAGCACGAACTCCTACAAGCGCCTCGTGCCGGGATACGAGGCGCCGGTCAACCTGGCCATGTCGCAGCGCAACCGCTCGGCCGCTGCCCGCATCCCCATGTATTCGGATGCGCCCGCCGCACGGCGCGTGGAATTCCGTTGCCCGGACCCCTCCGCCAATGCCTACCTCGCGTTCGCTGCGATGCTGATGGCCGGTCTGGACGGCATTGCGCATCAGACGGACCCGGGCGAGCCGCTCGACCGGAACATCTACGAACTGCCGCCGGAGGAAGCCGAGAAGATCCGGCAAGTCCCCGGCTCACTCGAAGAATCGCTGGAGGCGCTGGAAGCCGATTCGTATTTCCTGCGCAAGGGCGATGTCTTCACCGACGACGTGATCCGGACCTGGATCGACTACAAGCGCACGCGCGAAATCGACACGCTGAAGCTGCGGCCGCATCCTTGGGAGTTTTATCTGTACTTCGACATCTGAGTCGAAGCTTGAGGCGACGGGGGCTTGCGCATTGGTGGCCTTCTCGATGGCATCTTGCCCCGATCGGGCCCGCCGCATCGCAAACGCACGGGGTGATCGGCCCCGGCGCGCGCGCCTCATAGTCGCATCGTCATATTCCCGGTGAACCTCAGGACGGCTTTCTTGTAGAGCGAGGGGTCGCCGTGATAGCCCGTCAGGGGCGGGCCGTACGCCTTCGGGGGCCGGTCGACCCAATCCCCATTGTCGAGCTGCTTGCACCGGTCGCCCTCCTGCAATGCCAGGTGGATCCGCACCAGGCCGGGATAGCTGTAGCCAAGGCCCTTCATCCGCCCCATCAGGCTCTTGCGGGGATCGGCCGGGTAGTCAAGCGTGATGGCCACGCCGCGCGGGCTGGCGAAATCGTACTCGTGCTCGCCGCCTTTGGTCGCGTGGCGCGCCTGCGCTCTGTTCAACAGCTGCGGATCGAGCAGCACCAGCGGCGCCGGCGCGGCAAGCTTGATGCGGCTTTGCAGTGCGGCCGCAAAGACCTGGGCGGCGGCACCGCCCATCGAAGCGCCGCCGATGAAATCGAAGCGCACCTCGTGGCCCTCGCGCTGCAGCGCGTCGATGGCCTGCGCGGTGATCTGCGCGGCTTTCCTGGCGGCGCTGAGCACGCTGCCAACCCCGCCCGTGGCGCTGGCGGCCGCCTGGCCGTAGTCGCGCAGGTTCTGGGTGCCGCCGAAGAAGAGGCGCAGGTTGTGGCTGACCCTGCCGTCGCGGGTCGAGGTCTCCTCCTCGAAGTTGAGGTGCGCGATGTCCGCTGCCCGCGCGAGCTTGTTCATCTGCTCCGGATTCAGGGCGCGGAAGACATCGCTGTTCCGGAGATGCGCATCGTTGATGGTGGCGGCTGTCACCTTGATCTGGCGCGGTTTGGCGACGCGCGCGTGCTTGGCGAAGTGCTCGATGAACACCGCGGCGCTGCTGTCCTTGTGCTTGCTGGCGCTGACGAACTCGATCTCGTAGTGCCGCTGGTCCGTCCGGTACTCCGGATTGATCGCATCGGCAAGCCCTTGCGCGACGATCTCCACGGCCCGGTAGTTGGGCGACTCGGGCTGGGTCCCCAGCCTGGGATCGCCCCGATCGATCGACGCGCGGAACTGCACGCGCAGCAGATGCTTGCCATGCCGCTCGCGCTCGCTGATGACGCAATCGGCGCCCGAGGTGGCAAGGCCGAGCTGCCCCTGCACGCCCGGGACCAGGCCCTCGAAAAAGGGCAGCTTCCTGACCGTGTTCGCCAACGGCAGCTCGACGGATTCGATGATCGCCTTGCGCAGCAGACGCCCGGCCTGGTCGACCTGGGCCTCGTGCGCCATCGGTGCGGGGTCCAGCGGCCCCAGGCCAAGCGCTTCGGTGAGCGCGGAGAGTGTCTCGTGGTCGAGGCCGCGCATCGAGGTCCACGGCTCGGGCATGCCGTCGATCTTCGGTCCGGACGGCAGCCGGTTGATGCGGGCGTTGGCGCGGGTGGGGGATACGCTCGGCGGCGACGGCGATGGCGATGGCGTCTGCCGGTTCAGCGGCATCACTGCGATACCACGTGCCCGCTTGGTTCCCGCCTCCAAGGGGGCGGGGGCCGGTGTGGACGGTGTCGGCACTGGCACCGTCTCGATCTCGGGCGTCGGCCCGGCGTGCGGCTGGATGGCCGTTGCGGCATCCCCACCGGCTTCCCGTGCCGCCCTGAGGCGCGCGTTGTGCAGGAAGCGGATCCCCCAGCCCGCATCGCTCTGGTCCGGATGGCCGGCGAGTGCGTCGGCGTCGATCCGTCCGCTGCCGGTTCTCTGCAGTGAGGCGGTGTCCGGCTCAACCTGCCGGCCCGGCGAGCCGGATAGCGATGGGTCGTCGCTCATGTGGGGCGTCGGCACCTGCCGAGCCGGGCCGGTTTCCCCTGCCCGGCTCGCTTGCCGCGACAGGCGGGGGCTCGCGGCGGTGACGCGGGGTGGGCTGCCGGTCTGCGTGCCGGCGCCCGGCGGGCTGTCCGCGCCGCGCCGCTTGCCGATCGGCAGCAACCCGCGAAAGAGGCTCTGCCGCTGGCCGCTCCGTGCGGTGGCCGGTGGGTCGTTGCCCTGCGTCGCCGTGTCCCTGGTGGTCTGCGCGGTGTGGCGGGACAGGATCGATGGAAAGCGAAGACTGTGCTTGGACATGGCGATGCACCTCATGTCCCGTCGAGTGGGACTGCACTTCCAGCATGCGCGCATGCCCGCCGTCCGGCGGCCGACCGCCGCGAACGCGCTGCCGTCCGGGCGAATCGACGCCTTGCATTTTGCTGTCCGCATCGGCCCCGGGGCACCGGGGCGGCAGCGCACAAACCCGCTCGCTCAGTCCCCGCCGCCCGGCGCGATGACCTCGCGTGCGCCATTGCGCCCCATCGGCGACACCAGCCCCGCCGCCTCCATCTGCTCGATCAGCCGCGCGGCGCGGTTGTAGCCGATGCGCAGCTGCCGCTGCACGGCGGAGATGGATGCGCGCCGCGTGTTGAGCACGAAGGCGGCGGCCTCGTCGTACAGCGGATCGGCCTCGGCGTCGCCGCCCTCGCCGAACAGCTCGCCGGCGGCGGCTTCGGCCGGATCGCCGGCCAGGATGGCCTCGTCGTACTCGGGCTCGCCGAACTGTTTCCAGTGCTCCACCACGCGGTGCACTTCCTCGTCGGCGACGAACGCGCCGTGCACGCGCTGCGGATAGCCCGTGCCGGGCGGCAGGAACAGCATGTCGCCCTGCCCCAGCAGCGTTTCGGCACCCATCTGGTCGAGGATGGTGCGCGAGTCGATCTTGGACGACACCTGGAACGCCACGCGCGTCGGGATGTTGGCCTTGATGAGCCCCGTGATGACATCCACCGACGGCCGCTGCGTCGCCAGGATCAGGTGGATGCCGGCCGCGCGCGCCTTCTGCGCCAGCCGCGCGATCAGCTCTTCGATCTTCTTGCCGGCGACCATCATCAGGTCGGCCAGCTCATCGATCACCACCACGATCATCGGCAGCGTGGACAGCGGCTCGGGCGCGTCGGGCGTCAGCGAGAACGGGTTCGGCACCTTGTGGCCGGCCTGCTGCGCGGCGCGGATCTTCTGGTTGTAGCCGGCCAGGTTGCGCACGCCCAGGGCCGACATCAGCCGGTAGCGCTTCTCCATCTCGCCCACGCACCAGTTGAGCGCGTGCGCGGCCTGCTTCATGTCGGTGACGACCGGCGCCAGCAGGTGCGGAATGCCCTCGTAGACGGACAGCTCCAGCATCTTCGGGTCGATCATGATCAGGCGCACGTCTTCCGGCGTGGCCTTGTACAGCATCGACAGGATCATCGCGTTGACGGCCACCGACTTGCCCGAGCCCGTGGTGCCCGCGACCAGCAGGTGCGGCGCGCGCGCCAGGTCGGTCACCACCGGGGTGCCCGTGATGTCCTTGCCCATGGCCAGGACCAGGTGTGACGCGTGCGACTGGAAGTCGGGCGCATTCACCACCTCCGACAGGCGGATCATGGCGCGCCGCGCGTTGGGCAGCTCCAGCCCCATGCAGGTCTTGCCGGGAATGGTCTCGACCACGCGGATGGAGGTCACGCCCAGTGCGCGCGCCAGATCCTTCATCAGGCCCACCACCTGCGCCCCGCGCACGCCGATGGCCGGATCGACCTCGAAGCGCGTGATGACCGGACCGGCGGATGCGCCCACCACCGTCACCGGCACCTTGAACTCGGCCAGGCGCTGGGTGATCAGGTGGCTGGTTTCCTCCAGATGCTCGGCCGGCACCGTCATGGTGTCGGGCGATGCGGCGGTCAGCAATGCCACGTCGGGCAACCGATAGTC